>JAZDIN010000036.1:0-8272 GCA_043804895.1 Candidatus Altarchaeota archaeon
CATCTAAAAAATCTTTTGGCCATTTAAGTTGTTTTAAAAATTCGCCTGTAGCAGGCTTATGATCAAACTCGAGTATAACGCAGTCGCGTAACCCTTTTTTTGTTATAGATAAAGTTTTTCCAGTGCCCTTAAGACCATAACTTGTTAGAATGTCTACCTTCAGATTACTTTTTATGTTCAACCCAACGACATGTGTAGAGTAAACAGAGTTGCCATAGAATTGATAACATGATGATTGATGTAGATCGTCAGTAGTACTACCTCCAATGATATACCCGCTACTTAAATGTTCAGCCAAGGACTCAAATACCTCTTCTTCTCTGCCAGGACCCATTTGCATAAACTTTATAGAGAGATCTAACAAACTAAGAGATAATTTTGCTAAAGCGCTGTTTTTCAAAACTTTTTTACGACCTATTCCAAAAAAGGAGGGTATTGTCCCACCCGGTAATAGAGTGAACAGGAGGTTTCTAGAATACCTTGAATTGTCGAATGATTCCCGGAGACCAGTAGATAATTCTTTTGCCGCTTTTTCTGGATTTCTCCTAGTGTCCTTCCCTATTCCGACTGCTATGTCCATGTTTGGGTAGTTTACTGCGAGGGCTGTGGCTCCTCTGGTGTAGCAGCCTTGGGGGTTGATGAAGCCGGCGACGGTTCCGCCTATTAGTGGTGTGTCTTTGGGTAGTACGTCCCATACGCCGGCTAGGAATTCTTTGAATCCGCCGTGTTTCTCGTAGTGTATGGTGGTGAACAGTAGGAAGAAGTCTGGTTTGACGCCGTGGCCTAGTTTGCTTAGGGTGTCTGCGGCGACTTCCCGGCCTGCTTCGCGGGCCTCCCATTTCCGGCTTAAGCCTACTGCGGCCTTGAATTCGGGTTTAGCGTCTGAAGTGGGGTTGGTGTCGGATTTCACGTCAGGTTTTAGGACGGTGGTCACGTTACCCCCCATGGTAAGTGAATCAGATTACGCTATAATAAATACGTCCTAGTTGAACAGTACCCAGTTTTCTTTTCTTATGATGTTGGGGTTTTTGAGTCGGTATGGTATTAGGGTGAAGCTTATCTTCTCTGTTATGCTGTAGCCGAGGTCGAAGAGTATGAATGCGGCCAGGTAGGCTGGGGGCATCTGGTTGACTGCGACGAGGATTAGGACTGTTATTTTCATCGTGAACCTGTGGCTGAAGAGGAATGCGAGCGTCTTGGTTTTTGTTCTCATGTCCTTCCTCTTCCGCTGGTAGTATTTGTCGCTCCAGTCGTTGCCTTTCTCATCGATTACCGCGGCTATTAGGAGGAGTATGAACGGAATCCACATTATTTGTATTATGTGGCCGAGCAGTATTGGTATTATGATTAGCGTGGCGAGTCCTAGGCTGAATGCTATGTTGTCTACTTTATTGGTTGCCGCAACGCCTAAGGCTATGGCGGTGAATATTGAGGCTGATGGGGGGTCGTAGACCATGAGGAGGCCCATCAGTATCGCTATCGGAACCGCCACGGCTGTTGCGGTCTTCTTGTTGAACACCTTCAGGTCGAAGGCCTGGTCTATGTATTTTATGCCCATGCCGACTATGAGGTATATTACGAGTATCGCAAGGTCGTGCGCCAGCTGCGGCAGGGCTTGATAGTCGAGTGATATCATCTTGGGAGTTAACAGATTATAGGTTTTTTAGGTTAATAGGCGTTATGGGCTTTCGAGGATCTTGATTACCCGCCTTCTGGCGTTCTCCAGCTCCACCTCCAGTAGGCCGCGGTTCGCCAAAGCCGGTACTATGGCTACTAGGGCGGTGTCGCTTCCTGGGAGGATGAAGAACATCACATCGTATGCGCCGAGTTCGAAGTAGACTTTGTCTAGGCCGAGTTCGCCGTATTTTTTTATGACGTCGAAGAACTCCTCCATCGTGTTCTTGAGTATCTCCCATATGGGCATTATCTCCTGCTTGAACTTCTCAGAGAATGGGACGATTCCCTCGAATCCCCTTTGAGCTACCATGCAGGCGTGGATGTCCTCAAGCTGCATCAAATCCTCCTGGAGGACTGTCAGAATCTCATCCTGGTGGCTCATAGTAATGGATTGAACTGGCGGTTAAAAAACCAGATGATTCCCCTCGCCCTCAAAGGCCCTTCTGGGCTTTAATCTGGACGCCGGAGGTGGTCAGTTCGAACGTCGTTGGTTTTAGGCTGTGTTTGGTTATGCGCATTTTTCTTATCTTTATGGTTCTAGTGTCTAGGGCCTCGTTTATTCTCATTACTATTACTCCGTCGCTGATGTATTCTTCTACGCCGTGTTTGGATAGGCCGTCTTCGTCTTCGCCTTCTGTGATTATTATGGTGGTTAGGCCACTTATTTTCAGTTGGTAGTTTATTTGGATGAGTATGCGGCGGACGTCTTGAACGTCTTTGAGGAGGTAGTCGAGGGCTGGTAGGCTGTCGATTACGATGCGTTTCGCGTTCATCTTCCTTGCTGTTTCAGTGAGTACGGCCAGGAGGTTGTCGATGTTGAATTCGCCAGGCCTTAGGGTGAATGAGCCTTCCTTCAACTCGGAGGGGGACATGTAGTCTTTTATGCCGAATTTGGACAGGGATGTGTCTATTATGGTCAGTTTCCCCTCGGTTTCGAGTTTCTTCAGGTCTACGCCGATGGAGAGCATGTCTTTGCGTATCTCATCAGCGTTCTGTTCGAGGGTGAGGAGTATGCCGTTTTCGCCGTATTTCAAGACGCCATTGTGGAGGAACTGTATCGCTAAGGTAGTCTTACCTGTACCGCATGTGCCGGAGAGTAGTATGCTTCGGCCGCGGGGTAGTCCGCCGCCCATCAGCTCGTCCAAGCCGGCCACGCCGGTTGGCACCCGCTCTTCCATCTGTTACTTATGTGCCAAGGGGTTTAAAAGGGTTTTTATAGGGGGTGGTTGTAATATTAGAGGTATGTATCATGAGGTTCCTACGAGGGCTCATAAGAAGAAGAAGCGGTTCAGGGGCGGCCCTGCGATTGAGACTCAGATGGGTGAGGATTCTAGGAAGAAGGTTGGGGTCAGAGGCGGCGGTGTTAAGGTTAAGCTCATCAGGTCCAAGCATGCTAACGTCATAATAGACGGGAAAAGCGTGAAATGCGAGGTAACGTGGGTTTCTGAGAATCCTGCAAGCCGCGACCTCACAAGGAGGAACATAATCACCAAAGGCGCCATAATAGACGTGAAAACCCTAGAAGGCGCTGAACTGAAGGCTAGGGTCACCTCAAGGCCAGGGCAGGACGGCGTTTTGAACGCGGTCAAGATATAGTTTCGTATTTAAACTTCTGAGAGTAAGACTCTTTCTCGAGGACGTTATGGACAAGGATAGTTCAGGCAAAATCGCTGCATTAGGGAATCCGATGGTTGAGGGGTTCATCAAAGAGTTCGTCAGCCTCTGCAACCCGAAGGGCGTCTTCGTGTGCGATGACAGCGAAGGGGATTTGGAACACATCAGGAGGAAGGCTGTCGAGTTGGGCGAGGAGTTCAAGCTCAAGATTAAAGGCCATACAATCCACTTCGACGGGTACACGGACCAGGGGAGGGACACTAGGGCCACAAGGTACCTGCTGCCTGAGGGGGGGAACCTCGGTGAGCTGAAGACGGTGGGGAAGAAGGAAGGCCTAGCTGAGATGATGGGCTACCTCAAGGACAGCATGGAGGGGAAAGAGATGATAGTCTCCTTCTACGCCCTCGGCCCCTTGGACAGCGTATTCTCGATACCGTGCGTGCAGATAACAGACTCCTATTACGTCGCCCACAGCGAAAGCATACTCTACAGGCCCGGGTACGGGCAGTTCATGAAGAACAAACCTAAGGAGTTCTTCAGGTTCGTTCATACTGCAGGGGTATTGGAGGGGGGAGTCAGCAAGAACACTGACAATAGGAGGGTTTACATTGACTTGGAGGATAACATCATATTCAGCGCTAACACCCAGTACGGTGGCAACACCATAGGGTTGAAGAAGCTGGCGATGAGGCTTGCAATCCAGAAGGCATGCAACGAGGACTGGCTCACAGAGCACATGTTCATCATGGGAGTACACGGCCCCAAGGGGAGGGTCACTTACTTCACTGGAGCATACCCATCGGCGTGCGGGAAGACCTCCACTTCGATGATGAGGGGCGAGAGCATCGTCGGAGACGACATCGCATACCTGAGGGTAATCGATGGGAGGATTAGGGCAGTCAACGTGGAGAAGGGATTGTTCGGCATAATCACGGACGTGAACTCTAAGGACGACCCGGTGATATTCAAGTCCCTCACAACCCCGAGGGAGGTGATATTCTCCAACGTCCTCGTCGACGACGGACTCACACCCCACTGGCTTGGGAGGGACGGTGCGGTCCCGAACAAGGGCAGAAACCATTCAGGGGAGTGGTTCCTCGGCAAGAAGGACCATGAGGGGCAGGAGATAGCTCACGCCCACAAGAACGCAAGATACACTATCAGGATAAACGAGTTGGAGAACAAGGATCCGAAGGCCGACGACCCACATGGCGTGGAGGTTGGGGGCATAATATACGGGGGGAGGGACTCTGACACGACAGTGCCTGTGGAGGAGGCGTTCGGCTGGGATGAGGGGATACTCACCAAGGCCGCGACTTTAGAGTCTGAGACTACGTCTGCTACTTTGGGCAAGGAGGGTGTGCGGACCTTCAATCCGATGAGCAACCTCGACTTCGTCTCAGTGCCGCTCGGCAAATACATCAAGTGCAACCTAGACTTCGGGTAGAGGGCGAAGAAGATTCCGAAGGTTTTCTCAGTCAACTACTTCCTCAAGAAGGACGGGAAGTACTTGACAGGGAAGGAGGATAAGAGGGTGTGGGTGAGATGGATGGAGCTTCGAGTCCACTGTGAAGTCGATGCGATAAAGACCCCCACCGGGTACATCCCGAAATACGAAGACCTCAAAAAGCTGTTTAAGGGAGTCCTGGGGGCAAAGTATGCTAAGGAACTGTACGATGAACAGTTCAAGGTAAGGACCCTCGAGCTTCTGGCGAAGATAGATCGCGTGGAAGTCATATACAAGGGGAAGGTACCGGACGCCCCAAAAGAGCTCTACAGGGCCTTGGACGCGGTAAGGAAGCGCGTCGAGGAGGATAGGGAAAGATTCGGAGACTATATACTGCCGGAACAACTGTTAGAATAGACGACATTCATGCCAGGAACCTCTTGCTGGCCTCTGATTTTATTTTTCTGCTGAATTCGTCAACATCCTTCTGCGTCAGTTTGCTCTTGAATGCCAGTTGGTCTGCCATGCGCAGGGTTTCGAGCTTATCGACTATCGCTCTTCTGGCCACCGCGCTCCACCTGACCTCGGAGTACCTTTTCATCTCGATGTGTATGCCGTCCGGTATTGATAGTGTCATGTTAGCCATGTTATAACATATATATGTGTTAACACATATTTAAACAACACTGGAACTGGCGACGACCACACCAAGGAATTATTTCCTGAGTTCAGCGAATATCCGCTCAAAGTCTTTATATTCCTTTGACCTGTCGAAGACGCCAAGGACGGTTATGGTCTGGTTGTCTGGCATGAAGACGGCGTACATGAGCCTCTGGTATTTGCCTTCAAGGGTCAGTTTGATTTTATGCACGCGATGGAAGCCCGTGTGCGTGGGGTAACGGAACGGGTTCTGTTTGAGGATTATGAGTTTTTCTGTGATTAAACCCCTGGTGTCTTCGCCATAACCCAACCATTGGCGCTCGAAGTATGTTGTGAACTTCAAGCTAAAGTTTAAGGCCATGCTTCTCCATGTCCTTTTCAGTTAGTAGTCTGCCGGCTGCATCTGATTCCTTGATTAGTTCCATCAGCCTGAAATCATTTTCAGTCAAACCCAGGCCCATCTTATACGCTATGATTTCCTTCCGCAGGCCTTCCCTAAGCACTTCGCTGAAGTTGCTGAAGTAGCCCTGTTTCACAAGACTCTGCCCTTCAGCTAAGAGTTTGGTCGGAAGTAGCACATTAACCCTGACATCATCCATTTAAACACCGTATGTATATGATATGTTAAGTATATGTATATAAGCAATATAGGAATATTTAACCGCGTAGGCACGTCATATTGATTCACATGAAAGCCTTGTGGTTGTTTGCCATCTTGTTGGCGGCCTCGTCGGCCTGCGCTCAGGAGTACTACGCCGACGTTTCGGTCGATGTGAACTCAGCCGGGGTTGCAACCATTACTGGAAGGGAAAACCACCTGGCTCTTGCGTCAAGAACCACCGACTCCCTCACCCAGAAGAGGGGGAGCTACTGGCTGTTCAACCTCACCCTACCTAAGGATGACGTGTTCGCAGAGTACGTCTACGAGGTGAATCTCCCTGAAGGCGCCTCAGTCAACTACGTGAAGGCATTAGGCCAGTTCAGGATAGCGACTGATGGGGGGAGGATTTCGGTGAGGGGTACTGGAGAGGGTGAACCCATGAGTGTGATAATACAATACCAGATAGCAGCCGCGCAGAAGGACGACTATATGACATACATGATAGCAGCTGCAATAGTCCTGCTAATAGCTGCCGCGCTCGCTTACCTTAAACTCCGCGGAAAGAATGAGGAGGTATCATACGACCCGAAGCTCCTGACTGAACGGCAGAAGGAGATTATGGAAATAATAAAGGAGACGGGGCCGGTCAACCAATCCCTAATCCGCGAGAAACTCAGCCTCCCAAAATCATCAGTGTCAAGGAACGTGGACAGCCTAGAGAGGATGGGCCTCATCAAAAAAACACGCACCGGGATGAGCACGATGCTGACACTCAAGGAAAAACAAGATTAGTTACTGCAGCAGCCACTTTGCATCTTTTTTAGTGTCGCCTATTGTTCTTTCAGTTCTTTTTTTATCGCGGTGATAAACCTGTTGACGGCTTTGATTCTGTTGTATGCTTCGTAGACGTCCTCTGCAGTGAACGTGTGATATTCGTGAGCCGCGAGATTCCTGAAGTGTATGAGGTGTGAGAATTCTTTGCGCAGTTGGTCATCGATGATGCCGTTATCCTCCAGGAGGGTGAACACTTCCCTGTAAGACTCTGGGAAGCCTAGTTTTTTCGCCGAGACTATCTCTTCCCCCAGGTTTATCGCCTGGTTCACCATGGAGAACAACACCATAGAGGTGGCGTAGAACTTTTCCGTGTCTTTGAGGTCTTGGCTTTTTTTAACCCCTAATGCCTCCAAGTCCACGGCGTACCTGTCTATCTCCTTTACTATCCTGGCGATTCTCTGCTTGTTCATGTTCCGAAGACTCTGGCTACGTTCCTGTCGATTATGTGCTTGAAGTCAAGGTACTCTTGCATCGTCTCCACGGTCACGGCGTGCATAAAATCCTCATCCTTCTGCAGGAGCACCTCACCCTCCTTCAATATGGAGTACCTTATAGTCGTGGGGAGGTCCCAGAACAGTGTGACATCCACCTTACGGGATGACTGACTTGTTATATCCGCCTTCGCCAGCCCACCAACACCCTTTTTTGTTACAACGCAGATATCGATGTCAGAGAGAGGCTTCTCCTCCCCCCGAGCATGCGAACCATATAATATGACAGACGAAACCTCATCCAACCCCCCCAATGCCTTAACAAGCCTGTCAACAACCCGATCCATATCCGGTATTAATAAAGGAAACACCGTTAAAAACAGGAGTTATGGGGCGTCGTTGGCGACGAATGTGCTGTTAGCGTCCGAGAGGAGGACGCCATTAGGGAGGCTGAGCCGCCTGATTTAACAGCTCCAAATGGGTAATAAGATGCTCTGTCGACTGCCTGACCGGACTGGTTGACGAGGACGCTGCTGCTGCCGAGGTGGTCGTTAAGGTAGAATGTTTTGCTGCCATTGTCGGCGATTTCCACTAGACGTTCCCCGTTAGCCCACACGTAACGGGTGTTACGGGCGACACCGTACTCATCGACGACAGTCTCATAACTAGGACTCACATAATACGTGGTACGGTTCCGTCCGTCTTGGAGATAATGTATCTTCATAACCCTGCACTTTTCGTGGTCGTATCAGACATTAGCATCAACTTCTTAAGTAGAAAGGAGAGTATAATATAAACAAGAGTATTAAGATACTTAACATGGTGTAGAATTTAGCTTCATATCCAGTCATAGGGACATCCGGGCCCATTTTTCTCCAAACAACCTTGCCAGTCTGTAGGTATTCCATAATGTTAAATGTAAAGTAGAAGGAGACGTAGCAGACTACTAAAGAAACCAAGAGATTATCAGTAATCACATGTCCTAATCCCATAAACCATAGATAAATT
>JAZDIN010000037.1:0-8071 GCA_043804895.1 Candidatus Altarchaeota archaeon
AGGAATTCCGTGGGTACGCCGTACACTGGCATTTTCTGGTTTTGTTTAAGAGCAGCCTCAGCCAGATTTGATATCTCATTACCGTCAGCCAACTGCTGTTGGAGGTCAGGCTTTTCATTCGCATCCGCTGTCTTCATCTTGTCCCCCACCATATTTTTAAACTCCTCACTCATCTTGAGGTTAATGAAGGCGTTTAGTTTGTTTGGTTCCTCGTCCCTGTACCTGGCCGCCTGAGAGCGTATGGCCTCCATATCCCCCGCCCACCCGTCCTTGTTTTTCTTTGCTTTAGCCTGTATTAGGAATGCCACTGACGCTTTCCCCATAGCATCGAGGTTGAATTCACTCCAGTTCCGGTATTCGAGCACATAGGGCCTATTCAATGCAATAATCCCCCTAGTCACCTGGAAGTACTCCATAGGATTGAAAATAGGCACCTGACTTTCCGCACCACCGGAAGACTTCACGTTATCCACAGTCTTTTCCACTTTTTCTCCCGTTTATTATATCCGCAGTCCCCGGATATAAGCATCATGTAAGGTTCTAGCCGTCTAATCCCCTTTTTTGTCTTGTGTGCCGCCTGAGAGTGCGGCATAGTATCTGCCTTGTATCATGGAGGAGAGACGGTCCAGTTCGCCCACAATGTCATTGAACCTTCCATCAGCCAGGTTATCGACGGCCATGTCCTCCCCAGTCCTTAGGTCTCCGACAGAGCCGCCACGCCTGCGTATCTCCTCAACCATCTGCTTGTGCCTGTTAACCTTGCCGACGACATAGTCGACTATCTGGGCATATGATTCCTCTTCCATGACCCGCTTCTCGATTTTCCGGATCTTGTCAGTCTCACCCTTAGCAAGCTGCGAGCGTAAACGTTCGGCAATCTGCCTCCTTCGGAGGGCGCCAACCTCCTTCGCATATTTCTCTTCTTCGAACCTGGCCTGATCCTCGTCGACTACTCTACTTGCGGACTCGATGGCCGATTCGCGACTACTTGCTTCCATTTTAACTAGCCTTGACAGTAACTCCTTCAGATCTTTCGCGTCGCCAAACATTATCTTGTATATCTCATCGTCCTTGACACGCAGAAGCCGCAGATCCTCAACCGCGTCAACCAGCTTAATGCGGTCTTTGTGACTTCCAGAGGTATTTCTGAGCTTTTCCAAGACATCAACCGGAAGTTTAAGCTCAGCTTCTCTCTTCTGGACTTCAGCTTCCGTGACTGTCGCATGTCCTGCGATTCCCGCGTCCATGAGCAGCTTAATTTCCTTAAGTGCCTCCTCGCGAATCTCTTGTATGCTAACGCCTGCATTCCGCGTTTCCTCCCGCTTCTGCCTTTCCTCCTTGAAGGTGGGTGACACAGCCCTGTGTTTTTGGAGTAATTCACCAGAAGTCAGCTGATCTATTACGCCGGGCTTATTGTGCGCGGCAAGCAAGGCCTCCCACTCACGCTCATTAAGCGTGCGGCCGAGCAGGCCTTCGGCGGCTGCACGGCGAACGGGATCGGAGACATCAGCATGCGTCTTGAAATATTCCTTAACCTTCCCAACATCCTTCGCAGCAACCAAAGGAGCAAGCTCGGACGGCATTATAGTATATTGGGGGTTTTTGAATTTTTCGGCCATGTATCCGTTAAGTTCTGTGTATATCCTCCTAGCATCCGGGCTCTGGAGGCCGTCAATGTGTTTTTGGAGTTCGTCCTGTTCGCCCATGGCGTGTTGTTTGTATAGTTCGGCGTAAAGTTCATGGGAGCTTCTTGATGATTCATCGGCCCTCCCATCACCTAAACCAGGATACTCGTGTGTAAAACGTCCGAATCTGCCGGCGAAAAAGTCTTTTCGCTTTAGATGGTTTATCAACTTCGAGAACTTTTTACTGAACCATTTGAATTCCTCGCTTTTGTCAGGACAGAAGTTGGCTTGGAAGGCGTGACCATACTCGTGGAAGAAGCCTGCCTGCACCTCCTCCTCGCCTTCCAGTGTTGACTTGAGTTGAAGGTGACCATCTTGAAACCAGCCCACTTTTTCATCCCACGCAGGGGGCTCAAAGGTAACTTCTTTTATTGTGGGTAACCTGTGGTGGCTTTCGGGGAGGCTGGAGATGGCTTTGTGGACTGCCACAAGGCGCGGGACAGCAGATGGGTTCTTCTCCGTGTCTAATTTCACCCCATCAAACATTCTCTCCAAATCCTTAGTTATTTCACCTATTGAGTCTCTCACACTGTTGAGGTCTTCTGTTGTGAATGCACTAGGGTCCTTAAGGCGAAAAATAGACGGTTTATGATCCAACACATCAGGCAGTGAAAATCCTGACGCTTTCTCGTTTTCGGCATCTCGGAGTATGGGATCACCATTCTTATCATCTCCAATCAGTACAAATCTATGACCGCGACCATCAATGAACATTTCACCTATGTGAAGCCTCAATGTTCCACCAGATACGATGTTGTTCAGAGTTCCCCCTTCACGTAGTTTATTATACTTGGCCTCGGCATTAGCTATATGTGCTTGAGTTGTTGGTGTGATTGGGGCCGGCTCAGACGGCATCTTCTGCGCCGGTGCGTGTCCTGCGATTCCCGCGTCCATGAGCAGCTTAATTTCCTTAAGTGCCTGCTCCTTAATCTCGTTTATGCTAACGCCTGCATTCCGCGTTTTCTCCCTCATCTCCCTTTCCGCCTTGAGGGTGGGTGACATAGCCCTATGTTTATCCCATAATTCACGAGAAGTCGCCTGATCTATTACTCCCGGCTTATTGTGTGCGGCAAGCACGGCCTCCCACTCACGGTCATTAAGCGTGCGGCCGAGTAGGCCTTCGGCGGCTGCACGGCGCACGGGATTGGAGACATCAGAATGTGATTTGAAATATTCCTTAACCTTCCCAACATCTTTCTCCTCAACCCAAGTAGCAAGCTCAGAAGGCAGTCCCTTTCGCAACTGAGCCCACCCTAAAACATCGGTGACTGGAGTCTCTGGTGTGGCAACAGCAGTCGGTTTTTCGAACATTTGCACTATCATACGGTCGAAAACCTCCTTATTTAGCCGCCTTTCCTCACCTGTTGCTGTCTCTGTTTTGCCGAGGAGATTAGTGAATTCAGGACTTACCTTATCCGCTCCAACTAAGTCATTGAGCATGACTGCGACTATACGCCCCCTCAGTTTAGGGGGAATGGGTGAATCCTCTACGAAGGGGTTAAGATCCCTCAGAGTAAGGGATAATCCTATCGGATGAGGATCTATGCCGGTTAATGCGTCTGACGGTAATCCACCCCCAATGATGTTTGAGGCGTATTGACTGGTAAGTCCAATTCTCATGAAATGCTCTTCATCAACATTTTTTGGGAGGATCATGTTAGGGGCATAAGAGGCATATTTTGGAAGTTTCGCCGGATCAAAGGCGTAACAATTTGCTATGGAGAGTATGAGCTCACGGTTCTCGCCCGCATACATCTGCTCGAAAGCACCTTCGCCGAATTTAGTGTCGAAAGAGCTCTTGAAATGTTCGCGAGGAAACTGCCGCCAGTCATACTCCTTCCCTGCTGATGGCCCGAAACCCAGATAGAGCGCTGTCTTGTACTCGTTTATGACGTTTCTGGGTGAGAACCAAGCCCGGACAAAACCCTCCTCGATAGTCTTCGGCATCTCACCGCGTAGACCATGCTGCATTATGCGCGGGTCAAATTCCAAAAGCGGCCTCCCATTCACCAGATAGCCTCGCTCCTGTCGGCATATCAAATCAGGGTTCAATTCGCACAATTTCTTTGCGAGTTCACCGATAGGGGGTAATACTTCGACCTTGTATTCCTTGCCTTTCTCTTTCTTTGATCGAATACGCATGAAATCCAAGTAGGTAGAGTACAGTTCATCAGGTGTTAACTTGTTTGGATCTGATAATGGGGGGTAGTATGCTGGGTCCACATTCCCATAGAGAGAGGGACCTATACTGGCATTCCATCCGATAACAGATGCTGGTTTTACCCCCAAGTATGTCAGGACTGCATTTCTGGCATCAGATTTACTGACCTCACTGGCCTCGAGGGCCCGCTTTAGCAGGAGCATGGCTTCTGGATCGTCTTGGAGTTTCTTGACTAAACCATCAATAGTCTTGATACTATCAGGACTTAGAACACCACTCAATTGCCGTTTTATTTGTTCAGGAGAGGTTACAGCCTCTTCCGGCGGGATTTGTGCTACTTCGGTTATCCCGGCTTTTGGTACTATCGCGATACCCATTATTCCTGCTTCGATGAGCGTCCTACGTTGTTCTGGGGTGAGAATGTCTTTTGTTGCCTCTACTTTCCTTCTGAGTTCCTCTGGGGTTATCTTGTCGATTACGCCGTCCATGCGATGCGCATCAAGGATGGCTGTCTTCTGAGGCTCGCTTAATGGACCGACTAGGCGGACGGCAAGGCCGATGCGCTCTTCATCAGAGATGTCGGGGTGGGATAGTATATGCCGTTTAGTCAGTTCGATGCTTATTGACTGTGCGGTGACTTTCTTGTCTGTGCCGTCGAATTTGAGCGCCTGTTCAGCGTAGACGCTGAGCCTGCGCCTGCGTTCGTCTTGATTGGTTATATTCCCATTGTCGGTGATTGCTTGAGCTTCCTTTACACCCAAATTCTGGCGTATGAGCAAGGCGTTGAGTTTAGATTCAGTGTCAGCTAACAGTTTTTGGGCATAATCCAGTTTCTGTGAGAGTCCCCTCATCCTGCGCATGTGTTCCTCACTCGGTTCCCATTCCTGAGTGCGTTGAGGTGTGACCTCCTTCTGAGCCTCGGCTTCGGCTGCTGGCGTGAATTTTAGTTCAATACCTGGCCCTTCACCCTTCTTGAGGAGGATTGTGTGTTGTCTGCCAGCCTCTAGGTCTTTCTCCAGTTTCTTCAGCTCAGTCTCACCGGCGTAGTCCTTAACGAACTTCTTGAACTGTGCCGCTGCTATTTTGTCGTCTCCGAACACGTTTCTGAGCATCTTCTGGAATTCCGTCTGGCTTATCTGCACCGAGGCTGTTCCATCCGCTTGGAGGCTTACGCCCTCCAGCCTCCCGCTTATCTGGCCGAGTATGAACGTCGGGCTTAGGGTGTCGAATTCGTCTATGGCGCGGTCGAGTGCCTTAAGCTCCGTGTCAGTCAACTTCTCGCCTTTATGCCTTTCCCTTCTTAAGGCAGCCTTCATCTTGTCCCTCTCGGCTTGGACTACCACGCCTAATTGGCGTTCATCGAGCACTCCCTTTTCATGTAACTGCCTGGCCTTCTCTATCCTCATCAGGGATTCGAAGCCTTGGGAGTTCTTGTATATCGCTTCCGGGAGTTTGGTGTCTGCGAATAGGCCGAGATTGTCGGACAACCTCACCGTTGATGCGATGAACTTTTCCTTGTTCTCTGTGCTGAAGTCGACTTCGGCTGAACTGTGGGTTGCTATAACCCTGGCCATCGCCTCGCGATTCTGTTCCCCGAACACCCTGCCCCTCAGGTCCCTGTCAGACCCCTCTTGGAAGAGGATTGTGCTGAACTGGGGATGGTCTTCGGTGCCTGTGAACCCGTACCTTGCCATGTCGGTCGTGTAGCCCATGTCATGGTTCAATTGTATCATAAGGGCCATCGCACGGTCGGTGTCGGTGAGGAAACCAGGCTGCTGCCTGTCCTTAGACTCGAGTATCTGCATCGTGGTGCCGCAGTTTCCGTCCAGTATGTGCCGTACCCCGTGGTCTCCAAGGGACCTCTCAAGGGAGAGCTCGTCCTGGTAGACTAGCCTGCGCATGTCATTTCTCACGGAGTTGTAAACGTCGTCGAAGGTCGCACCGCCTGCGGCGTTCTCCTTCGCAGCGCCCATCATGATGTCAACATAGCCCCTGTGTTCGCCTTTGTCGTCAGTGTAGCCGAACATGAACTTCTCTATGTTCTCGGCCTTGTAGCCGGATATGTGGCCGTCTTCCCTTAGTCTGTCAAGCTCTTTCCTGAGTTCCTCCTGGGTTCTGGCTCTCGCAGCCTTCATCTGCTCTTCGCTGGCTGCGGCAAAGGACGCGGACCCAAGCTCCCCGATGGTGTCGGATGCCTTACCACCCAGGCGTTTGTTCATCTCGGCCTCAACCACTTCTGTAGTGGTTAGTCTCCCGCTTACAGCCTGGATGGAAAGTTGATTCCTGTCAGCTTCAAACTGCTTCTCATAAGATGAACCTTTGAAGGACTTTTTAAGGGCTTTCTGTTCTTTCTCCTGTTCTTTCTCGCTTAATCCACTCCACCACTCAGCCCTGGACTTCATGTCACTGCCGGCCTTGGATGGGTCCACGCCGATACGAGCCAACTCCTCAGGCTTCATAGCTTTCAGCATCTCAATCATCCGCTGGTACTTCAAATCATCCACCGCGGCCTCATAGGCTTTGCACCTCTCAACCCCTGGCTTCTCTCCGTGGATTCTGCAGCCATCATCTAAGGCAGACTTAGCCCGCACCTCGTTCGACGCCACCAAAGTAGCAAGCTCAGACGGCATCTGCTGTGCGGACAACCTTGTTGGTGCCGGAGTTTCAACTCCCATGAAGCCGCTTGGAACTGCTGCCCCCATTATTCCTGCTCCGGTGAATGTCTGGCGTTGTACTGGACCGGCAACAGGACTGTAAACATCTCCAACTGGCGCTGGCCGGTTGGTTATTTCCCTGTCGAAGAATTGTATTGCGGGATTGTCCACTGGGTTCCTCCAGCCAGCCGCCTTGATAGCTTGGTCTAGCTCTCGTTCCGCTTTTAGCACGTCGCCACTTGTGAAGCCTTTGAGTTTGGCGTCGTCAAGACGGCGTTTATACGTCGTGTATATCTGCCATTGCATGTAGTCTTCAGCGAAGTTCTCGCTTAATACCTGGCCATCAAGCTTCCCGAGAGCTAAGTTCGCCCTATTACCCCACGTATCTGTGTCTCCGTGGAATCCTAGGAATTCTCTGCGCATTTTGTTGAATTCTGCCGCCTGTGATGCCTTGTCTTCTCCCGCTTTCGCCATCCTATTCTTAATATCCTGCTCCCTCATCTCCTTGTATTTTTTTAACAGTTCGGGGCGCATTGATTCGACATGGTGGCCTAACTCATGTATGTCGACCACCATATTGTTCGGCACACTCAATCCGTTTGGGTATACGCCCACACTTATGCCACCGGGAGGTGTCTCTAGGCCATGCACTGCACGCTGAAGTATGCCCGGAAATCCTAGCGGGACATAGTGGCCAATACCCTTTACCGGATGCCAGTGTAGCCCAAACCCTGTAAAGCCACGGAGTGCTCCAGGATCGTTCCGCTTCACCTCCCTTAATGTTGATGCTACGTCCTGGGGCGTTCTCTGCAGCAGGTGCACAACGTCTATCCTGCCCGACTCTATGACTCTCTCGAAAAGGAGCCTTCCCTGGTGTATTTCCTGCTTCATTAATTCTTTGGTTCCGGAGTCCGACATCCTTGACTCATATTTCTTGAACACATCGCCAATACTTGGAATATCGCTATCTATGGGTATACCATTTGTAGTATATACCGTCTGCCACGGGGCTACCACACTCGGCATCCTCTCTTCAACCCATTTCTTAAGTTCAGTGCCCTCTGGGAGCTTGAACTCTGTTGCGCCGGCGTCAATCTGACGGCATACTTCAGTCTCAAGTTCCCGCAAGACTCGCGGCGTCATTTCACCGAGTGCGTGCTCCCCAAGGTTCCGTAAAAACGGGTTTCTCTGATTCTTCTCTATGATGGACTTGACCTTAGAGTAATACTCGCTCCCGCCTTTCTCGGAGATGATGGAAAGCGCAAGAGAATCCGCTTGCGCCTGCAGGCGCGCGTTTCCAGGGTCGCTTGCCGCAACCTTCTCTATCTTCGGGATGTCATCTAAACTAGATAGCCCCTCTAACTCAGGCATCAGATGTGCGCTTTTTCTAAACCACTTACCCCACCAACCCCCAAATGCACCTGAGGCTGACGCCTCAGCACCCATGAAGCCGCTTGGTGTGGCGGCTGGTTTGGTTGAGGGCATTTGTGACGGTTGCACCTTCGCCGCAAAAGAAGGGGGCAACGCAGCCCCTTTTTCCGCCACTGGAGTGACAATCCCCAGCTGCTCAT
>JAZDIN010000038.1:0-10723 GCA_043804895.1 Candidatus Altarchaeota archaeon
CCTGGAAGGATGCACAGTACTAGTTGAAGGCAGAAAGGACGAGGAAGCCCTAATCCGACTAGGCGTAGAACCAGAAAACATAGTCGTCCTACACAAAGGCCAGACAATCCTCGACACAATCGAAGCACTCCAAGGCCGAGAAGTAGCAATACTAACCGACATGGACCAGGAAGGCAAAATAATGCGACACAGACTCCTCAAACAATTCAGCATGTACGGCATAACCGAGAACAAAAGACCCCGCGAACTATTCGCAAAACTAAGACTAAGCCACGTCGAAGGACTTAAATAGCTATTGTTAATTGTAATAACGGTGTTTTGATATGAAAGTCAAATATGACAGTGAGGTGGATGCGGCGTACGTCTACTTCAATGGCAAGATAAGTCCCGGCGAGGTGAAACAGACAATCACCCTAAACAACAGCCTAATCGTGGACCTTGACCGCAAAGGCAAGCTACTCGGCCTTGAGATCCTTGACGCCAGCCGGAACCTCACCAAACAAGCCCTCGGCGAATTCTCCCACTCTAAGAAACCGCACGTAACGACCGTATGACTGACTCAACCATGCTGAAGGCTTTAATTCTCATCCTTCCCGATATATGTCATGGGAGTCGTTGCTCGTAAGCCGCCTTTTGAGGAGGACCCAGAGTTAGCCAAGAGGCTTGGCGAGCTTTACCCTGCTGCCATAAGCAGGTCCCCTAAGAACATCCAGGTCGCTGAGAGGGACTTCGTGAAAATCGCCTTAAAGGACCCTACTGTCAACAAAGCCTTAAGTACACTGGGAGAAATTACTCCCGAGAGATTCTTGCGCGATTACTTCGGAAGACGACATATGGACGAACTCACCTCTGGGGTTAGTGATTTCAAAGAGCTACCCCCCCTTCATACTGCCACCATGCCTTTAGTTGAAGGTGACGAGGATTTGGTGACAAAGCACCCATATGTAGTGTCTGTGTCCACTCAAAAATTCTCGGAGTTGCCAATCAAAAATGGCTTTGAGCTAACAGATTATGGGAATGAAGTTTTTGATGTGGTTGCTGCTACATTAAGTAGACGGGTCAATCAGCCACTGAAGGTGTTATTCATCGGCCCCGGCCGTGGCATTGAGGTCTACGATCTTATCCGTCGCTTCGGCGACCGGATTGACGTCAGTATACTGGCCAAGGAAAATCTGCTAGCGAATCCGAGATACCTTTATATGCGTTCAGGAAATCTATTTCCCCTCTCCTCACCCCAGGAGGCTAAGGTCTATGTCGAGAAGATGAAGGATGCACAGAAAATCGGGAATCTTGAGGATATGAGTTTGTTCAGGGATGGGGAGTTTGACCTCGTCGTCTTCGGGTTAGGCACAATCTTCCATGGTTCGAACCTCAACCCGGCTTTGAATGAGGCTAAGAGGGTCCTTGTTCATGGCGGGACTGCAGTAATGCCTTTGAAGGATGTTAGAAACGCTTTCGATAATAAGCAGTCAGACGCTGACTCACCCAGCATTCATGGGACTATCGACCCGGTAAGTCGCCTGTGTGAAAACAATGACTGTTGTTCACACACAACCTTCTCGTTCATGTTGACCAACAAGAATCCTGGTGAAAGAATCAATACTCCCCTCTAATCATCTCTCCAACAGCTTGTGCATCAGCTCTTCCTTTAACTTGCGCCATGATTTTGCCTGTGAGTTGGCCTTTGTTTAGTCCTGGGTTTTCTGTTTTTACTTTTTTGATTATCTTCTCCAGTTCGGCCTCGGATAGTATTGTCATGTCGTTCTCCTGAGCTGTCTTCTCGACCGGCTGCAATGGTTTCTCGCAGACTTTTGCGATAAGGTCTACGACTGCATTCTTGGATATCCGGCCGTCCGCGATAAGCTTTAAGATTTGCCTGTAGTGGTCTTCGCCAATCTTCGACACGTCAGCCGCGTATCTTTTTGCTGCCTCCTTCGGCGCCGACGTTATTGTCGTCGCTATGGCTGTCGGTGGCACGTTCGTGAACTCATCAACAAACGATTCGAATAGCCCAGCTTCCCCTGATTTTGATAGTTGCGATGCAAGCTCCGCGCCTAATCCCAATTCAACGTACCTCTTCGCCTTATCCTCCCTCAGCTCTGGCAGATGTGAAGAGATGTCGGCGAGCATGTCACTGCCGACTGGAATCAGAAGCTCATCAGTCTCTGGGTACATCCTGTTGCTTCCTGGAAGCGGCCTCATGAACTCCGTGGAGCCGTCTTCGTTTGCCTTCCTCGTCTCCACAGGGACTCCATCCAATGCAATCTTGCACCTTCCGAGCACTGCGTTCAAGGCCTTCTCAGCCTGCTCCTCTGGTGCTGCGACCAGGACGTATGAGTCGTATCCTGAGACGTCTAGTGCTTTGATGACTGAATCAACCTCTGTTGGGCTTATCCCGTATGCGGGCAGCTCATCTCCGTGGAACACGCCTTTGACTCCCGCCATGGCGCGTGCATACTGGGCAACCTGCGGCCCGAACTTACCCTTAAGGAGGCTCTTGAGGCCTTTTAGTGGGACCCCCAATACGACTCCCTTATTTTCCAATGCTTTGCGCATCACAGTCGAATGTGTTCCTGTGAAAAGAGTGGAAACGTCAGTAGGCCTGGCATCATACTCTCCTTTCTTTACGCCGCGGCTCATCAGCTCCTTCCTCACTTCAATCAGCATCACCTGCCTCTCAACTTCTCCTTCGACAAGTTTTGCTATGAGTCTCAGGTCTTGGACGCCCTTCACCTCAACACGCGTCCCATCCCTTATGGACACGTTCAAGTCCTGCCTTATCGTACCAAGGCCTCTCTTCACCTTGCTTGCACGGAGTATGGACCCGATTTTCTCGGCCACTTCCCTCGCATGTTGCGGATTTTTTATCTCAGGGTTGGTGGCTATCTCAATCAAAGGTATCCCCAGCCTGTCAAGACGGTAGCGTACTGTCCCCCCCTCCTCGCTTATTATCCTCGCAGCATCCTCTTCAAGGCAGATGGTCGGTATACGCACAGGGCCCTCCGATGTCTCGACTACTCCATCTTCGGCTACGAGCATCGTCCTTTGGAATCCGCTAGTGTTGCTCCCGTCAATGACCGTCTTCCTCATCACATGGACTTCGTCGACAGGCCTGGCCTTCAGAAGCAAGGCAACCTCTAAAACAGTCCTGAGGGCCTCTCCATTGATGTTGTGGGGTGGCTCCTCATCCAATTCGACAAGGCAGTTAGTATCAAAATAGGCCTCATATACGAGTGTCCTGTCCCTTAGGAACTCGTGTAAGGCAGCCGGGTCAACGTTCCCGAGCTCCCCTGCGACGGCCCTCATCCTCCTCTCAACCTGTATGTCCGGCTTCTCATCGCGGGTGATTGAGGGGCAGGAGCAGAACAGCTTATGCGTGTCAAGCTGCTGGTGAATCTCTATCCCGCATTTGAATCCTAGCTTCTGGTAGTCCATAAGCGATGAAACCGCCCTCCTTTATGGGGCGGTAAATATGTGTATCTATTATACGGTTTCAAGCTTATCAAACCGGCGACTTTAGTCGCCGGTATTGATACTCCCTACAATATGGTATTAAAGTATTTTATAATGAATCCACAAGGCCATTGGCAGGCTTGAAGGACATCAGAGTCCAGGACAGCAAAGAACCGCTCCAACAGCTACTGTACGACACACCAACAGGCAACGGGTAAAACACCCCCCTACAACTGGAAGGCGCCGAAGACAAGGTAAGGGCTGAGTTTTAACCTGTTTTGGCCTAATTTATTACAGTATTGCCTATATGTATAATGTTCAAAATGCCCCTGGTTTTTCGCGATTATTCTGCCGACGGAGGCGGAGAGGAGATATACGATGTCGGCCCAATAGAAGCCACCACCCCTCTACAGAGATTCTTCAATAAAATCGGTTTGAAGGTTCCTGTAGTATGGCTGCCTAAATTCGGCAAGGTGGACATGTCTAAGTGGGCAGTCATAGCATGCGACCAGAAGACAGCCGACGAAAAGTATTGGGAAGACGTTGATACTCTCGTAGGCGACTCCCCCTCCACCCTCAGGACGATACTCCCTGAAATACACTTAGGGAAGAAAGACAAACTACATAGGGTGCGTAAAATACATTCCGCAATGCGCGATTACCTGAGAAGTGGCATATTGACTCCGCAGAAGCCGGGGTTCGTTCTCGTCGACAGGGAGACATCCACCGGACACAGGCATGGTCTGGTTGTCGCATTAGATTTGGAGCAATACGACTACAGTCCTGACTCCACAAGCCTTATTCGGCCAACTGAGGGCACAATACCTGAGAGGATTCCACCGCGAAAGGAGATACGGGAAGGCGCACCCATGGAAGTTCCGCACATCATGGTGTTGATTGACGACCCTGAGGACACGGTCATAGGACCACTGTCTAAAAAGGCCTCTGATTTTAATCAACTCTACGACTTTGACCTGATGCTCGGCGGAGGCCACATCAACGGCCGCCTCATAGACGACCCTAAGGTGATATCTGAAATAGCGAAGGCGCTGGGGGCTCTCGCAGACCCTCAGGTGTGCATGGAAAAATATGGGGCTCCCAGGGAGAAGTGTAATGCGCTGTATTTCGTCGGCGACGGGAATCACTCCCTCGCGACAGCGAAGGCTATCTGGGAGGAGAAGAAAAGACTGGCCGGCGGCTTGGATGCCGTGAAGGATGACCCGGCGCGCTACGCCCTTGTCGAATTGGTGAACATTCACGACTCGTCTCTGAAGTTCGAGCCGATACACCGGGTCCTCTACAACGTTGGTTTCCAGAACATGCTGCAGGAGATGGAGTCCTTCTATGAGAAACAGGGTTCAAAATTCTCATATCACCCCTTCGAGATTAACACAGAATACGAGAAATACCTTAAAGAGAAATCAGAGGACGGCAGCCACATCATCTCTACAACATCAAGCCAGGGATTCGGGGTGATAGTCGTCGAAAAACCCAAATCCAACCTCACAGTCGACACGTTACAGTCTTTCCTAGACTACTACCTCAAACATTATAACGGCCCTAGTCTGGATTACGTGCATGAGCCTGATATCGTCGCCGTTCACGGCGCTGACCCGGAAAAAAGCAACGTAAGCTTCTTCCTACCTCCACTCAACAAAAATGAACTTGTTAGATACATAATAGAGCACGGCCCCCTGCCGAGGAAGACGTTCTCTATGGGCGAGGCAGAAGATAAGAGATACTATCTGGAAGGTAGGGTCATATCCCCTGAAGACGTGAATCCGGAGGCTAAAACAAAATCTAAACCGCCGGCGTTCACAAACTACCGTGTCTCAAAGGTTAAATTGGTTTCATCCCATGTGGAATTCACATCAGATTCGGCTGAAAAATATGTGCTGGAAAGAGGCATACTTACTCCTCTAGAGGGTTCTCCTGGCTTTTACGCCGGCCTTCCTTTAAGTGGCGCTCCATCAATCATCTTCCCATCTGGTATTCCTAAGGGGCTTTTGCAGCTTACTGGCCATGATACCTCAAATGATGACGACTCTAGAATACATGAGCGCTCAATGTATTACAATGGTATAGTCCTCAAGGGAGGCGGTAAAAGGACAAATGATGGCGATAAAAATTATGGCAAGGACAAATGTAAAGTTCACATACCATTTACATACTTCGAGGACCGTCTGGGGACCCGTATGTACTGGGGTTTTCTGACAGAGAGGGAGGTACAACAGAATATCGCAGCTGCAGAAAGAATAACGTCCGAATATAAGACTGCCTCTGATGAGGGCGACCCAGTATTCACAAAACTTAAAAGTGAGCTTGGCATAGACGACCCCCGCATTATGTGGCCCCTCTTCACAGCGACACCCCATGCATGGCCGGTATATTTTAACTTTGCGGAAGGTATGGACCGGATTGACTCGATTCCCGATGAAATAAAGGGTAACCTGTCTGAGCAGGATTTGGAGTTGATATCCAAGATACCTAGCAACAAGTTCATAATACCGGTGGATACTGACAAGGTAATCAGGATGAGTGGAATACCTCCGGATGCCGGGGAGCCGGTTGTCCTGGGCTACTCAGTTACACAGAACCTCAGGCTTAATGAAATGGGATCAATCTTCTACTCACATTATTGGAACCAGAAGGATACCTCCAACTGGTTTAAGGCTTTCGAGGATGCGGGCTACCGGCTTGAACTGGCTGAAGGCAAAACCAAACCAGAAAGCATCGGCGACCTTAAAGTCTCCTCCATTGAAACAGGACAGGATGTCTCATACGAGGAGGCGCGTGACCAGGTGTTGGAGCGCTTCGCAGGTTTCCTTGCGCTCCGTTACCATCTGATAACCAACAGGCTGGGTGGGACTCAGACTGGCTATCTAAGATGGGGTACGGTCAATTTATCTCCCGGACAACCTATGCACACCAGCGTCCTGATGGAACATAATGCTATAGTCACGGGTGATGCTGTTGACCTGTCCGATGTTGGATTCCCTCCTCTATTTGAAAAAGGCGAAAAAAGAGCGGAATTAGGGTCTGGAAGACATGCAACCCCAGAGGCATACCAAAAATACGACCGAGAGAAAAGCATGGGATTGATAAAAATGGCGGCTCGCCTCATGATGACTCCTGAGGAGCTCGGGAGACAGCGCACGGAAGTGGATACCCCCTACCAAAATTTACATAACTTCGAAGAGGAAGCCATTGAAATGTACCCTGACAAACTTAAGGTCATCACATCAGAAAAAGCCATAGACCTCTTCAATCAAGCAGTAAATTTAGGCCGCGAATACATGGCTAGCAGACAGTCATGATATCAGTCTAGTCGCCGGTCAGATAATATAGTCTATTCTACTAGGTCAGACCAGTCGTCATCTGACAGTATTCGTAATCCCGAGCCTGGTTTGTCTTGACTTGGGGGTGGCGGCCGGTAAGGTGGTTCCTCCTCCAGTTGCTGTAGGCTTGAACCGCACGGCGTTTCTATAAGGCCCCCTCCCCCTAAAACATCGCTGTAGATTGTTACATTACGACTTTCCTTGAGTTTGTATGCGCATATGCCCCGCATATGTGAGATATTAATGCCTACCTTATTCGCCTTTTCTCTAAGGGCTCTGTCGAACTCTTCGATGTATTCCTCCCTTTCCGGATAGCTTTTCTCCGGCATCAATAGCGGTTGGTTCATTACTCCCCTTATGCACCTGAAAACTTCACGAGCTTCCACGTCACTAACCCCAACCAACTCCCCTTTTTCATCATACAATGGCGGGCCGATAATGAACTGCTTGGAAAAAGCGTCTGCAGGGTAACTGGGGAGGGCTTTGTTCTGGTCTGTCCCTTCAGTCCACCTCTGGCATGTTCGAACAGGTCTTGTGCCCACCTGAATCATGTCAAAAAGGTCGTCTGTCTCAACTAACGCCCTAGTGCCTGTTTTCTTCCCCGACTCTGTTCTAAACTCCTCTTGGAAGTTTTCCATGTCCACCTGCGGTTCCTTAAGCTTTAATTCGGTAAGCGACTGTCTCACTGATCTCACCCAATCCATAGTCTTGTGTGCCGGGATGCTGGGGTCATCCATGGCCTTTCTCAATGAAATGAACCTCTCCGCCAGCACTCTTTGCGAATCCAACCTCGCGTATCTCTTCCACATCTCTTTTCTTTCGCTATCACCTACAGTCCCCCTTATCCTATCTTTGAGGCTCCTCGTTTCCTCTTTAACTCTATTTACATATTCCTCGGAAATGTTAATGCCAAGCTCATCTTTCACGTGTCTTTCCGTGCTTTCTAAGATGCCATTCAGCGCCTTAAGCTTGCTTTTTTGTGACGGTGGTATGACATAGATTATCTTAGCGGAATCTTTACTCCACTCCCTCCTCTGTTCCTCCGTCAGGAACTCCAACTGTTCTGCCCCCTGGCCTCCATACCTCCACTCTTTCCATCTGCCTTCGACATAAGGCTTTATCATCTCCGTAATTAAACTCATTTGTCTTTCAGGCATGAAACTGGATAAACTGGATAGTATCTCCAGTAAATTTGTTTCAGTGGCTGCTGGATGCTCAGACAGCAACTTCTTGTGTTTTTTACTCAAACCGAGTCTTTTAGTACTGATGCCCATTGCTTTGTCAACAAGCTTTTTTTTGTAATCAACTGGTTGTTCGAATTTAGGATAATAATCCTCTCCAAGATTTCTCAGGGTCATGGTCCATTGTATTATGGAATCTGCCTCTCCTCCTGTCACACCTTCCAGATTCTTTAGAAGTTCCCCTTTGGGTCTCGTCCACATATTGCCTACGTAGTGGACTAAGTGTCTAATAGCGTCTTTGTTGCGTGATACTGACTCCCAGTCTAACTTAAGGTTTTTCCCATCAAACTCTGGGATGCTCTTCAAGCACAGGAACACAGGCAATGGGATGTGCTCGTTTTCTCTAACCTCCTCTGGCGAAGATTTAACATTGCTGACGCAACTGTTGAATACATTCCAAAAGTCATACTCTAATCTGCCGAGCGAAGTCAGTTTAGAACCTACGTACTTCAAATCACCCAGGTTCTTTATAACTCCTGCACTGCAGCATGCAGACACTCCATTCCACACAACCTGCTCTCCATTTTCATACTTCCTGGCAGTTATTCCAATCAGTATTTTTCCAGCAGCTTCTACCTCCTCTAAGTCTTTGATTGCTCTAGCGTCGACTAACCTCCCCAAAGCATACAATACTGCACCCGAGTTTTCCCCCGAATCCTCTACTATGTGCTTTAGGGTCTCATCTGCTTTCTTAATCGTTTCAGCGTCCTTTACAATACCAGTTCTTGCGAATGCGGGTAATATCGATCGCAATACATCCTCCTTAGCTTTCTCATCCACTACAGTTAACCCCTTCAACGCTCCACCTAACTCTAACATGGTTGGTATGTCCTTGAGCATACCTACTTCTGCAAAAGCTGGTAGGGTGTGCACTAACACCTCATTGCTATTCTCCCCCATGTCATCCGATATGCTCACTAACGCATCACCAGCTTCCTTTAGCATGCGCATGTTCTCATCGTTATCACCGTAGTCCTTCACTATCCCTGCTGTTGCGCAGGCTCTCAGTCCACAATCCATCATGTTGTATTCGTACCCTATGTCCTGCTTTTTCCGAGATGCTTTTTCCACAATCCTATTCAATACCTTCCCAGCTTTCAGCAGTGACTTCTGGTCCCCTTCTTTGTATATTCCAACTTCCTTGCAAAGTGGCAAACCATATCTTAAGACTGGTATAACCTCCCCCTTTGAATCGCGAATAATCTCCTTAACGGTTCTTAATGTTTCATTGTCTGTGATGACTCCCCCCTCCCTGCAATCGCTCAGACCATGAATAACAATGCTATAAACATCCTCTCGCGACAGTGGCAACTCTATTATCTCCTTTAATATCCTCAATGACTCGTTGTCCCTTATAATCCCTGCGCGTTTGCATATACTCAAGCCATCTTGAATCATATTGTCACATTTATCTCCAGAAGCTTCGACTATGTCCCTGATTATTGCAAGCGACTGAACATCCGTAATCACGCCTTCTTTTGCGCAAGCGCTTAGTCCGCCTCTCAGCACATATGCGTCCTTTTCCCCGGCCGATTTCTCAATCCCCTCGATGTGTTCCGAGCCTAGAATCATAATGTCCTCTACGCCTGCATAATCCTTAAAGTCAAGGGCGCCATAATGTCTCTCCCTAATCCCATCAATCCTCTTAAGATGCTGTTTTAGTGTCCCACTGTCAACTTTTGACAGTTTTTCAGCCGTTCTTTCCGCAGCTTCAGGGCTTAAACCCAGTTTTTGGAGTTTTCTCTTTAGTTGTTGGGATGGCATGGTGTTAGGCAGATTCCCCCCGATGTCCGTAGGGCTCTCATCCACTCTAACGCCAACTACGTTTTGCATCATTCTATTCTACGCATGATTAGGCTATATACGTTTTCTGGTGGCTTTTTTTGAATGGTATTAGCATTAGGTTCCAGGGTAGTTCGTAGGCTATTACTGCTAGTGTGATTTTGGGGTTGAAGTATTGGGTTGAGAAGACTATTGCGAGGCTTAGGTTGTTGTAGGCTGAGGAGACTGATGATGCTATTTTGTCCTCCCTCCTCAGCCAGTATATCCTTGCCCACCCTATGGTGTGGAGGGCGGCTGATATGAGGAACATGTAGATTGTGAAGACTATTATCTCGCCTAGGTTCTGGAATATCTGCGTCGAATATTTGGCGAGTGGGGCCATGACGATGGGCATGAGGAGTATGATTGTGACTCCGCTGTAGTATCTCTTCGTTTCCTCAATCTGCTTCTTTGCCGCATTCCTCACGACTACTGCGGCCGCGAATGGGAGGAATATTATCTTAGCGAGGCTGAGCATCATCGACTCGGCTGAGACTGTCAGGTTTTCCCCTAGAGCATAATGCATCACGAGCGGTATGGTGAACGGGCACAGGAGCGATGTGAAGGTGGTTATGACGAGGGCCAGCGACACGTTCCCCTTCGAAAGGTCGGTGAGCGTCGGCCCAGCCATCGCAGCGGGTATGGCTGTTAGTATGAGCACTGCAACGGCCAGCTCCTGGCTGATTACGCTGGTGGTGTAGAATAGTATTAAGGGGACTGCTATGAGTTGTGTTAGCGTAAGGTATCCGATGAGCATCGGATTCTTGAGGTGGTGGAGCACGTCGCCGTAGTCTATCTTCAGGCAACTGAGGAAGAGCATGAACGCGATGCAGTGTATCACATACGGCTGGAAGAGGATGCCGAAGTCAG
>JAZDIN010000039.1:0-6374 GCA_043804895.1 Candidatus Altarchaeota archaeon
CAGGAATATCGACACGAAAAGGAAAATGAACTGGTTGCTGATGATAGTCTTAATCTTCTGCTCCTCCTTCACGAGGGACACTAGCATGACGCTGGAATACTGAACAGCCCTGTAGGGCGCCTCCAGCTTCTTATGGCCTTCCCCCCACCCCCTCAGGTAGTCTATGAATTCGTCGTCGTTCGCGAAGCTCTTGGAGAAGTCAGGCTCTGGTATCCTCCTCAACACCTCCTTCCTAATGCCTAATATCCTGTTCTTGATGGTCTCTATGTAAAATATAAGGAAGGCGCCAAGTATACCAATCATTGCGGCATAACCTTGGGCGATGCTACTGAACAGGAAGCTGAGTGTATCAATCCTTAACACGATGAACTGGTCAGTCAGAAGGTCGAAGAGCGCCAGAAGGAGTGTGAACCCGACCGAAAGCATTATTATCGACCCGTGTTTGTCAGGGTACCTGAGGAAGACTATGGTGGACGCTAAGGCGAAGACTAACGGAGCCAACGTCAGCGGAATTACAAGGCAGGTTACATCGACCATGATACTATCAATACCATAAACCTATTAATAAAACAAAAACGCGATGCCCATTGTTATAAAAACCGCAGCCGAAATCCTGTTCATAAACCCCCTTTTCACCCGACCTGCGATGAGTTTACCCAAGTAGACTGCGCAGGCTGAAAGAAGAGCCAAGGCTGCGATAGCTCCCCCCAGAACCATAAGCGGGTTATACTGGGTCGCGAACAGTCCGGCTGCAATCTGCGTCTTGTCGCCGAACTCCATGACTGATACCATGAGGAACCCTGACATAAAAGGACTCCTGTCCCAACGCTGGTCCTCCTCCTCACTTTCGCCGCCCATAAGGGCCATCAACCCGAAGGCGATGAAGATTATCGCAGCGAAGGTCTTTAACACTCCCACTGGCACAAAATCCGCAGCCAACCAACCTGCCAGGACGGCTAAGCCGTCAACGAGCAAGAATCCGAGCATGACCCCCAATAGTAGTTCCCGTCGCCTCCCAATCCTTGATGACATCAGGAGTATCGAAAGCTGCGTCTTATCCCCAAGCTCAGCCAATCCCACAGCAAAAAACGGTATGAGTGCGTCTTGTATCATCCAAGATAGAGTAGAGACCACAGTCTTTAGATTGTGTACGAATGCATATATAATCTCTCTGCTCTATCTGGACCACACCACAGCCTTTAGGCTGTGGTCGTTGGTCCTACGGCCACAGTGCGACCTGCTCTAACGTCATGCTCTGCGGGGTCACGAATTTTAACTCGGTTGCTGGGCCGTGTGCTGGGGCGACTCTGATTGTCACCTCATCGGCCTCCCCTATCGGGTGCGCTGGCCTCAACGCTAGCTTGACGACGTCCCCTATGTTCACATAATCATCACCTGCAATCAACCCCCTCTGGAGGTAGTACATCACATACTGGTTTGTGCTGCTGGCGGTGCATTCAGTTTGACAGGTTACATTGTACGTGTAAAGCTCCTCTACACCATTGTTTGTTATTACTATCAGTGTTGTGTTAAGCGAGATGGACGTCACTCCAGGAAGCAGACGTACCATAATCCTCAAGTCATCGACGAAATGGGGTGTGCCTGCGGAGCTCGCGTCCATCCCGATGACGCTCACACCCTCAAAACCAGCTGTGACAGACTTACGGCCTTCAGCTCCTTTGGCTAACAACCTCTGTTCGAGGGTTCTGTTTGTTGTCATGAGGAATATAGCCACCATTGCAGTGACTACTATTATGGCTATGACCATTATCAGGCTGTCAAAGCCTGTGAGTCCCCTGTTGCGTATCCTTCCCATAATCCTCTAATTTGTCCTGGAGGTATAAATACGTCTCCTGTTCAGGGGATAATCAGCGTTGCATTCCTCATAGCAGTGAGGTTGCTTGGTTGCGCGCAGGTCCGTAACTGTCCCACATTCTCCATCTTAACGTCAGACTGCCTATAGCGGCATTCGCTTCCAGATACTTTAGAGTGGAATTCATCGTATCCTCCGATACCATCGGTCAGGTTGTAAGTTATCCTAGCCTTAACGTAACCTTCCACCCATGCTATCTCGTTGTAGCCTTCCGTCTGGCCGAATGGTTTGGACTGACATACGGTCCTATACAATCCAGATTCAGTCAGAGTGTCATCGCAGACGTGGAAAGGCGCCTGTGTCGTGGTCGTAGTAGAGGTTGACGTGGTTGTCGAAGTAGTGGATGTCGAAGTCGTTGACGTCGTTGTAGTAGTGGAAGTTGTGGTCGTCGTGGTCGGCGCAATCATGGCCTGGATGTCCGGTAATTTGAAGTCTGGCTGTAGCACAAAAAATGCTGAACCAACAAGGACAACCAACACTACGGAGAGAACGAGTATCGCAATCACAATCCCAAGTAGATGCTCAGGCCTAACCTTCAATGCGTTAGAGTATGTGTGCGCGCGGTTAAAACGCTCTATTCCACCGGTCTCTGACCAGTGGTTCTTCACACCTAGCTCTTCTAGAACCTTGGCTTGCACTTCCCGTGGAAGAAATCCTCTGCGTCACACTCGTCCTCGACTCCGAACACGCACACCCCGTACTCCTTACCGCTCGGATAAAGTCGTATCCTATAGGCGTATCCCCCCCCCTCACAATATTCCGCGGCTGCGTTCGTAACAATTGATTTCAGTGTCGTCGTCGTGACAGGCGGGCATTCACCCATCATATACCCTGCCATAGTCCTGATCCTCGTGCTTGCCGCACATGCTGTGCATTGGTTGCTGTACGTCATCCACTCGAAGTTAGATACGTTATCTGAACTAACAATCTTCGCGCACACAGGATTGTAGTCAGTCACGCACACCTGCGACCCAAAATAGCCGGAACAGTCGGTGAGGTTGCTTGTGTTCCAATCGCATCGCCCGTAATAGTACGCCCACTCATCGCATTCGTTGCCGTTCTCGAAGATGCACGCTCCGTACGTCCCACCATTAGAATTGGTCCTCGCAACCAGGTGGTTGCCTCTATCAAGACAGTACTGTGAGGCCGGGTTCCCAAACGGCTTTGCAGAGCATACGCCCCCCTCGCAAACATACCTAACGCCGAGCACCGGCCTTTCCGGCATACAATCAGAGTCAAAAGTGCATATCACCCCCTCAGAAGACTCCCTGATATCTGTGACCTTCCCGTTCTCCAATGTAACAGTAGCCTTCCGCCCCTCAAATACTGTTCCTGCCTCGCCTGTCGCGCACTCGAAGTAGAGAGTAACTTCAAAACACCCCTGACAATCCAACCTAACTGTCTCATTGACTCTCACGCCCCTGCAGCCTGAACTTGCGTACCCGTCCAGGCCTCTGACATACTCTACAGCAACGATCGCGCTCTCCTTGCCGCCGAAGGCTGCCAGGCTAGTCGTGCTGGTGAGCGCCTGCGGCCCCCCGCCCAAGCACCCGCAAAGGATTACGGCCATGAGGAGGGCGGCGTGCGTTCGCATGTAACCTAATTGGTAGACATCCGCATATAAGATGTTTTTCTTTTTATGATGTGATGTATCATACCATGAATGTCAGTCCTGTCGAGAGGGCGTTTCTGAACAGCTTCGTGTGGTCCCTAATCCAGAAGGGGTACGTCGTACCCTTCTGGAGGGGGTTGTTCAGTCTAAGCTCAGACTCTGTGGTATTGGAGGTCGGTTGTGGCAGGGGGGTTGGTTCCATCATACTGGCTGAGAGCTTCAAGCCTGCGAGGTTAGATGCATTGGACTTGGACGAGCGCATGGTGGCAAAGGCAAGAGATTACGTCTCCGGGGAATACAGTGGCAGAATAAACATCGTGCTCGGCGATGTTACGCGCATGAGCGCCCAAGACGGCGGGTACGACGCAGTCTTTGACTTCCTCACGATGCACTACGTCGAAAACTGGCAGGACGGCCTTGCCGAGGTATCTCGCGTCCTAAAGCCTGGAGGGTATTTCGCTTTCTGTGAATTATACGATGGTGGCTCAAGTAACCCTCTGGCGAAGCTCATGCTGGGACACAAGGCTGGGTGGCGTTTCGGTAGGAGGGACTGGGTTAGGGCCTTGGCCGAGAACCACATGCGCCTCTTAGAGGAGAAAAAACATTTGGCCGGGTATGGGATGATCGGCGTCGCGAGGAAAAGCTGAGACAACGCTTTTAATGCGACAAGCGTAATATCACTCATGGACTTTGAGCGGAACCTCTCTCAGGGGGAGGGTATGCTGAGAATTGCGGCAGGCTTCGCTGCCATGACTGTAGGTCTCTTCGTGTTCGTGGTCTCACCCTACGGGCTTGCGGTATCGGCCGTGGGTCTGATGGTATTTGCGACAGGTTACTATAGTTGGTGTCCGATAGTATCCCTCCTACATAAGCCGAAATAGATTACGAGTGTGCACTCCGCCTGAAAATGAGCCAGTTCCTTCTCTTTCCGCCCATGTTGGTCCTTATGAGATTGTAGGTTCCCCTCAGTTTTTCCCCCTTGATGTCTAGAACATATTTGTCCTCTGACTCCTCTATCACGTCGAAGGTGCCGCGATCCCATATAGTCACCTTCCCTGCTCCGTACTCTCCCTCAGGTATCGTCCCAGAGAAACCAGCATAGCTGAGCGGATGGTCCTCGACCTCTACAGCAAGCCTCTTCACTCCGGCTTCGGCGGGAGGCTCCTTCGGTATCGCCCAGCTTCTTAGCACGCCGTTGAACTCCAGCCTCAGGTCCCAGTGGAGGTGGCTGGCGTGGTGTTCGTGGATGACGTAAATCGGGCGCTCCAGGCTCACGTCAGAGTCGAATGGCTCTGTCGTCTTCCCAAGCCTTCTCTTCTTCTCGTATTCTCCCAGTCCCATCTTAGGTTCAGTCCCAGAAGATTAGTATGCCAATGAGCTTCTTCAGGGCGTCGATTGTTAATTCGAGCGGAGTCTTGTAGATGAGTTTTTCGATGAGGCTTGGCGTTGGCTGCGTTGTTGTCGTGGATGTGGTCGTTGAGCCGGTTGTGGTGGTCGCTATTGTCCCAGTCGTCGTGGTCGTCTTCGCACCCTTCAGCGTTGTTGTCGCTGTCGTCTTCTCGCGTTCTGTGGTTGTCGTGGTTTTGTGGGTCGTGGATGTGGTTACGCTGCTTGTCACTGTCTCTAAAAACAGTGTCGTGGTCGTGCCTGTCACGCATTCCTTATGGTCGTCGTCGAGGTACTCCTGGTCGCAGTACTTGTTCTTCGAGCAGTTCCTGTAAAAATCCTCATCTGGGTTGTCCTTTTCCACGCACTCGTGGTCTGTGCATTTATAACTTGTCGTCCGCTTCCATACGTTCCCGTCGCTATTGCAGAAATACTCGACCTCGTCCACGCAGTCGGTGTATGTGACGCACTCCCAGTCTGGGTCGGTGGTGGTTGTGGTTGATGAGGTCGTAGTGGTTGAGGCTGTCGTCCCTGTGGTCGAAGTGGACGCCGTGGACGCTGTTGTGCTGGTCGTAGCAGTAGATGTTGTTGTGGGCTCCGTGGATGTTGTAGTCGACTCTGTCGTTGTTGTCGTAGTCTCATCTCCCAGGACATTGGCTGCCAGTATCACCAGCAGCAGAACCGTAACCGATGTCTTCCAGTCCATGTTCCTTAGATATACCTCTCCCTTTAATTAATAGCTTTTACTCCTACCCTAGGGCATATCCTATCTAGCATGCACTGCCTGCAAAGCGGCTTCCTCGCGTTGCACACCTTCCTGCCGTGGGCGACAAGCAACATGTTAATGTCAGCCCAGTCCTTACGCTGGTACAAGGCCATGAGTTCCCGCTCTACCTTCACAGGGTCGTCTGAGCGGGAAAGGCCAATCCTCCCGGAAAGCCTCCTCACGTGGGTGTCGACTGCTACGCCCTCCACCCTCCCGTACCCGGCGGTGAGGACGATGTTGGCGGTCTTCCTGGCGACCCCCGGTAGCTTAATGAGGTCTTCCATACTCTCCGGGACCTTCCCCTCGAAGTCCCTGACAATCATCGCTGCAGCGGCTTTTATGTTCCTGGCCTTGTTGCGGTAGAATCCGGTGCTTCTCACGTCCTTCTCAAGCTTCCTCAAGTCTGCGTTCGCATAGTCGCTGGCGGATATGTACTTCCTGAACAAGTCTACCGTAACCTTGTTGACTCTCTCGTCTGTGCATTGGGCGCTGAGTATGGTGGCTACGAGAAGCTGGAGGGGGTTGCCCCAAGTTAAGGACGTCTTTGGCGCTGCCGGATACTCTCCCCTCAGCAGCCTCAAAACCTTCTGGGGGTCAATCTTACCAGTCATTTTCTAGACACTTCCTCTCTAAGGTATATAAGACCCTACCAGTTAATTATAGCAAATGAAAAAATTATTGAACATTCGTCTAATCCGAAATCCCGTATTTATGGTCATTTGCGTCATCAGTGCAAG
>JAZDIN010000040.1:0-17471 GCA_043804895.1 Candidatus Altarchaeota archaeon
CCTCGGCAACCTCCTACTCCTTATCGGCTTGAGCATCTTCTTCGGAGGCCTAAGGTTTAAGGAGCAGAAGTTCAACAAGGACTCGGTCGGCGTCTCCTCAACGATGCTGATAATAGCCATCGTAGGCCTCGCAGTCCCGACAGTCTACTCCATGGTCGGGGGGGCCGACCCGGGCGATGAGAGGGTAATCAACGACGCAGTCGCCGCAGTCCTCGCCCTGATATACGTGGCAGGCCTCATCTTCGCATTCGTCACACACAAGCATCTTTTCGACGCCAGCGACGAGGTGAAAGCGAAGGGCGTAAGACACACAATCAGCATCAGGACAGCTTCTATCATCCTGCTTCTGGCGACTTTGGCCGTCGTCTTCGAGTCGGAGCTCTTGGTGGACGGGTTCAAACACGCTACAGTCAACTTAGGCTTGACGCAGACGTTCCTGGGAGTTGTGGTTGTTGCGATAATAACCAACATCGCAGAGAAAGCAAGCGCAGTCCAATTCGCAATTGAAAACAAGCTTGATTTAGCCCTGGAAATCGGGCTGAGCAGCGCCACCCAAATTGCGCTGTTCGTAGTCCCCATACTCATATTCATAAGCCACATCTTCAACTACGGCTTCACACTCGTCTTCACCCCATTCGAAATAGTCTCAGTCTTCTTCGCAGTCATGATAGTCAACCACCTCTCATCAGACGGCCGATGCAACTGGCTGGAAGGAGCCCAACTAATCTCAGTCTACCTCATAATAGTAATAGCATTCTACTTCGTGTAAAGTGTTGCGAGTTTCATGAACCTTCTGTGAAAAGGTTCGCCGGGGTCGAAATTCCGAAAGCCTGTGGGCTTTCTTATCTCGACCCGGTTGAGGATACACGAATGCTGTCGGGTTTATACGATTTCGCCGAGGTCGAGATTTGAACTCGAGTTCCCTTTAGGGGAACACGCTGCCAGGGTTTTTTGTTTTCTTTCCAGGCGTGCGCTTTAGACCGGACTCAGCCACCTCGGCATATCGTATGTTTACATTTGCTTCTCGTATCACTACCGAGTGGCTGTCTGCGAGCCAATAGGGCGAAGCTTGACAGCCACCTCGGCATGAGCTTGTGTGAATGCCGGGGCTAGCAACCCGTGAGGTTGCGCTTGCCTCGGCATTGAGGCTTTTATATACGACGTCATAGTATTTATTTCACTTGTATTTTAGGGTATGGATTTTAAGGCGGTTTCATGGGGTTTAGGCGTCTTGTGTGTTGTCTTGGCAGCTTATGCTCTTTTGGGTGGGGCAACGAGGACTGTTTACGTCAACAACACAGTCTACCCTAAGGATAATCTGACAGTGTACTACCTTTACCCGCTACGCTGCATCGACTGCGACCTCAACAAGCAGGGACAGTGCGACTACTGCACCAGCTATTACAGAAGCGAGATGATGGAGTTATTGAGCCAGGATTTGGGCGTTCCAGTTAGTTTCCACATCAGCGACGTTGTCAGCAAGCCTAACGCCCTTATAGTGTACAATGAAAAAATCACCTTAAGTGATGGACGCAGCAGATACAACATCGCCAACACCTTATGCAGGTTCGCGGGAGTAAAGAAGTCCTGCGAGCTGTTTGACGGTGAGTTGAAGAGGGTTAAGGAGTGCGTTAGCAGGTATGGGGTTGATGAGGATACACTCGTTTACCACACTAATAGCAAGGATTGCGCAGTCTGCTCCAAAACTGACGAGATTGTCGGCAAACTCATTGGGCTGGAGTATAATGACACCATGAAGTACACAGCCAAGATGTTCGACCACTCTGATCCGCAGGGGAAGAAGATTTTCAGCGATTGCCTCCAGTCTTTCGACAACACCGATTATGTTCCGCAGCTTCTGTGCACGGGTAGTGGCAGGGATTTGACCGGGGAGTTCACCTTGAAGCAGGCTACTGACTTCGCTGACCTGTGCATCGAGTCAGGCTAGCATTCGACGTATATCCCAGGTTTCATGGGGAGGGCGTATCTGCTTTTCCCCTCAGGGTCGTGTGTCGGCTCCTCGTAGACTATTATCTGAGCGTTCAGTTCCTTCGCGAGGAATGTTTTGGCGTTTTGTAGGGTTGCAAACTCGGTCTTTCTGTCGAGTATAATCTTTGGGAGTTCTTCCTTCCGGGTCTGCATCATCTTAGCTATCTCTTTCCCCTTCGTCCGAAGCTCCGGGTCTGCCATGACGTCCTTCATCTGCTTCCCCTCTTTAATCGCAGCATACACCTTGTGCTTCCATTCGGGAGTGAGGTACATGTGGATTTTCTTAGGCTGCTTTTTCAGGACTTGGAGGATATTCTGGACGTCTTCGAGTATCAGCTTTATGTAGTCTTCCTTCGAGTCGACTACCTCGTCTATCTTCGAATCCTCGACCTTCGGGTACTCCTGTCTTGTGATTAGGTCCTTGTGTCCCATCTTCTCCCAGAGTTCCTCGCAGGTGAATGGCGTGAATGGTGCCATCATCTTAACCCATCTTTCAGCCAACTCTGACAGCATCTTCGGGTTTTGTTTTTCTGCCCGCCTAAAGTACCAGCTTAGGTCTGTGAGCAGGTCGTATAACGCGGACTGGACTGCCTTTCGGGCGCTTGATGCGTCCAAGGCCTCCCGGGTCTTGTTTATGCGTTCTGTGAGTCTGTTCCTCATCCAACGGTCGGCGTCTTCCTCGATGGATGCTGTGCCTTTGAGTTCGATTATTTTCTCCACAGTCTCCTGGAACTGTCTCAGCCTTTTTCGTGTGTTTTCGACGTGGTTTTCGCGCCAGTCCAGCGTTGTCGCAGGGTCTGCGCCGTATATCAGGTAGAGGCGGACCACGTCAGCGCCGTATTTCCCTATGCTCGTGTGTATCGGTATCACGTTTCCGATGCTTTTGCTCATCTTCCTGCCTTCTGCGATTAGCATCTCGTTTAGGCTTATCTTCTTCGGCCACATTTGTGAGGGGAATATGGCCGCATGGTGGAACATCATGAATGTGAGGTGGTTTGATATGTGGGCGATTCCTGTCCTGCGTTCGTCCATCGGGTACCAGTATGCGAATTCCGCATGTATCTTTTCGAGTAGCTTCGCGTCGACACCGGTTTTGGAGCTGACGTCCTTCGGTTTGCCTGTTCCGATGAAGACGTAGTCGAAGAACTCCGGAGTCAGCTGTTTTTCAGTAAGCTTGTTCTCGGTTATGTGGTGCGCTATGGTGTAGTATGCCATGTAGATTGTGCTGTCTGAGAGTGATTCTATCATCCACCTCTCGTCGAACGGCAGCCTAGTCCCGAGGCCGCGGTTTCTCGTGCACGGCCATTCATGGAGCCATCCTATGGTGTGCTCGAATCCCCTTCGATACATTTCAGGCTCGATTGCTATCTTCAAGAGCAGTTCGCGTGTTATCTCCTTCCATCCTTCGCTGCCGTAGTTTAGGAACCACTGGTCTGAGAGGACTTTTATCGTGAGGCTGCCCCCGCACCGGCATTTAGGCTCCGTCACAGCCTTCCCGTCGGTGTCTTTGATGTTATTCTCGTAGGCTGTGGTTATCTGGTTGAGTCCTTTAAGCCGTTCTATGACTCCGTCTTTGGCTTCGCTTACCCTCAGGCCTTCGAATTCCCCGCATTTTTCGTTCATAACTCCGCGGTAGAATTCGTCCTTGTAGAGTTCCTGGGTGATTTTTTCCAGTTTTTCCATATCTTTTTGGGATTTTATCCCCTCACGTTCCACAAGGTCTCTCGCTGGGATGTCAGAATGACCATCTATCCGTATCAGAGATATCGGAGTCAGGTCTACACCGTATTTCTCCATCACCTCAAGGCCTGCCACGTAGTCGTATGGTGCGTGCGCTGGGACTGAGTTTACGACGCCGGTGGCTATGTCCACGTCCACGAACTCGGCCGCGAGGAGAGACACCTGCCTTTCGACTATCGGAACTGTGAGTTTTTTTCCGACGAATTCGCTTCCCTTGAATTTTGAGATAATCTTGACTTCGTGCTGTTGGTCTTGGTATTTCTGCACGAACCTTTCTGCAACGTACCATGTCTCGCCGTCGACCTGTGCCTTCACGTACGTCTCCTGGGGGTGTATCCAGGTGTTGACTATTCCGAAAACCGTCTCAGGCCGGAGGGTGGCTGCGACGATGTAGCCGTCCTGGAACTTCATCTTTATGAGGTAGAATTCGCTCATCCCAATCTCGTACTCGTCCCCGGATTTTATGTCGTCCGTTGTTACTGGGTTGCTGCAGCTGGGGCAGAAGTAGACTGGGTGCTTACCTTTCATGATGTACTCCTTCTCCTTCAGCTTCAGGTACTGCCAGCTTACGAAGGCATTGTAGGGTTTGTCGCCTGTTGTGAAGAACCTCCGCCAGTCTATTGAGTAGCCCATCCCCTCGAAATCCTGCCTTATAGCGTTCGCATAGAAGCCGGCCACATTCGCTGGCTCCTTGAACCCTGACACAATCTCGTCTACCCTCTTAGGGTCTGACTCGTAGAAGGAGACGTACTCCCTGTTGCCTTGCAAGGCCTTAACGTCACCCTGCTCGATTTTCCTAGAGATTGCAAGGATTGGCGTCCCGGTTATGTGGGAGGCCATCGGGAAGAGCACGTTGTACCCGACCATCCTCTTATACCTCGCAGTCACGTCGCCGAGGGTGTAGCTTCTAGCATGGCCGACGTGCAAGGCCCCGGAGGCGTACGGGTACGGCACAGTAAGGAAGTACTTCGGTTTCTTCAAGTCAGGGTCACTCTCGAAAACACCCTCACCCCTCCACCTTTTAAGCCATTTAGCCTCAATAGACTCGGATTCGGCCATGATAGGAGTGATATAGTATTCAATATTAAAAATAGCCTTAGGGGTAATGCCGTCATTGAGGGGCAATTAGCTTACTGTAGTAGTCTTTTGCGTATTCTGTTATGAGTTGTTTGGCTGATGCTTCTTTCAGCTCTTCCATGTCCTTGTAACCATAATTTTTTGGGTCTACGCCCAGGGGGGGATTCTCTAGGAACGCTAGGCGGTCACCATCATAGACTGCGACAGCCTCGGGATGCTCACCCGGTTTCCCGTCAACATTGTGGTTGAGGATGCTGAACTTGACTAAATCTACCACGTCATCCCTGACATTAAGGCCTTTCAGTATTTCCTCAGCCTCGGCAGAGCAGAACTTCTCATGTTGGGGTATTGTACCTTCCTCATGGCATTTCCCGTAGCTTATGTCATGTAGTAGTGCTCCGACCTCAACAACATGTTTCTGCCTAACTGAGAGACCCATAGAATCAGCCACCTGTAGGCTGCGGTCCCTGGCGAGTAGGGTATGGGCTAGGAGAATGGGATTGTCCGCTAGTCTTTCCTTGACTATATTCTCAACTTCTTTAACGAGCTCCGGAGTTAGACTCCGCTGGTTGAATAGGGGGAGTTTCTTGAATTCTGGATCCTCTTTGTTGGCCAGGTCCAACTGTTTCATGTAGCCCATATTAGAGATTGGGAATGAGACACATAAATACAGAGAGTAATAATACGTTACCAGTATGGAGTTTGTCGTCGACGTTGAGGGATTGGTGAAATATTATGGAAGTGTCAAGGCCGTTGACGGCGTCACATTGAAGGTTAGACCGGGGTGTATTTTCGGATTGATTGGGCCGAACGGCGCTGGTAAGACGACGATTATCAGGTCGTTGACGGGGCAGCTTAAGCCGACAGCAGGGAAGGTTTCCGTGTTGGGTGTTGACGTCCTCGCTGACCCGGTTGGCGTTCGCAAGGTGGTGGGGATAATACCTGAGCAGGAGGCGCCTGCAAGCTTCCTCACAGCTGAGGAGTACCTCTCATTCGTGTGCTCTATCAGAATGGTAGCCGACGTTGAGAGGCGCCTGGACTTCTGGTTCAATCTCTTGGACTTCCACGGGCAGAGGAACATGCTTTGTAAGGATTTGTCGCGCGGCACGAGGCAGAAGCTGATGCTCGTTCAGGCGTTCATACACGAGCCGAAGCTCGTGTTCATAGACGAGCCGCTCGTGAACCTGGACCCGTTAGTCCAAAAGAGCGTGAAAGACTTCTTACGAGATTATGCGAGGAAAGGCAACACGATATTCATGTGCAGCCACCTTCTTGAAATCGTCGAAGAAGTCTGCAACGACATAGCGATACTCGGGGCAGGCAAGATAAAGGCTGAGGGGCAGCTGAAGGAGCTCTTACGTGGCGGCAGACACCTTGAGGGACTGTTCCTAGAGCTTGTTGGTGGCAGACATGCTTGAGACCCTTAAGGCGATGATGAAGGAGGAGTGGAGGATACACTCCCTCATGTTCGGTAACAGGAGCTTCAGTTTCTTCCCGTTTATGCTCGTCATCCTAGCCTTCATTGGGTCCATGATGCTGCCACTGTATGCCCATATACTGTCGAGGGAAGAGATGGCAGCCATAATCCACTTCACCTACCTCTTCTTCGGCCTGTCCGTCGGCAGCTTCGGCCTCATGGGCCAGGAGGCCTTGAACCGCCGCCTCGGGGATTTGAGTCTCGTAGCATATATCAGTCGCATACTTCCTGTTTCTGAGAGGAGGCTTTTCGCGAACTTCATAGCCAAGGACACCATCTTCTACATCATGTTCCTTGTCGCCCCATTTGTCGCAGGTTATGTCCCGGCGAGGATGATACTGGGACTATCATTATCAAACATCCCCCTCATCGCAGTAACTCTCACCCTAACGTTCCTCCTCGGGCTTACAGTAAGCTTCGCCTTGTCAACAGCCTACGCGCACTTTGGCAAACCGCTGCTCGTAGTGGTCGGACTTGCAGTCTTCTGGTATTCTGTCTGGAATCCGACGTGGTTGACGTTTGAAGGGGTAATGTCGATGACTCCGACACTCCAGTATTACCTACACCCGACTGCATCTAATCTAGTATTGTCCATGGCGTTGGTTTTCCTGCCATCGGCCCTGTCTGTGGCGTACCTTAAGGTGGACTACCGGCTTTCTGTGAAGAGGTTCCACAACGAGTATGGTAGGCTAGTGGATAGGCTGGGTCTTGGGATTTATTCGCCGTTCCTGGCGAAAGACTTGCTTGACCTGAACCGCAGCGAAGGCGGACTTGCGAAGGTTGCGGTAAGCTATGTGTTCCCGCTGGCTGCCGTCGCCCTTGTAGTATCCTTCTTCGCCAACCTCCTGCCAATCCAAGGATACCATTCCATACTCATAATGGCTTTGATGACAGGCCTCGTCTCCACCAGCCTCTACAACTGGCTTGCGGAGTACGATTTCCCCGAGCTCTACGAATTCCTGCCGATTACGACGCCGTATATAATAAAGTCGAAGCTTGTGATCTATGCGTTCTTCACAGCAGTCATGTCAACTGTTGTTCTAATCCTGGCTTACCTCTACCTTCTTCCGCCGCCAGTATTCCTCCCCTTGAGTTTCCTGCTCACAGCATCCGTCGCAGCCTACACGACCGCTGTGACAGTGTACCTCGCAGGCCTGAGGCCGAACGTGATGCTCTACTCAGGAAAGTTATTCTTCTACTATCTCATTGCATTAATGCCGCTTCTCCTTATACCCGCAGTAGCGTTTATGACAGGATACCCTAGTATGACCACGAGCATAGGACTCGTGTTGGTCTTAGGGGCTTTCATGCTGCCCGCAGCAGACAGGCTCCTAAGAAAAAGTTACGTGAAGTGGAAGCACCCGATAAGCTATATCACAGGCTGAGCTTTCCCATCCGCTCCAACGCAGTCCTGATCTTCTCCCTTGAGACCGAGTAACTGCACCGCACATACCCTTCGCCGCTGTCACCGAACGTGCTCCCAGGAACGACGACAACCTTACACTCGTTGAGGACCCGCCCGCAGAACTCCTCACTCGTGAGGCCGGTCTCCTTGATGTTGGCGAACGCGTAGAACGCACCCCTTGGCATAATGCACGAGACCTTGTCCAAACCGTTGAGGCCTTCCACGAGGAGCCTCCTCCGTTTGTCGTACTCATCGACCATCTTTTTCACATCGCTTGAGCACTCGTCGAACGCCAAAGCAGCGTACTGTGACACGGTGGGGGCGTTAAGCATCGCGTACTGGTGCACCTTCATCATCGCCTCGATTATCTCATCTGAGGCGGCAGAATATCCAAGGCGCCATCCCGTGAACGCATATCCTTTGCTGAAGCCGTTGATAGTGATTGTCCGATCCTCCATGCCGTTGAACGAGCCTATACTGTAGTGCTTGAGGCCATCGTAGACGAGGTACTCGTAGAGTTCGTCTGAGATGACTGTCAAATCGTGTTCGACCGCTATGTCCGCTATCTCCTCCAGGTCGCTCTTCCTCAGGACGCTCCCGGTCGGGTTGTTGGGTGAGGCGACGATTATCATCTTCGTCTTAGGTGTTACAGCCTTCTGAATCTCGTCCACGGATACCCGGAACTCGTCCTCCTCGTGCATCGCAACAGGTACTGGAGTGCAGTGTGCAAACCACACGCACGGCTTGTATGCGACATAACTGGGCTCAGGCACGATGACCTCGTCGCCTGGGTCTAGCATGGCGCGGAACGCCAAATCCAACGACTCGCTCGTCCCGGTCGTGACTAGGATCTGCTTTTCTGGGTCAGCGTCAATATCGTTCTCCGTTTTCAGCTTTTTCGATATCTTCTGCCTCAAATCGATGAGGCCGTAGTTGGAGGTGTAGTTCTTCCTATCCGCCCTAATCGAGCTGATAGCGGCCTCCTTCATCGGCTGGGGCGTCGGGAAGTCCGGCTCACCCACACCAAGGCTCACCGCACCCTCTATCTTCGACGCCAAATCGAAGAACTTCCTAATACCAGAGAACGGCACCGCATTAACGCGCTTAGCAACCATTTTAGAAAGATTTCTTATAGATAGCATTTGACGAATAAAAATACAATATTTAAGCGAATGATGCATAGGATGATATATGACAATTGCTACCGCTACTAAAGGAGAGAAACCAACGAAAGAAGTTGAAGATATTATGCTGTTCCAAACGAAGAAACGTCTTCTGCCAGATTACGTTATTTCAGGACTAAGAGAAGCTGTCGTAGGCAATCCGAGTATAAAGCTGAGAGGGATTTTAAACGAGTTCGATAGTCTGGAGAGTAAGGGACTTGACTTAAGTCGATTCCCGAAAGAAGCTCAACATCTTGTGATACTGGCCAGCAAACACATCTCTTCCGACCCAATACTAGAGAAAAAACCAGAAATCGCCAGAGACATCATGAGGGAGGCTTTGCCAGCAACATTGAAAGCACTGGTTGAATCAGAGGCAGAAATAGACTTGGGGAATATCAAAACAAATTGGAGTACGCTCAGTAATCTAGCCAATCGTATAGAACCAACCAAAGCCAGGGCCGTGCTCACCTTTGATTTACCAGCTAAACTGAGAGATGGGGGAGCCGACATAAACTTGAAGGCGATATGGGCTGACGCGGTTGCATCAAGGACTGAGGAAATGAGGAAAATCCAACACCAGTGAGGCATATTTAATCTCATCCTTCGGGTTCTATTACATTATGGGAGTAACAACCGCCCCTGCTAAGACTAAAGAGGGAATACCATCAGCTCTGATGGAGGATGTGCAAAGTCTGGGAGCGTCTGTCGAGGTGAAGGAGGCCGTAGATAGGGAGATTAAGGCGTTCGCCAAGGATGTGAAAACGCGGCTGAAAGCAATTGAGAAGGAAGCATCCTCATTAGGTGATGAGTTAATGGGTGGAAATGTTGAGAAAGCTTGGGATTCGTTCGACCGGGTTACAAAAGCCTCTGATGGACTGACTGCGCTGATTGGAGAGCGGTTGGAACGTGCGCGCCGTAAGCCTGAAAGACAAAACAATGATGTTTTCTCCGTTAACTTAAGCACTGGAGTGGTCGTTTCAGGCAGCCAGTCCTCGAGTGAGCGCCTAGGATGGTCAACTGGAGTTGAAGTTGACGCGACATTCAAAAAGAAGTTGACTGATGGCGCTATGCACCTTATGGGCAGGCCGAGTGTTGACGTTCAGTTGGAGGAGGATAATCTCGTGCAGTTGTTGCGCGTTGACTTCCCAGAGGGAAAGCCAGTAGCTATGCTGGTTTTTGCAGAGCCTATGTCGGAATCTCAGAAAGCAGTGATACACGAGTTAGGTGATTTCGCACATGACCTAAAGAACCCGATGCAGGGCTTCAACACAGCCATGCCACGTGTGATGGAGGCCTTAAGCACCGGCGATACTACGACGGCCGGGGAGTGGCTTGCACATATATCAAAAACATCTGAGAGATTGAGCGGTATTGTGGAGGATAGGCTTGAATGTTTGGAGGGGGCGGAAAAGAAGAGGATGGTGTTTTCCGTTTCAAACACTGTATACGACGCAAGTCGGATGTATTCAAAGTCGTTGACGCAGTCTGGCATAGACTTCAGTAGTGAAGTTGATAGGGATTTGCTCGTCTACGGAAACAGAAGCGACATCAGAACAGTCTTCGTTAACCTAATCGAGAACTCAATCCCGCCCTTGTTGAAGGTTAATGGGGAGCGGAGGATAAGCGTGACTTCTGAAAAAGTCAAGTTCAGAGACGCTGATGCAATGAAGATAACTTTCTCTGACAACGGAGAGGGTTCAGACGATGATACTGAACGCTGGTTTGAGAGGGGTTACACAACAAAAGGCAGGGGCGGGACAGGCATAGGGTTGGCTAAAAGCAAGATCATAATCGAGGAGGAGATGGGCGGCTCGATAACAGTTGTGAGTAAGAGGGGGAAAGGGACCACCTTTACGATAATCGTGCCGTTGGCTGAATCGAGAATGCAGATGGTAGCTTAGAGCAGTTTCTTCTTTAATGCTAGTTCTGCGTTGAGTATGCTGGCGCCTGCTGCGCCTCTGACGGTGTTGTGGCTGAGGCATGTGAATTTCAGCTTCTTCTCGCACTTTTTCCTGATTCTGCCGACTGACACTGCCATTCCATTACCTGCGTCGCGGTCAAGTCTTGGTTGAGGCCTGTCAGGCTCTTCCCGGACTATTATGACTGGGTCTGGGGCTGTGGGGAGCTTCAGCTTCTGGGGGAGGCCTTTAAACTTCCGGAATGTCTCAGCAACGTCATCGACTTCGAAGTCTACGCTGGTGCCGACGAACACGCACTTCATGTGGCCGTCCATGGACTGGACTCTGTTGCATGAGGCGAACACGTCGAAGTTTGCGAACTCGACCTTCCCGCCCTTCATTTTACCAAGGAATTTGAGTGTCTCCTCCTCCACCTTCTCCTCCTCCCCGCCGATGTAGGGTATAACATTATCGACTATGGCCATGGAGGGGACTCCTTCGTAGCCTGCGCCGCTGAGGGCCTGCATCGTCGCCACATTCACCCACTCTATTCCGAACTCGTCAAATATTGGTTTCAGGGGAAGGGCTAGGCCGATTGTGCTGCAGTTGCCGTTTGTGACTATGTAGCCGTCCCAGCCGCGATTTTTCTTCTGACTCTTGATTAGGTCGTATTGCTCTGGGTTGACTTCCGCTATGACTAGAGGCACGTCCTCATCCATCCGGTAGGTTTTGGTGTTGCTGAACACTGGCACATGTTTTGCGAATGCGCCCTCAACCTCCCTCGCAATCTCGGATGGGATTGAGGAGAAGACTAAGTCAAGGTCGAATTGGTCGATTACCTTCGCATCCATTGGCTGCACAGTCATCTTCGCGATTTCATAGGGTATGTCGCCGTGGAGGTACCACTTAGCAGCCTCCTTGTACGTCTTCCCAGCGCTACGCTCAGATGCGGCGAGGCATCCTATCCGGAAGTAGGGGTGACCCTCAAGGCCTCTGATGAAACGTTGACCCACCATCCCAGTGGCGCCTAAAATCCCGACATTGAGTTTTCTCATACGCCCATGATATAGGAGTGGTTGAATAAAAAAAGCAACTAACGGAGTTTCCTTTTGAGTATCCCAAGGCCGTGGTTGAAGAGGAGTTTGGCCTTATGCGCACTTTTCACATTCAGTTTGCCTGACGTCAAGGCCGTTCTGAAGTCGCCTTCGAATTCGACCGCAACCGAACCCACCTCCCGGAGAGTGTGAGCGTCGCTTCCCCCGACCACGGATATGCCGGACTCCAAGCAGACTGCCACCGGGTCGCGGGTGTTGCTGAAGGTGTGGCCGTTCACAGCCTCCACAGCGTCGAACTTGAGTTTTAGTATGAGGTCGCCGACTCCCCCACGTCGCCTGTCGTACGGGTGAGCTGCCACGGCAAGGCCGCCCTGGGAGTGTATCAACTCGATAGTCTCTGCTGCTGGGAGGTCCCTTGGTATGAGCTTAGTAACGTATAAGGCGAGGATATGGCCTTCGTCTGAGGACACCTCAACGCCGGGTATCACTGTGAGCCTGTGGGAGGCGTACTCCAAGGCCTTGAGCGAACCGTCGATGATGTCATGGTCTGTGACTGCAATTCCGGACAGGCCAATAGCCTTCGCGTATACGACCAGCTCCTCAGGGGTAGCCAGGCCGTCTGAGTAGGTGGTGTGGGTGTGGAGTTCGTATAACATGATGAGGTAATTGTGTTTGGGTTTAAAATAATGGTGAGGGTGAGGTAACTGCTGCACTTATTAATGCCTTTTGAGATTAGTTAGGTATGGACGTCTATTTTGACGATTTTTACGGAAAGTATTCGCTAAGGCAGCAGTATGTTGAGATGTTCGCGCTTGCCGCGCTAGGATTCCTTTTACCGTTCACCGTAGGCCATCCGCAGATTCTCGTCGGAGTTCTTGTTAACGCTTTCATCATCAGGGCCGCGCTCACTCTGCCAGAACACAAGGCCTTGCTCGTGGTTTTCACCCCAGTGCTCGGCGCCTTGGCAAGAGGGTTGTTGTTCGGGCCGTTCACACTCTTCCTCGTGTACATGGTGCCGTTCATATGGGCAGGGAATTACATCCTGATGAAGGCCTTCAGAGTGAGAGGAAACTATTTCCTGCGCCTTGGCGTTGGGTCGGTTGCGAAAACAGGCCTCTTGTTTGGTAGCGCATATGCGTTGTATTCCACAGGATTACTGCCTGCGCTCATGCTGTCGGCGATGGGGGTGATGCAGCTGACTACTGCGATAGCTGGCGGGATACTGGCGTACGGGGAACTGAAGGCAGAGAGACATCTGATAGGTTAAGGCCTATTTGCAGTCTTTTATTGTGCACCTGTTGGTGTAGCTTGTGTGTAGGAGTTGGTGGGCCTGTTCGCTTCCGAATTCGCCGAGGTATTCCTTGTAGAGTGCAAGCACATCAGGGTTCTGGTGGGATTTCCTCAGCTTCTTGCCAGCGTCCTCCTTGTTCAAGGCCTCCGCCCTCTTTGCGAGAATCTCCTTCCTGTGCGGCGTCGGCTGGCCTCCGCCTCCGACGCATCCTCCGTAGCATGCCATGATTTCTATGAAATGGTAGGGGCTCTTACCGTCCTTGATTTGTTCCATAAGCTTCCTTGCCTCCCCGAGCGTGTGGACTACGCAAATCTTGACTGTCTCGCCTGCAATGTTTAATTCAGCCTCTTTCATGGTCTCCATGCCGCGGATTGACGTGTACTCTATACTGCCGAGGTCTTCGCCTGTCATGATGTCAGCAACAGACCTGAGGGCAGCCTCCATCACCCCCCCTGAGCGGCCGAATATGTCGCCTGCGCCTGATGAGAGGCCCATTGGGGTGTCGAATTCTGATGGGGGGAGTTTCAGGAAGTCTATGCTGTACTGTTTTGTTATTTTTGCAAGTTCCACTGTTGTGAGGACATAGTCAGCGTCGCCGTGGAATTCCGGGCGCTGCACCTCAAACTTCTTGGCAGTGCAAGGCATGACGTCCACGAGGACTATGTCCTTGGAGTCTTTGCCTATCTTCTTGGCATAGTACGTCTTCACAAGCGATGCGAGGATTGCCTGCGGGCTCCGGCATGACGACATGTGGTCGAGCTCGGGGTAGAAGAACTGCTCCGCGAACTTTATCCATGCCGGGCAGCAAGTCGTTATCATCGGCAGGTCGCGTTTCTCCTTGAACCTTTTGATGAACTCAGTGCCCTCCTCCACAATACATATGTCAGCCCCGAAGTTGGTGTCGAACACTTTGTGGAACCCGAGCTGGCGTAGGGCGGCGACCATCTGGCCTGTGACAGGAGAGCCGGGGGGGAGTCCGAAGCATTCTCCGAGCGTCGCCCGGATGGATGGCGCAGCTTGGGCTATCAGGAATTTGTCAGAGTTGAGAGCATCCAGGACTTCAGGTATGCTGCTCTTCTCGGTGAGCGTCCCTGTCGGGCATGCGACCACGCACTGGCCACAGTTGATGCACGGGCTCTCGTTCATGTTCATTCCAAAGGACGGGGCAACCTTTGTGTCGAAGCCTCTCTTTTGGAGCCCTATTGCGTATACAGTCTGCACATCATTGCAGACACGGGCGCATTGTTCGCAGAGTATGCATTTGTTGTTGTCCCTGACTATGGACGGGCTTGATGTGTCCTTCTCCTCATTCCTTAACCTGGGGGGGAATGGCGTGTCCTCTATCATGAAATCGTGGGCGTACTGCTGCAAACGGCAAGTTAGGTTGCGTGGGCATGTCGTACAGTTTAGGTCGTGGTTGGAGAGTAGGAGCTCTAGGTTCATCCTGCGCGCCTCAAGGATCCTGGGCGTGTGGGTCTTCACCTTCATGCCGTCTTGGATTGGTGTGCAACAGGATGCGACGAGCCTCGGGCTGCCTTCCACTTCGACCACGCACATCCTGCAAGCGCCGATTATGTCAAGCCTGGTGTTCCAGCAGAAGTGGGGGATGTCTATGCCGTTCCTCCTCGCCACCTCTATAAGCATCTCATCCTCCCCAGCATCCACTTCCCGACCGTTCAGGTGTATCTTGACTTGTTTCACTTTATGTCCTTGAACTTGCATACTCCGGCCGCGCAACGCTTCTTCAGCACGTGGTCTCTGTATTCGCCCATGAAGTTTTCCATTGTGGAGAGCACGGGAGACGGGGCAGCCTGGCCGAGGCCGCAAAGAGACGTGTCCTTGATGAACGTTGAGAGTTTCATTATCATGTTCAGGTCATTTTCTGTTGCGGTCCCGCCGGTTATCTTCTCCAAGAGTTCGAGCAACCTTGTGTTCCCCTCCCGGCAGGGGGTGCATTTGCCGCAGGATTCCTGTCTTGTGAAATCCAGGAAGTACCTTGACATCTCGACCATGCAGTCCCTGTCGCTGAGAACAATGAACCCGCCTGAGCCGAACGGTAGGATATCATAGTCGAGGGGCTTGTCTATTTGACTGGCTGGTATGCAGACGCCTGAGGGGCCTCCGGATTGGACTGCCTTCAGCTTAGTGCCTTTCGGCATTCCCCCTCCAATGTCGTATATGAACTCGCGGAGTGTGACCCCGAATGGAACTTCAACGACACCTGTTCGGTTGAGTTTTCCGACGAGGCATATGGTTTTGGTGCCCTTCGTCTTATCGGTCCCGACTTTGGTGTACTCGTCAACACCTATCTTGAATATGGTTGTCACGTTGCCAAGTGTGTCGACGTTGTTCACATTCGTCGGCAAACCCCATAACCCCTTATCCGTGGGGTAAGGGGGTTTGGAAGTGGGGTATCCGCGGTTGCCCATCACAGAGTTTATGAGTGAGGTCTCCTCGCCGCAGACGAACGCGCCCGCCCCCTTCTTCATTATGATGTCAAGGTTGAATCCGTCCTTGCCGAGTATGTTCCGACCGAGCAACCCCTTCCGCTTGAGCCTGTTGATTGCCTCCTCACACGTCTTTATGGCGAGCGGGTATTCCGCGCGGACGTAAATGTAGGCCTCGTCTGAGCCTATCGCGTACGCCGCAATCAGCATCCCCTCAAGGACCTTGTAGGGGTCACTTTCAAGTAGTACGCGGTTCATGAACGCCCCTGGGTCGCCTTCGTTGCCGTTGCATATGATGTATTTCTTCCCCGAGTGTGAGGCCATCATAGCCCACTTCTTCCCAGTCGGGAACGCGCCGCCGCGACCTCTGAGGTTTGATTTGTCGACTGTTGCGATGACTTCCTGTGGGCTCATCTGAAGCGCCTTCTCAAGGCCGCTGAATCCGCCGCATGCGACGTACTGTTCGAGGCTGGTTGGGTCTATTAGCCCACAGTTTTCCATCACCAGTCTGCGCTGCTTCTTATAGTAGTCTATGTCGGTCAGACTGTGGCCTGAGAGCATTTTTTTGTTCACCTTCCCCTGGCGTATCGACTTGATGAGTTCGCTGACGTTCTCTGAAGTCACTTTCGAATAGATTGAATAGATGCCATTCTGTCGGACTGTGACAACAGGCTCGTTATAGCACATGCCTGAGCATCCGACTGATTCCACGAGGATTCCGAGTTTGGACTGCCTTAGCTTGTCAAGGACTGGGATGCCTCCCGCTGATATTCCGCAAGTAGCCAAACCGACTGTTATGCGGTCGCCTGAGAGCTGCTTCCTCGCCTCGCTTGCGTCGACTACGTCTTCTACTGCTTTCATCTGATTTTTTTTAGTATCCCGTCAACCTTCTTCACAGTCAACTGATTGTATACTATGTCGTCTATCATCATGTTAGGTGATGACGAGCAGGCACCGAGGCAGTTGACGAACTGGAGTGTGAACTTGCCATCTTTTGTCGTCTGCCTGTCCCGTATGCCAAGTTTCTTTGTTATGTGCTCGTGGATTTCGTCGGAGCCTTTGGCGTGGCATGTCGTGCCAGTGCATACCCGTATTATGTGCTTGCCTGGAGGCTTGAGCTTGAAGTCGGAGTAGAATGTGACGACACCGTAGATTTCGACTAGGGGTATCCTCAGCTTCTGCTCCACCCTGCGCATATGCTCTTCTGAGACGTAGCCGTAAGCCTCCTGTATGTCCTCAAGGACTGCGATGAGGTCAGAACGGCCAGAGTATCTGGAGATTATATCATCCAGTGAAACCATCCAGGTATAATGTATTTGTATAAATAAATATCCACAGGCTAAAGCCTGTGGTATTTATAAGAAAGCCATGCAACCCACATTCATCCACAATATTAATATTGTGGTATTCTGTGGCTTTCGGTATAAATATCCGCATCCTGAAGGCTGCGGTATTCTCTCGGGTTCAGCAGTACGGACATTCATCCTCCGCTTAAATATTCAGCAGCCACGGGCTGTTTAATGTGTCTGAAAGCAGACAGCTCTCACCCACATGCAGAGGTATTCTGCTGAACCCTCGATAAAAGGTAGTTATATGTTCTTCTCCAGGTACTTTCTGAAGACTCCGCTGACGGATTGGTCGCGGAATACCAGCTCAGTGTGGGGGTAGGCTATGACGACCCTCCCCTTGTTTTCGGGCATGTTGAATAGTTCGAGTATGCGATCGGATATATCTGACTTCACCTGCCGCCTCTTAGTAGCACGACAGGTATATTTAACGTGGAATACCACAGATGAATCCGACAGGCTAGTATACACCACCGGGCCTCCGGTCAACTCCGTCTCCTGGGGGGTGCCATAGAGGTATGGCCTCATCCGCTCCACAGCCCTCTTCATCGACTCCCCGACAACGTCTTCCGCAGCCGTT
>JAZDIN010000041.1:0-13829 GCA_043804895.1 Candidatus Altarchaeota archaeon
TATACAAATGTCAAAGGAATGGCCTAACCTGCCCGAGTTCGCCTTGACTGTGGCGATGCTTCTCGGTGGCTGCGCGTGCTCCACAGCCGGGGGATTCAAGGCACTAAGGGTCGCTATCACTGCTAAACTCTTCTCCAGGGAGGTGAAGAAGACAATATACCCGAGGAGGGCGATAATCGTTGAAAAATACCATCACCTGACTGACACAGTGCTCAGGGACGATTACGCACGAGGCGCCCTCCTGGTCATAGTCGGCTACATAATACTCTTCACATTCGGCACTATTGTTGGCATGTTCTACGACTACAACGCAATCGACTCCATGTTCGAGAGCTCTTCAGCGGTCGCGAATGCAGGGCTTTCCGCTGGAATCACATCCCCCACGATGCCTGCGATGCTTAAAATAACGTACATATTCATCATGTGGGCTGGTAGGCTGGAGATACTGTCTGTGTTCACCCTGTTTGGAATGATGTACATAGGGTTAAGGAAACTACAACACAGATACCAGACGTAAGAGCAACCCTCGATGAAAAAGATAGCCAGAATCAGCAAAGAGGACTATTCCATAGCAAACTCCAAGAAGGCAATACCAAGATCATTTGCGAATATCGATGATGGACTCGAGAACACTGTCATAACCTCAGACACTAAGGTAAGGTCCTGTAAAGGCATCATAACAGCGGAGGGAGGCTATAGGTTAATCACCTTCGACATGGTACTCCCCTTAGACTTCGTTGGCTTCATCGCCAAAATATCCACAGCCCTCGCAGAAGAGAAAATCCCAGTATTCGTCATATCCGCATACTCAAGAGATCACATTCTAGTAAAAAAGAAACACCTACTCTCAGCAAAGAAAAAACTCAAGCAACTAGGATTCGAAGTAAAGTAAGTAATGGTGTGTCATTGGCATGTGCGCTGTATAAGTATCTGGCGTTCGGTCTTGTCTAGTGAGGTTATTGCGAAGTGTGGCCAGAAATGCTTTCGAATATCGACAATCATCGATTAACAATCGTTATGTATTAATATGCCCTTGCGAGATATTAACTTTATGGTTGAGGAAGTAAAGCTTCGGTTAAACAACTGCTGCCTCGGGCACCACAGGGCCATGATAGACGGCGTCTACCGTTGCATGCTGACCAACATCGTAGCCTGCGGCAACAAGACGAAGCAAGACGATATCGGACTGAACATCTGTAAGCTACAAATCGACTGCCACAACTGCAGAAGATACCACGGATGGCTCGCAACAGGCATACCAGCCGAAGAGTGGATGGAACTGGAATGGATTGGCGGCCCCAAAAAGAAACCCAAAGTCAAACATGCGAAAAAACACTAGACTACTCCCCCCTATCCCATCCGCCGTATCTGAAGAGTGCCATGCTGATTATCAGGTACAGTACTAGGTTGAATGTGATACCAGCCCATATTCCAGGTACGCCGTAGATTGTCGACAGCCAGTAGCATATGGGTAATGGCAGGAATGTTCGCAGAACCTTCAACATTAGGAGCTGTTTTCCTTTCCCGGCCGCGACGAGGACTGAGCCGAAGCATAGGGCGAATCCTAATGCAACCTGGCCTGGGGCGGTTATCCTCAGGAATGATATGCTGTATTCTATCACAGGCGCCGATGAAGTGAAGAATTGGACAATATCTGCGGCGAAGACATAGAAGATAAGCCCGATTCCGCCCATTATGGTTGCGGCCAGGAATCCTCCTCTAACTACTGTTTCCTTCGCACGGTCGTATTTTCCAGCCCCGATGCATTGGCCTGCTATGCTCACGACTGCAGTCGATATTGCTGCTCCTGGCAGGCTCCCTAGGCTGTACATCCTCATGCCGATTGTTGATGCTGCTAGCGCTCCAGTCCCGAATAAGCCGACGATTGAGGTTTGGATGACATAAGCGATGCTCATACTCAAGTTCGACAGGGACATAGGCAGAGCTAACGAGTAGATGTCCCTAATGTGCCTGAAGTCGTATGTGAAGCAGTTGAAGTCAGGCCTAACCCAGGAGTTTCCGGAAAACAAATAGCTGGCGAGGTAGAGTAGGCTATAGAGCTGGGATATTACTGTCGCAATCGCCGCTCCTCTAATGCCCAACCCAAAAGTGAAGATGAATAACGGATCAAGAATAACATTCAGTATGTTGGAGTAAACGCCAGCTTTCATGACGACTTTCATCTCCCCCTCGGCCGAGACAATCCCTGTCAATACAAGTCCCATGAACTGGAACGCTGAGAAAAACAACAGCACGTTCAGATATGCCAGTGAATCGTCCATCAGGCTAGCTTTGGCACCCATGAAATCCAAAATTGCCGGCGCAGTAAGAAGCAGTATAACCGATAATATTATGCTGACGACAACCGCTGATAGGATGCCGTGTTCTGAGGCTATTTTAGCCTTACCGTACTCCTTAGCTCCGATAAGCCGCGACACCACGGAGGTTACACCTGCACTGACGCCGGAACCCAACATCATCACAAAAAACACAACTTGGAATCCAAGCCCTACGGCAGCTAGGGCCTGTGAGTTAATCTTCCCCACGAAGAAGGCGTCAACAAGGTTTAACATACTGCCCATCGCCAGGGTAATAACCATCGGCAGGGAAGTCCGATAGACTGTCTTCAGTATGTCACCTTCAGTCAAATCAACGCCCATAGGTTAACCTCTTACAGTTTTTTCTACTGTCTTGGCTAGCTTGTCTATTACGCCCTTAATGTCTGCCTCTCTTCTTTTTAGGAATCCGCTCGCTAGTGGTTCTCCGCGGTATTGTATGTCGTTCCTTATCTCCCTCATCTGGTTTATGAGTTCTAACTCGTCTTTTCCAAACTCTGGGTGGAATTCCTGCAGGAAGCTTATCAGGCATTCGTGGCTGTAGCTTTTGTAGCCTCTGCTGAAGAGTAATGCTGTGGTTAGCTCCTTTATGGACTCATAGTAGTCCTCGACTATGAATTCTGGATCCTCAGTTTGCCTCCTCCTAGCGATTGAGTTAAGGCGTTTGACTGCCAGTTCTGTCATGGCTTTAGCCCTCTCGTTGTCTGGTCTGATGGCTTTAACTTTCTCTTTCATGCAGTCCGTCCACTTCATTGTTTCACCTTCAGGAACCCTTTGAGGACTATTCCATTAGCGAGATTGTTTATGAATTCCGGGGTTAGTTTTCTCATGTCTGATTCGAAGAGTAGGTTGACCTTTCTGTTGAACTCCTTTTCATACCTTCCTATTTCTATTTTGACTTTTTCAGATTGTACAAAAATGTCGATGTCACCTCTTTCATCGTCTCTTCCTTCCACAGCGGAGCCGTACAATACTATGCAGGTTGGCCTGCATTTTTCTTCAAGTTTTTGTATGAAACCCGTATCCTCTATCTGGGCCAGCAGATCGTTTCTTTTGTAAATTCTTGTTTTTTCGGAGTCAATTAGCTTATATCCAGGGTATACTCCGTGCTTGACTTTCTCGAGGAAACCCTTCTTCTCTAATGATCTGACGTGGTTTCTGGTTGAAGGAAGTGACACTCTAGTGTATCTTACCAATTCTCGAAGTTGGAATACTCTTGATGGTGAACGGAAGAATACCCTTAGGATTTTATACCTGTTAAAGTCTTGATACATTTTTATATCACTTGATATAATATTATATCATAAGTATTTAAGCTCTTGCCAAAAGACCAATGGAAAACACCCCTCGAATTGTTTTCCGTTACTCTCGCCTTGCTTGTTTTTACTGGGCTTCTGAAGTTCCCTTTAATGTTGAAGGGTAAAGGCTACTACCTGAAGAAGCTGACCTCACAGATGCGGCTGAAATCCGTTGACGTAGGCCGTAAGATGGAGGGTACTACTCCTCCCTCAGTGTTTGTGGGAAGCTGGAACTATCCTAAGGTTTATGCAGGTCCCATGTTCACGCCATACCACGGCGACACCTCACTCTTTGACACGCCTGAGAGGTGGATTCCAGAGCAGGTTACGACTGAAGGCATAATCGACTTCCGGCTTAACATGGTCAGGGGCAAGGAGCCGGTCAAGGTCACAGACGTCGAAAGCCGCTTCGTCGAGAAACTCAGAGAAGTCTCCATGGCATCAGGCTCAGTGGAAGGCGAAGCCCAATTCACAAAACCCCCAGTGGGCCGCAGCTTCAGCGACGAACATCTCCCATACGGTCCCAGCGCCATGTTGGATGAGTTTGAGGTGGACGGCTGCAGGTGGGAGCGTAACCTTGAGAAGGCACACTATGACAGTGATTTGAACGCTTCTGACGCTGTGGTTGAATTGCATTCCAAAGGTGTTGAATTCTCCAGGATACAAAAAGCCTTGTCTGTGGGCGCCTTGGGCGTTCGTCGGAGGAGGCGTCTTGTCCCGACACGCTGGTCCATCACAGCATGCGATTCAACTCTTGGTGGAAGACTTCTTGACGAGGTAAGACACTACGGTCTCTTAGACACCTATCATGTCTACGAGTTCTCTAGTCTCAGCAACTACTACGCAGTCATACTCATGCCCACAGCATGGCAGTACGAGTGGATGGAAGCATACCTACACGTCCTCGGCCCAGAGGAGTTGATTTTCAGCGATTGGGAGTCTAACATCGGAAAAAGAGGATACTCACGAGTCGGCGGATACTACTACAGCTGCAAATTCGCAGTACTCGAAGCACTCGCAAGGATGAGAAAACAAGCCGGTGCGATAATCCTAAGGGAGGCCTACCCCGGTTACATACCCCTTGGCGTATTCAACGTTCGCGAGAACGTGAGGTCCGCGCTTGCGCAGCATTGTCTGGAGTTTCCGACTCTACGTGATGCGCTAGCCCACGTCTCAACCAAAATGAAGCTTCCAATCTCCCGATTCATCCGCGAAAGCAACCTACTCAAAGACCTGCTCACGGGAAGACAGACGACGCTAACATGAGGATTTATAAGTAAGTATATCTTATAATAAGATTGGTGGTAGAAATGTATGTTGAACTGACAAAGATATCCTCCCGGGGGCAGGTCGTCATACCCCAACGCATCAGGGAAAAACTCGGGTTGGCGGAAGGCATGCCCTTAGCGGTAGCCGAACAAGGAAACGTCATACTGTTACAGAAGATGGAGTTCCCCAAATTCAACCTGAAATCAATGCTTTCTGAAAGCCACAAATTCGCTAAGGAGAAGGGGATTCAGTCATCAGGCCTAGAAGAGACAATCAACAAAGTTCGAAACAGAAAATAAACGACCGCAGCCTTTAGGCTGCGCTATTACAAATACGCTCAAAATGCCAAACAGCCAAACAAGCACAGGAGGTGCTAGCGAGTAGCTGAATCCTCGCGTATTTGTAATGAAGGTCGTCCTGGACACAAACATCTTCATCTCCGCCATATTCTGGGGTGGAATTCCAGAGAAGATACTAGAATACCTCAGCGGGGGTAGGTTCACATTAGTCTCATCAGATGAGATACTCGATGAGTTAACCGACGTCCTGACGGAATATGACATGCCCGTCGCAGATGTGCTGGTTTGGCGGCGCTACCTCCTAGCGAATTCCATGCTCGTGAAGCCAACAGCAAAGATTGAAGTCTGCACTGACAAGAAAGACGACAAATTCATTGAAGCTGCAAATGCCGCCAACGCAGACTACATAGTCTCCGGGGATAAGCACCTCCTAAGACTCAAAGAACATCAACAGACAAAAATACTCACAGCAAGGGAATTCCTAAAACTCCTAGATTAACGCGTCGTCCTGTATACTCCGTAGATTATCAGTGCTGCTCCGATGAGTGTGAGTGGGGGTGGCATTTCCCCGAGCACGAGGAGTGCGGCCGCGGTTCCGATGAGCGGCTCCAGTGCGGTTATTATGAATATCTTTTGCGCTTTCACCTTACCTGCGCCCTCCATGAACAGGATGAACGCTATGCCGGTGCATAGGATTCCCATAGCAAGAAGCTGCCACCAGTTGCCCAACGCCGCTGATGCTGACTCAGCCCTGAAAAAGAAAAGGAACATGACTGCCATCACAGCCTGCTGCCAGAATGCAGTGTAGTATCCAGGGGCCTTCTTCATCAGCGGCTTCGCTGTCAAGGCCATCGCAGCGTATAGGAATCCTGAGATGAGCCCCAGGATGTTGCCAACGGTCTCTTTGGAGTCGAAGGAAAAGCTAGCTGGGTTCAGTATCAGGACTATTCCTGTGAGGGTGAGGACAATCCCGGTTACGGTCTCCCTCTCGATTCTCTCCTTGAAGAATATCCTCGCTAGAATCGCAGAGAAGATGGGGGCGGTGTAAAGCAGGAATATCGCGTTAGAGATTGACGTCCTCATCACAGCTGAAAAGTAGGTGAGTATCCCGAAACCCTGGACCACTCCCACAAGGAGCGTCTTGCCTGGATGAACCAAAGACAGCTCCCTAACCCGGTCTCTTAGTACGACGACCGCTAGGATGAACAGCATCCCAATCAACGCCCTGTAGAAGATGATGGAATAAACGTCCAAACCATGCACAAGCCTCACGAACACGCCCACCGTCCCAACAAACAGTGAATATAAAATCAACTCCAAGTACCCCTTATCCATCACACCCTCCTGAGGACGACTGCGCTTTCTCTTGCTGGCCGTTCTTTTTTTATGTCGTGTACGTCGGCCCAGCGTACGTTGCCTACCCATATGTCTTCTACTTGGAGGCCTATTTTCTCTCCTAGTTCGGCGAGCATGAGGTCGACGTCGACTGTGATTCCTGGCAGGCTGACGTTTCCGACAACGTATACTGCGCACCCTCCGGGTTTGAGGACTCTTTTCGTCTCCTGCAGAGCCATGTACAAGTCTCTCATGTACCCTTCGACAATCACTGGAGTCTTCGCATCACCAGTCACTCTGCCAAGCACATCCGTGGGGGTGACATCTCCCTTCCTCTCATATTCAGCGCCTATATGGCTTCTCATGGTTCTTCTCCTAAAATTCTCCAACTCCTTTGTTGATGAAAGAAGCAGGCTCAACTCCAGCGCGTAGACTTTTGTATAGTCTACGAAGTTTAGGTAAGGCGGCGACGTTATCATAGCATCGACTGAGGCGTCATCGAGCTGGAGATTCCGCGCGTCACCGACATCCACACTCCAATCCACTCCACTCTCCATCTTCCTTCCCTCGACATCCTTCACCATCCTCTTCAGCTTGTTCTTGAGAAGATGCCTCACTGGTGGCATATGGTTTTTCCTCACCAACCTCAGGACTCCACCATCTTTCATCACGTTCGATGCCTGACCGACGATGCTTATGAGTCCTAGCATGAGGAAGTTCCTAACCTTCTCGTCTTCGACTGCCATGATGTTCTCCCTGAAGAACGCTATGTCGTTTCTCGCGTACGGTGTGAACACCTTACGCATGTCAAGGAACCGTATGTCAACGAGTTTAGACTCAGGCTGCCTGTACCTCATAGTACACAGCCTACTGACTGCCTCTCTAAGTTCACTGACGTCGTAGTCTTCAAGCTTTACCTTCGAGACGAAGACTCCGAGTGGAAGGATGTCGAATCCTACGGAACCGTAGCCAGCCTCCTTGGCTGCCAGGAGCGTCGTCCCGGTTCCGCAGAACGGGTCAAGTATCTGCGACCCGGTTGGGACATCAAGTTCCTTCAAAGCACCTAAAACGAAGTCTCTGGAGTATCCCTCCTTGTAGTAGAACCAGTTGTAGACTGGCGTGACCTTGTTCTGGGCGAAGGTGTAGAGGTCAGCGTACTCGAAGCGTGGCGTGAGCTTCTTCTCAAACTGGTTGACGCCGGTCAGGGACTCTTGGAACAACCTGTTGAAATCAGCCATAAGCCTTAACTATTGTCTTTCTGAAGAAATACTCTCACTCGCCCAGGACTCCATACTTATGCGTGAGGTTTTCCTTGGTCTTCTGCAGTATGTCCCTCCCCACTGGGCTGTTCAGATGGGTTGCGTACTCGTATGTGTGCATGAAGGTTCTTAGCGCGTTAGCCGCTGTCCTGTGGCTCCTTATCCTTATGCCCCCCTGTATGTCGTTATGCTCATCCCGCATGAATATTATGAACTCCACCGGCTCCTTCTGCTGGACGATAGCCACACCAAGCCCGTGGGGGCTGTCAATGTAGCGTATGTCCAGGTTCTTGTGCGTTTCCATCTGGGTCCTCAGTTTATCTATCGTAGTCAGGCTCTCCTGGTATGCTATCTTCGGGTCGCCGTATGTCCTGAACGCGTGGTTGAACAGCGTGTCCATGTTAAGTTCTGTCAGGATGTTCATCTGCGTTTTTTTGTTTTTGAGCGTCTGCCACAGCTTCTCAGCGTACGGCTCCCTCCCAAGGGTGTGAGTCATCTCCCTGCTGTATGCTATGGTCGGGAAGTCGGTCACAACATAAAATGCATCCGACTTCTCAAGAGAGTCCGCTAAAGCAAGGTAAAGTTGCTCGCCCTCCAGGTAATGTATGTCAGGCTGCTCCTTACGATACGTCAGCTCCTTGAAGAACTGCTCAATCTCATTCTGCGTCCTCTCACAGTCCTCCACATCCTTCCTCAAACCCTGCTTCGATTCCTCGATCGCACCCCTGATTCCCTCCTGGTCCAGCGCATACTCGGCCAGTGCTGCCCTCACTATGACCTTCTTGTTCTGCAATGTCTTCAGTATGTTGAAGAGGTTCGGCTTTATGATTATCTTATTGTGCTCAGTCCTGTACTCCCTCTGGATGTTCTTAGGGGTCGGCTTCACTCCACGATTCCTAAGCCTGTAGATGACCTTAACAATATCATACTGCTGCTGGGTTAGGCTGGTCCATCTCCTAAAGTTGATCTCATCCACGCTCAACATTCTGCACACAAATATATGAATTGATACTATAATCTATAGTACTATCCTTTAATATAATACCTAATTCTGGGTTTGCACATTAACTCTAAGATTCACTTAACATATCGGCTTATGCGAAGTCCACGAAGTGGATTTGGGAAACAGAAGTGCAACGAGGTTTCTGCATAAGCCGTGTTAAGTGAGCCGAAGGCGAGAGTGCAACGTGCCGACGAACAGCAAAGCTGTGAGGAGCGTAAATTTTGGCGGCTTTACTGCGACAAGTCAAACAACTTTAGACATTCATTTCTAAGAAATCCTTCAACCAATTCGAGTTTTGGAGTGCCTTTTTTAAGAACATCTTTGCAGGGTATACCAATCTGTCTCCATGAGAAATTCTTTCTTTGTCTTTGCTTTGCATCTTCGATAAAAGCTCCAAAAACAATTCCCTTCATTTTTGCCCAAATTGCAGCAGACGCACACATTGGACAAGGTTCATGTGTAGAATAAAGAATACATCCTTCTAAGTATTTTGAATTTAAGTTTTTGCAAGCATTTCTTATAGAAACAATTTCAGCATGAACTGTTGGATCATTTTCATGCTTTAAATGTGTTGTTCCTGTAGCAATAATCTCATCATCTTTAACAATTACTGCACCTAAAGCGTAATCTCCATTTTTTGCAGATTCCTTAGCAAGTTCTATTGCTTTTTGCATGAATTCCTTTTTTGCTTGCATAAATCTAATAGAATAATTAGAGATATAAAAGTCTTGTGGCCGCCAAAATTTATTTCACTTAACAACAATTAAGCGACAAAAAGTCCGCTTAATCCTCTAATCTAGTCATTATCCAGTACTTCTTATAAATGTGCAAACCCGCCTAATTCTACAACTTATTACCTAGTTCTTCCCTCGTCATCCCAACATGTTCCAGAATATTCAGTAGCGTGCCCTTCTTGAGAGTATCGTGTAAGGGTATCGTAACTCTGTTGAATGGATGCGTTATCCTCTTTAAAGTGACATGGCTTCCCTTTCGCGAATGTATGACATACCCCTCATGCAGAAGCAGTTTTATAATCTCCTCACCAGAAACAACGGGGAGTTTCATGACAGGGAAACGACATCAATATATGCTTTCGGAAGTTTGTCAGGCTTTACACCATCCTGTCTAAGACTGTCAAGGTGGCATTCAATCGCTTCACGAGCATTACGCAGGGCCTCCTCTTTTGTGTTCCCTTGTGTGAAGCATCCTGGCAAACCCAGCACTATCACAGTGTATCCGCCTTCCTCAGCAGGCTGTAATACAACTTTATACTTGTGTGAGTTCATCAGTTAATATCTCTCCTTAGGACCTTAAAAACAAAGTCCTAGTACTGGAAAACTTCTCAGAAATATTTCCCTAATGGCGGTATTACTACCCTTTACTATACTCCTTTTTATACCCCTCATGCGGTAAGCTAACTGGTGGAAATGGCTGAAACATCGGTACTAGCAACCTGCGTGGCACTGCTCGGCCTTGACCTTGCCATACACTTCAAGATTTGGATGAACTCGTGAGGGAATGTATGACACAAGGCAGAGCGAAAGGACAAGCATCAGTGGAACTCATATCATACCTCGGGCTTTTCATGCTAGCCTTGGCTGCGGCGTTAATCTACTTCTATCCAGACTGGGAGACTAAGAACAGGTTCAGCACAGCGGAAGTCACAGTATCTGACATCAGACAGACAACAGACAACGTCTACACATCAGGACCCGGCCGGAGGGAGACGATAACAATTCGGGTTCCTTCAGGAGTGAGCGGAACGCAGGCGTCAGACAATCGTATTCTCATGCGACTTCAGCTTCCAGGTGGCGGGACGTCAGACGCATTGGAGGTTACGAAGGCGCCTCTTAAAGGGTACATTCCAACGCAGGAGGGAACACACCAGCTCACCATAGAGTACATGAACTCTGGGTTCGTGGTTCTTGGCAGTGGCCTAAGTATCGAACCATCCTTCACTGAGTTGAAGACCACTCCGGATAATCGGACGAACTTCACAGTAACGGTGTCAAACTCAGCTGACAGGACAATCTCTGCGATTAACGTGTCAGTCAGCGGACAGGAAAGCTGGTTCACCCTAAATGAAACAGGATTCAGTCTAAACAAAGGCGAGGATAAGGCATTACTCATACAAGTAACGACTCCCGGGATGATACTCCCAATAACATACACGAATTACCTCAAGGCTGAATCTGCTGACGCATACGCCGAAGCCACAGTTAACGTCATAGTCGAGGGTGTCGTGTGCGGCGATACAGTAAAAGAACTCCTAGAGTCATGCGAGACCAGGACACCATTCACGTTCCCGGACAACAACAATCCGTACTGCCCCAACCCCGGGGGTGGCGGAGGAAGCGTGCAGTGTGACGCAACCAACACAAGATACAAGGCATACGACCAACACGGCCAGTGCCTTTCCGACTGCACCTGCACTCAGGACACGCCAGAATGGGTGACCTGTGGTAGCGGATGCGTTGACCCCCAATACTGCAACAACTGCCCGCACTGCTTCGACGGAGCGCAAAACTGCGGTGAAACAATAATTGACGGCGGAGGAGCATGTCCGATTTGCGACGGCACTGATGACATACTGGAAGGATTCCAATGCTCTCTAGGGCAGACGCGCCAGTGCGGAGGCCCAGAATGTTCAGGGACACAAACATGTGAAAGGATTGGAACAGCAGGTTGTGGATGGGGAGTCTGCTCAACATCCGGGCAACACTGCCAGAACGGGGTTAAATGCTGCACATGCGCTGGAGACCCAACAAACCCGGTAAAGACCTTCAACGCTACATGGGCTCCAACAGATTGCGCAGGAAACGTGACGACATGCGGCTTCCCAACAACCTGCCAGGCCGGAACATACACTCAGATTTGCACTGGCTTAGACGCATGCTCCGCGAACCTCTCAGACATTAGGGCATCCAACATCTCAGGCTGCGTCGGCCAGACGTGCGGGGAGGCTCAAAACCAGTGTTACGACAACGTGTATCCCTGCCACGGCAGTCAGACGACCTTCACATGCTCTATGGAGGGGTCCTGTCAGAGCACGACTCAGGAGAACCTGTTAGCCTGCGGCTCGGAGTCGAGTTGTCTGCCGCCCCAGGCACTCATCTTGCACAAGCTCGACATCAACGACCCGAGTGATTATGTTGATGCGCCAAAAAGCTACGCAAGTGTGCCCGGCTTCTACTTCAACTGGCCTGCCATCTGCACCGACGCCAACTTTAAAATCACAACCTACACGCAGATGTATCATACTGACCCCGGAGCCTATGCGCCGTATATGAACGGTACGCTATACCTCTACGGTAAGGGCTACCACATATACAATCAGTTCTACCATGATGACTGCCACTGGACTCAATGTCAGCATAATAGTGATGGGATTAAGCGGAGTTACATCAGAATCGGCACAAATGCCAGCAACTACCTCGAGTATACCTCTCCTGTCTGGAAACCGGAATGGCAGAGGGGGTCCATAAACCTGGAAAATCCTGCCCGGAAGAGAGGTACAGTCAACTGGAGTGACATAAGATACCTACAATTCGGTTATGTTGTGAATAGGGAGTGCCAGTCGACAGACAGCGGATGCGGGTACTGCCACATGTGGCTCGACTCAGTCACCTTAGAAAGATGAAGTCTGCAGCCTAAAGGCTGCAGTATTCCAAATACGCTCAAAATGCCAAACAAAGATGGAAGGTGCAAGCGAGTACGGACTCGCGTATTTGTAATGAAAAAAGCCCAGTTAAGCATGGAGGCCGTTGGTGCGGTATCTCTTATCATGCTTCTTTTCACAGCTGCGTTGGGTTTGAAGCTCAACCTACAGGATGAGATGGCTGACCGAACTATGCTGCTCGTGGAAGACGTGGATTGCAGCGACCTCTCAGCTGCCCTCAACGCAGTCTACTCCAACGGACCTGGGGCTGAGACGGTGTTAGTGGTTGGAGGGAATTTCACCGTACGCCCGGGTCTTGTAGAGTTAGGCACTACAGACGGTACATACTACTGCAACATCGACAACAACGCAATCGACGGTGTGACGACGCTCACCGCACGCACATATACGATAAAAAATGTCAAAGGCAAGGTCGAGTTCACATAAGGGGCAGCTATTCGGCGCAGACCTGATAACTGCAGTCACGCTGTTCCTCATAGCGTCAGGCCTGCTGCTTTTGTCCTGGAACTTCATCAAAACCAGATTGGATGAGTCAACCCAAATGAGAGATTTGGAGTACAAGACGCACACGGCAGCCGACATACTCGTTAAAACACAAGGTGAACCGGTCAACTGGCAGGACAACCCCCTATCAGAGAACATAACAAGCATCGGGCTCGCAGCTTCAGACCGGGTGATACTGGAAGAAAAACTCGAAGCATTAACTGGCATAGACGAGATGAAGCTAAGACAACTGCTAAGAACGGACGGCAACAAAATACACGTCCTATTAAAGACGATAGACGGCGTCAATGTGGCGATGGCCGGCCAGCCCCCCGTCGGCAAACAGGCAGTGAAGGCGACACGCATTATAACCTACAAAGGGCAGCCAGCATTCCTTGAGGTGACTTTATGGACTCAATGAGACGAGGCCTCGTCTTCACCGCGGACGGCATACTCGCAGTCTCAGCTGCCCTAGTACTTGCAGTCGGCAGTTTCCTCTACATACAGGATGTAAACCGGAGCCAATGGAATGACGTTAACATGATGCGAACAGCCTACGACTTAGGGCTGGCATTGGATAGGGATGGGATCCTGCCATCGAACAACAGAACCCTAATAGAAGACATGCTAAAGAAGACCATGCCGGACAACATGAACGTGTCCCTCCAGATACAAAGATACTACTTTGTGGAAGGCAACCTAAGCCTCATAGACTCCAGAAGATACGGCCAGGATGTCGGCGGAAACCATATGACTCAGCGTGTGGTTTCGACAGACCCGAAGGGAGGCTATTACATAACGGACGTGAGGGTTGGTTTGAGATGAAAAACAGCGGAATACTCTTCACACTGGGTGTCGTGGCGCTCGG
>JAZDIN010000042.1:0-13693 GCA_043804895.1 Candidatus Altarchaeota archaeon
GCTGAGCGGTTCAGTTGATCTCGTTTTTCCTTGCTTTCCTTGATGGCGCCGGAGAGGGACTTTATCTTCTCGTTGAACTTGCGGCGCTCCTCCTTCAATTTAGCTATCTTCCCGTTTAGTTTGTCGCGCTTCTCCCTCAACTGCCTCGCCTCTTGGGAGAGTATCTTGCACTCCTCGTTGCCGTTGTCCCTCAGCTGCCTGAGAGAGGTTATGTCCTTCTGGTGGACCTTGATTTCGGACAGGACCTCGTTAATCTCCTTCTTCTTCTGTTCTACTTCGTTTCTCAGCTCGTTAAGCCTGTCTTTCAGTTCATTCTCGTTCATGATTTAAGCTCACCAACACGTTGCAGCCAGTAGTCGCGGGCAGCCTTGTGCTCTGTTATCCTTTCCTTGACGCCTGCATAGTAGCTTTGGCTTTTTGGTTTGAATGTCTCCTTGAGGTGGCTCAGCTCCTTTTGTGTCTCCTCAAGTTCCTTATAGTATTTGCTCTTACCCCCGTTCTCGTCAACCCAGTGTAGGAGCTGGTCTTTCTTCTCCTTGAGCATGGCTATCTGCTGCGTCTTCTCTATCTCGTCGCTGTATTCGCTTATAAGGCGGTCGTGTTTTTCAACCAGCGCCTGCGCGAGTTTCTTGGGTGTGAAGTCGCCCATGGTAGCATAAGATAAGAGAATTCCACATAAAAAGCTTTATTTGGCCCGTATTACGGCATATATCCGTTGTATTGAGGTTATGTTCGCAAGAACGGCGGTCAGTATTATGGAGTAGGTCAGCCAGAGGGGGTTGAATATGCCGAGGAACATGCCAAAGTAGAGTAGCAGAAGCCTTTCGAATCTTTCAAGGATTCCTCCGATGTTCTTCAGCTTTTCAGGGCTTGTCACGACGTTCCTGTGGTCTGCGTAGGCTGTTATGAACGATGGCATGAGCGCCCCGAAAAGGAGGAGGAACAGCCATAGGCCGTTTGGGAGTAGGAGTTGTGTGGTCTCCCCCAGATAGAACCACAGCCCCAGGTAGAGGGAGAATTCAACATAACGGTCGATGACGCCGTCAAGGAACGCCCCCAGGTTTGAGACGCTCTTCGTGACCCGAGCGACGTTACCGTCTATTATGTCCATGAACGCGCTTGTAACAAAGAGTATGAGTCCTGGAAGGAGCATGTGATTGTAGAGGGAGATGAAACCAAAGACTGCGGGCGCGAGTGAAAGCCACGTCCAGGCGTTGGGTGATAGGCCGAGTTTGGAGAACATGATGCCTATTCGCACGTGTGTGCCTTCCATCCTCTCCCTGAACCTTGATTTGAGCATCTTATCACCCGCTAACCAATATTCCGCCTACGACGATTAATACCGCGCCTACCATGACCCTTGCCATCGCGGTCCTGTCAGGCAGCTCCTTTAGGAGGATTATTCCCCCAAGAACCACCAGTAGGGTGTTCATGTTGTAGATTGGAGCCATCCTCGACACATCAGCGCCCTTTATGAGTCCGTAGTATACCAGTATCGACCCGAGAGCCCAGAAGAAGCCGACTGCTATCCCTGCTGCTGCATTTGTTACCGTGAGTTGTGGGATTTTAGGTCCTGCGAGGATTAGGTAGAATGATGTGAAGCCGACTATGACTCCGACCATCACGAGGAGGGCTGCCGTTGGGCCGTCAAGCCCGAGGTATCTCTTGTCCAAGACTACCTTCGCCATCAACCCGGATATTGAGTATGAGAACGCTGCAGCCAACCCTAGAGCCAACCAATCTTCCATTATCTTTCCCGTTCGCCATTGATGTATTCGTCTACCATTTCCCTGGCGACCGTGTCCGTGTACTGTATCATGGGGCTTTTCATGAAGTATGAGGATGCGCTGGTGAGCGCGCCGCCGACTTTTCGGTCTAGGCCGATTTTCGCGCAGCGGATGGCGTCAACCATCACGCCCGCGCTGTTAGGGGAGTCCTCGACGTCAAGCCTCAGCTCAAGGCTGAGGGGGACGTCGCCAAACTTGCGTCCTTCCATCCTGATGAAGCAAAGTTTCTTGTCGTGCAGCCATGGCACGTAGTCTGATGGCCCGATGTGTATGTCCTCTGGCGGAAGCTGTGTGGGCAGCTGGCTTTGGACGCTCTGCGTCTTCGATATCTTCTTGCTTTTGAGTCGAGTCCTCTCGAGCATGTTCAGGAAGTCTGTGTTTCCTCCAACATTCAGCTGGTATGTGTGGTCGAGTTTGACGCCTCGGTCGACGAAAAGGCGGGTGAGGGTGCGGTGGACTATCGTCGCACCGACCTGGCTTTTTATGTCATCTCCGATGCACGGCAGCCCTGCTGCCTTGAACTTGTCGCTCCCTTCTTTTTCCGAGCAGATAAACACTGGCATCGCGTTGATGAACGCGACTCCTGCTTTGATGCACTCGTCTGCGTAGAACCTCGCAGCCTGCTCGGAGCCGACTGGGAGGTAACAGATTGCGACCTCGGCTTCGCTTCTTTTCAGCTCGTTTGCGACGTCAACCGGCTTCTGCTTCGCATCGACTGTGAATTTGTCGCGGGTCGTGTCTCCGACTCCGTCAAGGACCGGGCCCTTCTTCACTTCCACGTTCCAGTGGGGGACGTCGCTGAATTTTACTGTGCAGTTCGGGTCTGAGAATATCGCCTCTGAGAGGTCTTTGCCTATTTTTTTGCTGTCGACGTCGAATGCGCAGACGAACTTTATGTCCTTTATCATGTAGCCTCCGAGCGCGTTGTGCATGAGGCCTGGGATTAGGGGGTCTTCTGGCTTTACGTTCTTGTAGTATTCGACTCCCTGCACTAGGGAGCTTGCGCAGTTGCCTACGCCTATTATTGCGAGCCTTATTTCTTTGCCAACCATGGTAGTATATATATTACATTGCCTATAAATATTTTACGGTTGTGAAATATGACTGAGGAAAGGCTCATAAAACGGCTTAAAACCAAGACTACGACAGAATGCCTGTGGCCGTACATACTCGCACTACTGAAAGAGAAGCCAGTGTACGCATATGAGATAAGGCAGATGCTGGAGGAGAAATTCGGCTTCGAAGTCGGACAAGTGACTTCCTACATGGTGCTTTACAAGCTCGAAACCGACGGATACGTGAAGACAGAGTGGAGGAACGTCGAGAACAGACAGAGGAAGTATTACACGATAACAGACGGGGGAACGAAGGCACTGAACGAATCTGTGAGATACTTCCAAGAAACATTGGCCAGATTAAACTGTTGATACTACCGGCTTAACTGCAGTCACAACCTCAGGCACGACGATTAAGTTGTAGCCGAACGCCCACCACAGCACAAGAACCAAAACTATCGCAAACAAAGCCAACGCTATGACAAGAGCCTCCCATAACGGAATCACCTTATCAATCGATTTTAGTAGGTTCCACATAGCCTAAACTTATACTCCCTGAACCTTAAATATATCACTTCCTGCACGAAGCCCTCAACGCCTCTATGGCCGGCATCTTAACGCCTGCGAGGTAGTCTATGGAGGCCTTTCCGCCTGTTGAGACGTGGGTTATCTTGTCTTCGACGTTCAGGTTCCTTGCAGCAGCAACAGTATCCCCTCCGCCGATGACTGAGAAGCACTTAGCCGAAGCAATCGCCTTGATTATCTCCTCAGTCCCGTAAGCGAACGCGGGGGTTTCGTATATGCCGAGCGCACCATTGAAGAATACCGTCCCAGCTGACTTCACCTCGCTGATGTATCTTCCGACAGTGGACTTCCCGACGTCGACTATCCTGTAGTCCTGCGGCAGCTGAGACAAGGATATCTCGACACGCTCTCCGCCTTTGTCTATAGCAACATCAGCTGGCATCTCTATCCTATCAGGGTACTGGTCAAGAATCTGTTTCGCGACTTCAATCTGGTCCACCAGCTTCTTACCCCTGATGAACTCAATGGAAGGCTCGCCAAGCCGGTAATCCTTCGCAGCCAAGAAGACATTAGCCAGGACCCCGCCAGTGAGAATTTTGTCTACACCACCTGCCAGCGCCTTCTTGATTATGTTCATCGAATCCTTCACCTTAGCGCCGCCTAGGATGAAAACCAGCGGCTTTTGAGGGTTCTTGAGTACGTCGCCAAGAGCCCTAATCTCCTTCTCCATAAGCCTGCCTGCAGCTGAGGGGATAAGCTGTGTGAAACCAACGACTGATACATGGCTCCTGTGCGCAGTCCCGAACGCGTCATTGACGAAATAATTAGCTAATGGGGCGAGGTTCCTGACAAGGAACGTCGTAGCCTGCACGTCGGCTGGACGGTCCAGCGCTTCCTCAGAGTAAATCCTAACGTTATCCAATAGGATAATCTCCCCGTCGCGCATGTTCTTTATCGCAGTCCTCGCAGTCGGACCGAATATATCCTCAACATATGTGACCTTAATTCCTAGCAACTTGCCCAAATGTTTAGCATGCTTCTCCAAAGTAGTGAAATCAGGCTCCCCAGCCCTCCCCTGATGAGCCAAGCAAACCACACGGGCCTTCTTATCGGAAAGCTCCTGTATCGTCGGCAGGTGGGAGCGCATCCTACGGTCCTCAAGGAATTCCCCGGTCTTCGGGTCGATTGGCGTGTTCAAATCCAGCCTCAACATAACAGTCTTCCCAGCGAAATTGTAGTCGTCCAAAGTAGCTATACCATCAATCATTGCAAACACCCATAGAACTTACGTTGGGAAGTTAAAAATACAGACTGAACCAGCCCTAGGATTCTCCTAGATGAAGAATGGGGCCAGTACTAGGGTTAGTGTGCTCAGGAGTTTTATGAGCACGTGCAGTGAGGGGCCTGCGGTGTCTTCAGAAGGAGTTGGCCCACGTCACTTTTCGCCAGGTTTTTTTGAGAGGATTCCGCGCAAAATCCCGCCAGGGTCTTTCATGTCGTCAAGGTCTTTGAGTAACATTTTCAATGTCTGATCGCCATAAATGGCAAGTGGTTCTTCTGCCAGTGGGGGTGAGGTTTCATTGGATATTGAGTGGAGGAGTCTGGCGGCACGCTGTCTACCCTCGGGTTGAATGCCGACATCGAGTACCCTGTTAGCGAGCAGGAAGATGTGACTCTTGTCTATATCATGTGGATTTTTTTGAAATATTTCGTCTATGGCGCTTGTCGGCATCGGCCCTTTGGTTTCTCTGGGTGCGTTGAAGCCTGACCATATGTGTGCTTCGCTAATCGCATACCAGAGGACGTACTCCACTGTGGCCGGCCCGGACGGTGAGAAGAAATCCTCCACCGTCTCCCCGTATATCGGTATTATGGCCCCGAATCTATCAGGGCTGTATATGCCCTTCCTCTCCATTGGCGTTCGAGGGTCAGGCCTCGGGAAGTCATAGAGGTCGTTGAGTGTCTTGGTGAGGTGTCCTCTCACGCTCATATCCATCAACGGTATCTCCATGGCGGCTTGACAAAACAGAACTGCTGCGTCCTTCCGGTCGTCGTCTGGGATTCGGGAGTTGAGGAAAACGGATGCTAGATCATCAACATTTCCTTTTGTGAAATCCCGAGGTCTCGTGGTGAGTATAGTATCTGTATTATCAAGGATTTGGCGCGGAGTGAGTGGTATGAGTCTATCGCCTTCAATCCCGTCAACCAACTTTCTTAGATAATCATCCCATTTATCGGGTTTTTCCTTATTCCCGCTCATACTAAATATCGTGCATTATTAGATTAAAAGCTGGCGTCTCCGTTTTTTTCCTCTGATGTGATAGTTTACCTGTATGCTGGTGAAGGACCTTACTGTTGGTGTCGAGTTCAAGGAGCTTCTCGAATCCGCTGGAGTCATGGAACTTTATCCTCCTCAGGAGTTGGCTGTGAAGGGAGGAGTCATGGAGGGCAAGAACATCATACTGTGCACTCCGACTGCAAGCGGTAAGACGATTGCAGCAGAATTGGGGATGATGAAGGCCATCGAGTCAGGGAGGAAGGCCATCTATATCGTCCCCCTGAGGGCTCTCGCTTACGAGAAGTACGGTGAATTCAGGAAGTATGAGAAGTTAGGTTACAAAGTGAAGTTGGAGGTCGGCGACCTTGACGCGAGCAGATACAAGAGGCGACCTGAATTCGACATAATGGTGGCGACTGCTGAGAAATGCGACTCCATACTTCGGAGCAAACCGGAGTGGTTCAAGGGCACCGGAATCATCGTGTTGGATGAGATACACCTCATAGCATCAGATAGGGGGCCGGTTTATGAGATACTGTCAGCGAAGTTCCGCAACATCTACCCCGACGTTCAGGTCCTCGGCTTAAGTGCTACAATCGGTAACGCGGACGAGCTTGCGGAATGGCTTGGCGCTGAACTTGTGACATCAGAGTGGAGGCCTGTTAAGTTGAAGGAGGAGGTAGCAGTCAAAGGAGACGAGGACCTCACTGATGTTGTGAGACGGAGTCTCAAGGGCGGACAGGTGATGGTGTTCGTGATGAGCAGGAAAAGCGCGGAGGCCGTGGCAGAGAAGCTGGCGTCGGATTTGAAGCTGGGGGTAGACAATGAGAAGTTAGCGGAGGAGGTGGAGGACGTCATCAACCCGCCGACGAGGCAGTGCCTGCGGCTTGGGTTGTGCGTGAGAGGCGGGACAGCATTCCACCACGCTGGGCTTGTGAACGAGCAGCGCGTCGCAGTGGAGGAGGCTTTCAAGAGGGGAGAGCTTAAGGTTATTGCTGCGACGCCGACTTTAGCTGCTGGTGTGAACCTCCCGTCAAGGACTGTGGTCATCAGGGACGTGAGAAGGTACGAGGATGAGGGTTTGAGTTACATCGACGTCCTAGAGTACAAGCAGATGGCAGGCAGGGCCGGCAGGCCGAGGTATGATGATAGGGGCTATGCGATTACGCTCGCGAAGGATGACTGCGAGGCTGATTACATCATCGAACATTACATCAACGGGGAGGTTGAGGACATTTACAGCCAGCTTGGAGTCCATCCTGTCCTCAGGTTCCACACGCTCGCTTCAATTGCGTCCGGGTTCACGAAGACGCACGACGCCTTAGTGGAGTTCATGCGCAGCACGTTCTTCGGACACCAGTACGGGGTCAGGAAAGAACTGGAGGAACTTTTATTGAGGGTCACTGACGAGCTTGTCGAATGGGATTTCGTCAAGAGGGAGGGTAGGTTCATGCTAGCGACTGAACTTGGCTCAAGGGTTAGCGAACTGTACATAGACCCCATGACAGCCCACAACTACATCACGATGTTCGCGAAAGCTGAGAAGGAAGGAAAGTTCGCGACAGTCGGCCTGCTTGAGGTTCTGTGCGATGCAGTTGAGATAAACAAGCTGCCGGTCCGTGGGAAGGAGGAGAGCACACTCTGGCAACAGGCATATAGTATGGAAGATTTGATGTTCAGGGACTTGACAGGCTTCGGCCTTGACTTCGACTTCCTGAACAGGTTCAAGACTTCGCTGATGTTCGAAGGCTGGATTGCTGAGAAGAGTGAGGAGGATATACTGGAAGAGTACGGCGTCGCACCGGGGCAGCTTAACATGAGCAGGCAGAACCTCGAATGGTTGTGCTACGCGGCCGCTGAGTTGACGAGGATTATGAAACTCAAGAGAGCGCAGGTGCATTTGAAGAATCTTGAGACTAGAGTCAAATACGGAGTCAAAGAGGAGTTGGTACCGCTAGTCAGCATAAAAGGGATAGGCCGCGTGAGGGCTAGGAGGCTTTATAACGCAGGCATAAAGACTGTCCTACAGGTGAAGAGGGCGAAAGAGGAGGAACTCGGGATACTGATAGGGCAGAAGACTGCGCAGAAAGTCAAGGAAGGACTTTGATTCCCTCAATAAGCTGGCATGTAGTGCATTTCTTTCCTGAGGATGGTTCGCCGCATAGGGAGCATTCGCCTGGGTGCTTTCGGCCAAGTTGCGTTCCCATTATCTTGGCGAACTCATCTGATGAGCGGAGCATCTGATACTTGCTTCCTGGGTGATTCTTCTCAAGGCTGTTTAGCAAATCCCGTACAGTAGTCCTGTATGAAGTCCTCGCATACGGGCACCTGCTCTTAGTGTGGGGCAGCTTCATCAGCTTCGCGTAGAGCTGGACCTCCTCCTCCGGACACTCCCTCAGGACTTTTATCTGCGGGATGAAACTCCTGCGCCTTAGAACCCCTGTCCCACTCCAAAGTCTACCAATACTCTGCAAGTCACCTCCTAGGATGCTCATGAACGCGGACTGTATTTCATCATCGAGGTTGTAGCCTGTAGCAACCTTTGTGGCTCCAATCTTATCCGCATAATCGTTCAACAACCTCCTCTTCAACACCCCGCATACGCTGCACGCTGGAACACAATCAGATTCTACTTTCTCCACAACATCGTCTATGTCTAAGCCGAAATACTCCTTGAACGTGACCAGACGGTGTTCGACGCCGATAGACTCGCAATACTTGATGGCGCCCCTGAGGCTCTTCCCCCTGATTCCCTCATCCACTGACACGGCAACCAGCCTGCAGTTTGGGTTGACACGCATTATGTCGTTGAGTATCTTCAGGACAACCATGCTGTCCTTCCTGCCGGAGAGGCCTACCAATACCACATCATCCTTTTCAATTAACTTCCCCTGCCTTATGTTCTTTTTCACACGCCTCTCGAAAAGCTCAATGAAATGCTTCCTGCAAAGCCAGTGACCGGAGTACCGAAGCTCAAAAACCGCCTTCCTCTTGCAGCGCATGCAATTCATCTTATCTGATACGATGCCTCAACCTTAGAAAGAAGGCTCTCAGAGTATTTCAGACTCTCTGAGACCACCTGTTTGGTCTTCTTGAACGCCTCCGTAGGCTTCTTGTTCGCTGTGAACCTGTGTTTCCCGTCTAACACGTCGAGGAGGCCAATACGTTCGAAATAACTGAGCCAGATTTGAATGTTCCTGTCAGTGAGGCCGAAATCATCCTTCACGCCTCTCCTACGCCTAAGCTCGACTATTCCAGCCTTCACCTCAGGGGTGGTCAGAGGCACGTCCCTAGCCCTTGACATCAGCATCACCTCGATTATGTCGCAGGCGACGTCTGAAGTCACGCCTATGGAGTCCAGAAACAACTCTAAAAGCTCCCTAGGCTCATCAGCCATCAAGGCGGAGTCGTCGTACCAGCGAAGCTTGATATCAGCAAGAAGCTCAGCCATAGTTATATAAGGGGACGATATGTTATATAGTTGAGGGCATACTATCCATAGTTTATGCGGAGTATATTAGGCTTTGTGCCCTCAAATATATCCGAGAGCATAGAATCCAAACAAAGAAGGTTATGCTCTCGTATATAATAAAGATGGTTGACAAACCCGTAACCAAGAAGAAATTCAACGAAGGCTTAGACGTAAGCCAGAAGATCAGGGAGGGTGGAGTCCTAGCTAAGATGTACTTGGGGGTTCAGGGCAACAACAAGGAGGCTGCGAAGAAGGCGCTCGAAAACACCATCCACAATAAGCTGGAGGCTGAAGGGAACATAAGCCTCCTTGAAGTTAAGATGTACGACATAGACAAACAAGGTAAAGGCTTCTTCTCAGGAGTGGCTGAAGTTGACTTCGTCGCAGACGACTTCAGATGGCTCATCAGCACAGTGCTGAGATACGGGCCGTCCGCCTTTGAGATACTCGAACCTGCCGAAGTCCGCCTCAACTCAGAGATGATGCACTCAATAGCAGCTGACGTGTGCGACTTTTCGCACATGTACAGCCAGCAGATAATAGCCATGTTCAAGGACCCGGAGAGAAGGGCCTTGTATGAGAAGATGATTAACGGGTGAGTGAAGAGGATGAGGAGTATAGGGATTTTTGTGCTGCTTTTGCTTATTGGATGGGTTTCAGCCGACACCATAAGCGATGTGAACCTTGCCGTAGGCGGGGACGGCTTCGTGCAGGTTGAGGAGAGAGTAATATTCGAGGAGGAGGGCATTTTAGGTGTTTTGGAGCTGCCGCATTATGCCAGCGAGTTTACAGTCAGTGACAGTCAAGAGACGTTGAATTACACCGTAACAGAGGTTGACGGCGTGAAAACAGCTAAAATCCAGTTTAACGAGTATTTGGAAGCTGGGAAGACAAAGGAGGTGTGGGTAAGGTATGGCACAGACCGTCTGACTGCGAAGGATGAGGGTGTATGGACTGTCAGCATAGACACGCCTTCAACCCCAAGGAAGACCATTATTAGGCTGACGTTGCCACCAGACGCTAAGGTGCTTGAGCTAAGCCCGGCAAGCCTCCTGAGGACGTATGTGAAGGACGGGGTGTGGGTTTACCCGCAGGAGGGTAGGTTGAATTTTTCTATATCATATAAATCCGGGGGGGTTAAGCCAGAGGTAAACGTCACGACAGTTACCAGCGGCACTATACAGGAATTGCCAATAGTGGACGGCAGGACCTTCTATGGGTTGATTCTGGGGATTGTTGTCTTGCTCGTGGTCGTTATCATCTACAGTATGTACAGAAATAGGCTTCTTTTAACCAGGAAAGGTGATGAACCTATGACTGTTAACGTTGGTGAAAACATAGTCAGCGAACCTAAGGTGGGTGGGGGTAAGGTTTCATATGACATTAAGTCTGTTGACCATCCTGGGGGGGTTAGAACTGTTAAGGAGTCTGTTTTGAAGATGCTCGACGACACTGAACTTTCGATTGTTCGGTTGTTGGAAGAAGGGGATGAGGAGGGGGTTACACAGGCATATATCCATAAGACGACGAATATACCTAAATCAAGCTTATCTGACATTTTAAGGCAGATAGAGAAGAGGAATATAATAGAGAGGAAACAAGAAGGTCGTGTTAAGTGGATAAAGCTTAAAGAATGGGTTTTAGAGTAAAAGGAGTTCATATGAACGTTATTTTTAATAAAAACGGTAATTCGAACGTTTTAAAGGAGTATATAGGTATATAGACCTGATTGTGCACCTTAAGATATAAATATAAGCGCACATAATTGATACAGTGCTAAAACCCTAGGGGACGCCATGCTTGTTAAGCATGACGCCCTCAAAGGCATTAGCAGATAAAACTAAAAATAGGAGGTAAAGCAAAAATGAGAACCTTGAACCGTGTGGGTTCCATCGTCGCAGGAGCTGTGATGCTGGGAGCAGCAATCTCAGGCGCAGTTAATGCGAGCATGGACGACACAGGAATGACAAAGGGCTTCTTCTACGACGCGGGCTATAATCCAATAGTCCAGATCGTAGTTGGAGAAAAAGGGATGGCAACTGATGCTGTTGCAGCAGGAAACATTGCAGCAGTAATCGGAAACCTAGCCTACACAAGCACGACAGCAGCCGCAGCCGGCGGAACAGCCGGAGGCCAAGTAGTGCTTGGAATCTCTGCAAAGGGAGCAACAGGTAAGTACGAACAAGCAGACAGGGAATTAGATATGATTGAGACCAACGCAGACGAAGATGTGTATGACTTCTACAGCAGCAACGACGGACTGCCGTGGGACGCGTCAATGGGTGTTGAAACATACACCCGCGGGGAGTTCATATCCTACAGTCTGGCATGCGACCAGCAGGAGAGGACCGAATCAGGCATACTGAAGAAAGGCACGTACAATAACATACACTGCCTATTCTGCGAGACGCTATGTCTGAGTGCATTGGAGAACCCAGAGCACACCATGGAAGAGTCGATAGCAGTTGACTTCGACAAAATAACATGGTATGAGGACGGACTAGGGTCAGACGACGCCGAAGCGCTGACGATGAAAATCGACAGCAAGGCGATAACGTACATCCTAGACGCAGGGTACGTCCCAATGAACAAGATATACGCGACCTCAGCCGAGGCTGGCAACGAGATAGACTTCGAGTGGAGAGGGCAGATGATCCTCTTCGGTGAGGAGTACTATGTGAAGAACATCCAAGGACTGGACAAGATATACCTTGCGAAAGGTAAGATTTTGGACGACATCTCATCCGAGGGATACACCTCAGAGTACATGGGATACAAGTTCAAGATCGACCACCTGATATACTCAGAGGAGTACAAGGTCGCAGGTATCCTGTTGGATGTTGAGAAGCCAGACGGGACCGTAGTCCAAACCCAGATATCCAAGATGGCAAACGGCATCGTCGACGACATCGAGATTGCTGGTGTCTACGCTGAAGAAGCAGACGCAGTCGCAACCGCGAGCCTAATCGTCTACGACACGACAACAAACGTGCTCTTGGAAGACAGCAAGGACATGGAGCTTGGCGGAGAAGTCAAGAAGTACTGGAAGGTCAGCATAGACACGCAAGAGGCAAACGAGTCATCAGTCGACATATCAGACTACAATGACGCAGTTGCAGGCGACGTGTTGAACAACGTGACAGTACAGTACAGACACTCAGCAGAGCTTAAAGTCGGCGAGGAACTGGACTTCCCATCAACCTACAAGGTTGTGTTCGACGGATTCAGGACCAACGACTACGTCGAAAGCCCATGCTCAGGAGCTGGTGAAGGCGACATAAAGATTGAACGCGAAGGCAAATACCGCGGCTTAATCAGCTTCACAGGCGATGACGGGCAGAGGTACAACGGCGTATACATGGACCAAGGACCGTTCAGCCAAGGCGACATGTTCGTACTAGGCGGACTAGTCTACGAATACGACGACGCAGCTGAGCTGACAACAGACGACGAAGTGATGAGAATCACGTTGAAGGACCTGTTGAACGGCGGGAAGAGGACATACGACCTTGACGCGATAGCTCAGACAACAAGCTTCAGCCTATGGACATACCCATTCGAAGAAGCTTCGAGCAACGCTGAGGAGACGACAGTCGAGCCAGACTCAGTTGCAGCAGACAGCGACGTATATGTTGGTGATGGACCCCAAGCGTACATACTGTACGACGGCGGGGATATGTACCTAGTCGAGAATGACATGGATGAAGCAGGAACAGGGTCATTAATCGACAACGAGACGATAGGTATAAACCAGAACATATTCTCAGCTGACGGCGGCACAAACGTAGAAAGGCTCGAAAAGTTCGAGCTTGGCGACGCTGACGTAGGCCTGAGTGTTGTCAACGAGAACACCACATACGACCTGAACTTAGACAGAGACACTGACGCAGACGACAGGCTGATACAATTCGATAACGGCGACACAGAATACATCGTTATCGACTTCTACAGCAGGTCGTTCGACGACACTGCAGACACGTACTACAGCGAAGGTCTCTGGACATCAGGAAACGCACTGAGCCTATCCGCGGCCTGGACTGCCCCGTACGACGACCCAGCAACAGACTACACGTACAAGTTCCAGGACGAGCAGGACACAGTAGCCATAGTGCCAATGGGCGGGACAACAGCAACCATCGATTACGGTGGAGCCCGCCAGGTTGAGTCAGTGACAATCTGCCAACCCCAAGACAACGTCTACGCGACGCTGTTCATAGGGACAAGCGAGCAGGCAACAACCATTGACACGACCATAACAAAGGCAGACGAAGGCACTGAGAAGTCCGTAGGATGCTGCACGTACCTGATTAAGGAATTCGGCGTGACAACAAGCGGAAGCACAGCCGCAACAGTAAAGGTAAACCCGATAGTCGGGAACCTGGTTGTGCCCGAAATAGCAGCTGACACGACCAAGAACCTGGTCATCGTCGGTGGCCCAGCCGTCAACGGAATGTGCGGCCTAACCAAGGACGAAATCCAGGCTGCAAGCGGACAGTACGTCGTCAAGATGGACGGCAACAAAGTCTACGTTGCAGGTTGGACAGCAGCTGACACTGTTGACGCAGGAAACGCCTTA
>JAZDIN010000043.1:0-4426 GCA_043804895.1 Candidatus Altarchaeota archaeon
ACAGATGAATCCGACAGGCTAGTATACACCACCGGGCCTCCGGTCAACTCCGTCTCCTGGGGGGTGCCATAGAGGTATGGCCTCATCCGCTCCACAGCCCTCTTCATCGACTCCCCGACAACGTCTTCCGCAGCCGTTCTGACAAGCTCCTTTGCGAGTTTTATGTCGCTTTCATATGTGACTGAGACGGGTATGTAGTCCCATATGTAGGGGAAGTCGGAGGTGTAGTTCAAGACAGGCTCAATGAGGACTATGTTGTTCGGTAGCGTTATCTTCACGCCAGTCGGGTCGTCTCCGCCCATCTCCCTTCCGACCTCAAGAAGGACCGTGTGGAATAGGGTTATTTCGGCTACGTCGCCTTTGATGTTTCGCACGAGGATTCTATCCCCAACCTTGTATGGACGCTTGGACATGATCACAGACCAGCCGAGTATGGACATTATCGGCTGCTGCAGCGCAATTGCAACGCCTGCGGAGAACACCCCGATTGATACCCCGAGGGAGGCGGTGTTGCCTGTGAACTGCGCGAGTATTGCGATTATGAAGACGCCCCATACACCATAGTTCCATGTGCGCAGTATCACGTTCCTGGACTCTGCCTCTATGAAGAAGAAGAACCTGTTAATCAGGTAGGTGGTTATCTTAAGGAACGTGGCGATGACAGTGACCACGAAGAGACCCATAATCAACTTTGATACTAACCCAATCTCGCTTTCGGCCAGGTAAAGGAGGTTCAATCTCACGCCAAGTGGGATGAGGAGGAGTATGAAAGCAGCAACCGAGGTGACGACGATTATCCTATTCTGTGCCCGGTCAGTCCTTAAGAAATACTCGTGGAAGAGGTCCTTGTCGACTGGCTTGGGGATGTCGAACTTGATTATTTTGTCAAGCTTCATGGTACAGTAATAGATTAGTCTTCATGCAATTTATAAGGAGATTGACAATACTTATTCATGGTGTTTTATGGACGTTAAGAAGACCCCGCTTTATGGAAACCATGAGAGAGCCGGCGCCCGCATCGTGGACTTCCACGGCTGGATGATGCCCGTCCAATACAAGGGAGTCATCGAAGAGCACATGTGCGTTCGCGAGAAAGCAGGACTGTTCGACGTCTCACACATGGGAGAGTTCCTAGTCTTCGGCTCCAAGGCAACGGAGTTCGTCAATCACCTGGTCACGAACGACGTGAACGCCATCTCGGACGGGCAGTGCATGTACACGCCCATGTGCTACGAGAACGGCACCATAGTAGACGACCTCTTAGTCTACAAGCACAACAGCCAGCATTACATGCTGGTAGTCAACGCTAGCAACATCGATAAGGACTACAAGTGGGTGAGGTCCCACATGGGTGACATCTCAAAATCCTCCGAGGCGAAGATATGCGTTGCAGATGAAGACGACTGCAAGGATGACATATGCCTGAGGGACGTGAGCGACGGCACGGCCATGCTCGCACTCCAAGGACCTAAGGCGAAGGAGATACTGCCGAAGCTAACGGACTTTGACGTCACAACAATCAAGAGATTCTTCTTCAAGGATAACGTGATGGTCGGAGACGTGAAGGCCCTCGTGTCAAGGACGGGATACACAGGGGAGGACGGATTCGAACTATACGTCAACGCTAGGGACGGCCCGGATTTGTGGGAGAACATCCTGGATGCTAGCAAAGGGGAAGTCCAGCCTATAGGGCTTGGAGCCAGGGATACGCTAAGGCTTGAGTCAGCCCTCATGCTTTACGGAAACGACATAGACGATACCACAACACCCTACGAGGCCATCATAGGATGGACTGTGAAGCTTGATAAGAAGGAGTTCATAGGGAAGGACGCGCTCGTGAAGCAGAAAGCCAGTGGAGTCAAGAAAAAACTTGTTGGATTCGAACTTGTCGACAGGGGCGTGCCAAGGCAGGGGTACAAGATAGAGGTGAAAGGCAAGGAAGTGGGCCATGTGACGTCAGGAACGTTCTCACCAGTCTTGAAGAAGAGCATCGGCCTCGGCTACGTAAAGGCAGAATACAAGGAGGAGGGAACGGCAATTGACATCATGATAAGGGATAATCCATGCAAGGCCACTGTCGTCGAACTACCGTTTTACAAGAGAGGATGATTTTATGGAATTTCCAAAGGATTTGAAGTATACGAAAGACCATGAATGGGTGAAAGTCGAAGGCGACACCGTAACCGTTGGCATAAGCGACTACGCGCAACATGCCTTAGGGGACATAGTGTTCGTCGAACTCCCGAAATCAGGAACAGACGCATTTCAATCTAAAGGAATCGCTGTAGTGGAGTCAGTGAAGTCCGTGTCTGATGTGTACGCCCCGGTAAATGGCAAAGTAGTCGAAACAAACGACAAGCTCTCGGCTAACCCGGACATGATAAACAAAAGCCCGTACAAGGACGGGTGGATGTTCAAGATTAAATTAAAGGATAAGGCCGAACTGAACAGGCTGATGGACGTCAACGCATACGAGAAGATTGTAGCAGAGCACAAGTGATAAAATGCGCTACACCCCCAACAGCCCGAAAGAGCGCATGCAGATGCTTGAATGCATTGGAGCTGAGGACGTCAACGAATTATACAAGGACGTTCCGGAGAACATTTTACTGAAAAATAGCCTCAGAATCGACAAGGCCATGAGCGAACAGGAGCTCGTGCAACACCTGAATGAGCTAGCAGGCAGTAACAAAGTCAACACGTCATTTCTTGGAGCCGGCTACTACAGGCACTACATACCAGCCGCGGTAGACCACATGATATCAAGAAGCGAATTCTACACAGCATACACCCCATACCAGGCTGAAGTCAGCCAGGGAGTCCTCCAAGCCCTCTTCGAGTACCAGAGCATGATGTGCGAGCTCACAGGAAAGGAAGCCTGCAATGCGACCATGTACGATGGAAGCACCGCACTTGCCGAATCCGCGGTGATGGCACACAACATAACAGGCAGGACTGAGATAATGGTCTCAGACACCCTGCACCCAGACTACCGCACGGTTCTGAAGACATACTGCGAGGCTGGAGGGTTGGAGTTGAAAGTCGTCAAGTCAGATGACGGTAGCTCATCAAATATCATGCCAACTGAGAAGACGGCTGCTCTCGTCGTCCAGACTCCGAACTTCTTCGGCTGCGTTGAGGAAACGGAATATATGCGAAAGAGGGTTCATGACTCCGGAGGCATACTCATAGGATGCGTCATAGAGGCGACGTCGCTTGGGCTCATCAAACCGCCTGCTTGCGACATAACTGTTGGAGAGGGGCAGTGCTTCGGAAACCCAACGTCGTTCGGGGGACCGTCGTTCGGGATACTTGCGACGAGCATGAAGTATGTGAGGAACCTCCCAGGGAGGCTCGTCGGCGAGACAGTCGACGAGGACGGGAAAAGAGGATACGTCCTCACGCTACAAGCCAGGGAGCAGCACATAAGGAGGGAGAAGGCGACATCCAACATATGCACCGCAGAAAGCCTGTGCGGCATAGCGGCTGCCGCCCACCTTGCACTCCTCGGACCCCATGGCCTGCGGAGGATGGCTGAGAACTGCCACAGGAATGCCGTGTACTTATGTGAGAAGCTTTCCAAGATTAATGGATTCAGCCTAGTCTATGAGCGGCCGTTCTACAACGAGTTCATGATGAAATGCCCGGAGGGCACGTATGAGAGGATTACGAAGGCTCGGATGACGCCAGGATTCAAAGTTGAGGGGCACTATCCGAAGCACAATGACTGCATCCTATTCTGCACTACGGAACTGCACTCGAAAAAGGATCTGGACAGGCTGGTGGAGGCAGTGAGATGAAAACGCTCATCGAGGAGTCTGCTTCAGGAAGGGCCGGAGTAATGCCACCGGAGTTGGAGTTTGAGGTCAAGGACAGGATACCTAAGAGTATGGTCAGAGATGCTGTGAGGCTGCCGGAGTTGGGGGAGGTTGATGTAGTTAGGCACTACACTAGCCTCTCGAAACGGAACTTCGGAGTAGACAGCGGATTCTACCCGCTCGGCTCATGCACTATGAAATACAATCCGAAGGTGAACGAGAACATAGCAAGACTCGAAGGATTCACGAACATCCACCCATACCAGAGCGAGAAGGAAATCCAGGGAGCACTGAAACTCATGCACGAACTTGAGGGAATGCTATGTGAGATAACAGGCATGGGCGCGTTCACGCTACAGCCGGCAGCAGGAGCCCACGGAGAGCTGACAGGAGTGATGATAATCCAAAAATACTTCAAGGACAGGAAGGAGGAGAGAAGGAGGAGGATTATCGTGCCTGATTCAAGTCACGGCACAAACCCAGCCACAGCAGCATACTGCGGATACGAGGTCATCACAATAAAATCCGACGAACGAGGAGACCTAGACTTGGACGACCTCAGAGAACACATGAACGATGACGTAGCAGGACTCATGCTCACAAACCCG
>JAZDIN010000044.1:0-12214 GCA_043804895.1 Candidatus Altarchaeota archaeon
ACTGCCACAGGAATACTGTCACTGGAGTTCCGAGCGCGAGTCTTGTGATTATGTAAGAGGGGCTGAAGTTCAGTAGGAGTGGGTATAAGTTGGCGAATGGTGAGAATAGGCTGATGGCCGCCATGGTGACGAAGGTGTATAGTATCTGGCTGCTCTTCATCTTCTTAAGGCATAGTGCGAGTATTGTGCCCGCGTTGGTGAACACCATGGTGTAGAGGGAGCACAGGAGTATCAGCCAGAAGTGGTTCTCAGGCTTAACGAACGTGAGGCTCAACACCAGAAGCCAAAGGACGGACTGGGAGAGGGAGAGGAGGAATGACGCCATCACCTTGCCGAACACTATTTGGGCGTTCGTTAGCGGGGCGACCAGGAGGTTTATTATCCTCTTCGACTCCAGGTCCTGGGTGATGGTGTCTATGGCGAGGCTGCCTGACACCACGCAAGGCAGGAAGAGGAGGATTGGGAGGGTGAATATGAAGTAGATTTCAATGTATCTTGAGCGAGGATTGTATTTCATAATCTTGTAGGACATGAAGTCCAGTTTAGGGTAGTACAGTTCGACCTTCGTCTGCCTCAACTTCCCCTCAAGGCTTACGAGGACCCTCTTCAAGGCCAGTTTCGTAAGCGGGGTCTTCGGGCTGTTGTCTGGGAGGAAGACCGTCACAACCGCGGGCTTCATGTCAGAGGAGAGATTCCCCCTCAAGGCGATGTCTCCAAGGAGTATCGCGTCTATGATGCCGTTGTCCATGTCAGTCCTCGCCAACTGGAAGTCGCTGTAGAAACGGTAATTCATCCTACCCTCATCCAATACTTGAGAATAGGGGTCCCGGGTGTCAGTGACAACGCCGACGTAGACGAGGTTGCTAAGCTGGGATAGCGTATTGCTGGCCTCAGGCGACGTCAACATCACGTAGCCGATGCTCAACAGGCCAGATGATGAGACGAGAAGCACCTCCAAGAGGAGTATGAGCGTGAAGCTCTTCTCTTTGAGCATTGCAGTCGCCTCCCGCAACGTTATCGCTATGTTCATCATATGAGACCCCTGAGAGCCAGTATATTATATACTACGTGGAGGGTCACTGACAGGAAGAGTCCGACCGCGAACCATGACTTCCCCTTTCGTTTGTACACCACTGAAGCGAATATCGTCGTGGATGCTATGTGTAGGGCGAATGTGGGCAGTAGCCTGCCGACGAAGTAGATGTACGGTCCGCCGAGGAATGAGTAGACCTTGATTATGAGGTATAGGTTGAACATTTTCTCCATGATGAAGAATCCGGCGCCTGAGATGATGCCGTATAGGAGGGGGTTCATCCGCCGGTAGTAGAGGGGTATTATCTTCACTACCTCCTCCGTGGATGCGAGGAGTATGAGGGAGAGTACGGGAGCGATGTAGCCGAGGGGGAGGACCAGGTAGGCCATTATGCTTTCTATGATGAATATGAACGGGACCAGGAGCGAGACTGAGACGAAGACGTATACGAGCCTGTTTTGTAGCAACCTCGACAGTTGGCTGTAGAATGTGAGGAGGAGGCTGCGGAAATCCATCGAGGAGGATATGACCTCGGCGTTGAAGCATAATCCGGTGAACGTGAGGAAGAAGAGGGAGAGGAAGGAGTAGGGTATTAGGGAGAGCAGCAAATCGGAGTATGTTATCACAGCCCCGTTCTCGATGCTCGTGACCGTGTCAAGCGGGGATATGAAAGCGAGGACGTTCACGCCTGAGAAGACGTTCGGGAGGACGATGAAAAGGAAGAATGCGAACATGCTGAAGGAGCCTATGAACGTAAGCTCCCTGTAGCTTCTCGCGACTATGACCGAGAACATGCTGAAGGAGACCATGGTCACAGACAACGCCATGAACACGAGCGCAACCTTAAGCGCCTCCAAGGTGAACGTGGCAGTGAGACCGTATGCGAGGCTTAGAAGCAGCATTAGCGCGAGGTATGGGATGGCTTTCCCAAGTAGCATCTCTGCGTTTGTGATGGGGACTGCGAAGAGGTTCTCGATGTTCCTGTCCACACGCTCCCTTGAGAGGCTCAAAGCCAGGAGGATGGAGAGCATCACTATAGGGGAGAGCAACATCATGTTCCTGTAGAGCGTCTTGAACGGGAACTCGACTGTCAACTCAGAAGGCAGAGTCATGTTAGCTGAGGATGACATCCCAGCGAGCACTGGGTCCTCGTCAACCAGTTGGCTGAACCTTGACTCGTTCAACGTAATCGGGACTTGGAGGGGGGTGACTGAGGACTGAAGGTCTGCGGGTTGGGCTGCTGCTTGGGTGGCTATTGGACGGCGCACCGTGAACATCCTCCTCCTTTGCGCATCGACTTCCCCGCTTACCGCCTTCGAGTAGTTGATGGTTTCATCTATTATCTGAATTCTGAGGGGTAGGAGGATACCAGATAGGTTACCGTTCCCGCTGACGTAGTCTGATATCAGGTTCATGTTGAACTGTGATATTAGGCCGCTAACATGGCTTAACGCGGCGTCAGACTTCACCCTCCCTGAGCCGAAGAACACGGCGCCAGAGCGCCCCTGCACGCCGAAAGCGTCAATCTCGTTCAGGCTGGAGTCCTGCATCATGTCATACTTCTCAGAGTAGGGTATGAACTGTAGGGTGTACGAGTCAAGGCTGCCAATGCGGCTCCCCTCCAGGTAGCCGACACGGTATATCTTATGGCTGCTCGGGAGGCTGGTCTCGCTAACCTGCGGGGTGATGAGCATCAGGAAGGCTGCGAGTATGACTAGGAACACGACAGCCTCATCTACTAGGCTGCCGCGGTACTGTTTCAGCTCGTACTTGCTCACAACCAGGAAACGAGGTAACATAGAGAGATATATAATGACAGTAGGTAATATTTGTACTACGATGCCGTCTTTCGTTTCAGCAGTGGGACTGAGCAAAATCTACACAAGAGACTACGCAGTTAAGGACTTATCCTTCACAGTCAACGAAGGCGAAGTCTTCGGGTTCCTGGGGCCGAACGGGGCAGGCAAGACAACAACCCTCCGGATGATGTGTGGGATACTCGACCCAACCGAAGGAAAGTGCACAATCAAAGGATTCGACACTGTGGATGACAGGATTAAGGTGAAGGAGATCACTGGATACCTGCCTGAGGAGGACTTCCTTTATGGTGAGATGACAGTCAGAGACCACCTCAAGTACATGGCAGAGCTTTACAGCGTGAAGAATGATGTTGAACGTGTGAGGGAGACACTCCAGCTCGTGGACATGGAATCGCACGGCAAAGACATCATCAAGACTCTCTCGAAAGGCCAGCGCCGTAGGGTGGCGATAGCGAAGACGCTCATACACGACCCCCAGCTCGTCCTACTCGATGAGGTCACATCAGGCCTCGACCCTGTCTACGCGAGGAGGATGACTGGGATAGTCAAAGACTTACGCAAGAAAGGGAAGACTGTAGTATTTTCGACCCATCTCATGGACGAGGCCACGGAACTTTGCGACAGGATACTGGTAATACACAAAGGCCGACTCATGGCCTGCGACACGATACCGAGGATACTGGAGGATACTGGGACGGGAAGCCTCAAGGACGCGTTCTTCAAACTAGTAGGAGACAAAACAGACTAGACTATTATTCAGTTGGCTTTATACCAGCCTTCCTATCCTTCGTGAACATTCTTGGAGGGATTATAGTTGAATCCTTAAGGGCTTCTTCAAACGTACTGGGTAATATTTTAGTAACGAACTTCGCATCCCTCTGGATTTCAGCCTGCTGAGGCTGAACGAAAGTGGCCTTCTCACCGGGAGTGAGGCCGTCGGTAGGTTTTTGTGGTTGCGCAGCGCCAAGGATACGCGGGACGAACTGAGTCCGACCACCAGGAGCGAGAGAATCAGGAGGTGAAACTTCCATGAGTCTGGTGTGGTGCGTTAAGCTGTTTGGACTATCGCCGAATAGTTTATCAGCGACTTGACGGTCCAAGAGATTGTGTAATTCATTGTCCAAGCCCCTGTGTATTTTTTCCTGGTTTTCTGAGTCAAGAATATGCTTGTTACCTTCGTATGCTGAGTGGGCCATAGTCAGTCACCTATTATAATATACCCTCTGCAAGCATATATAATCATGGTGGAGGTTAGGGGGGCCTTGGTGGGGTTTCTACTCCTGGTTTTGGTTTCAGGGTGCATTTTAGGCGAGTCTGGGGTGGAGAATGAGACGACCGCAGGCAATGATGATGAGTTCATCAAGGATTACCTGAGTAAGCAGGCTGGGAAGGAGAGTAAGGTTGCCCCGACGGCCTCAACGTCCACGACGTCAGCTTCGACTTCAACGTCCACGACGACCCTGAAGGCCGCTTTGAATCCTTGCACGTTCGAGTGCTGCAACATGACAGGATATGAGCCTAAGCCGTGCGGGAAATTCCTTGTGTGTAAGGGCACAAGGTGCGCGGAAAAGCCGTGCCCGTATGACTGTTGCGTCCTTGGTATGTTTGAGTGGAAGGAGTGCAGACAACCTCTTGAATGCGTAAACTCTAAGTGTGTTAGGCCTCAATCCCCCACAGAGTATGAGTGCTGCAGTGAAGCCGATTACATCGGCTGCCCAAGCTGTGCGGCAGGATACGAGTGCATAGGAAACCACTGCTTCGTGCTGGACACCGACAAGGACGGTCTAGCTGATGTTGTTGAGGGGAACTATGGGACGAACGAGAACACAAGCGACACCGACGGCGATGGACTCTCAGACATACACGAAGTTAAGGTGTTGCACACAAACCCGCTGAGCATGAACACCGACTTGGACAGGTACGGTGACAGCGTTGACAGTAATCCGACGAGAACTGATTCAGCAGCTGTGACAGTCAAAGTGTTGGACACGACGGTGACTCCGAATCTTCCAATCGTGCATGAGCTTCTGATGCACTTGGACTTCAACCAACCTCAGCCCTCCAACGACTCCAAGGTGGCTGACTTCGAATCGAACGTCTACGTCCTCAACAACGGCACAGACTACACGAACTACTTGAACTACACATACACCATAGGCTACTGGTGCGCGCCCGGGATAAACGTCACTAGGAAATCCTTTGTCATAAGGTACACACCAAACGGAACCAACACTACGACGACAACCACCACACTACCGGAAGTGAACTCCACAACATTAAACGAGAGCACTACATGGGATATCGTAGACATACCAGTCTCAGCGCCTAAGAGGCTTGAGGCTTCGGCAAGGTACATCAGCCACCAGAGACACACCCTCAAATTCCAAGACCTCCCTGAGGACGTGTGGGCTGCGATTGTCTCGATGAGAAGATGCTACTACAACACTACGATAGAGAACGTGAGATACGAGTACTATCCAGGATATTAAGCTGAACGGCAAAGCCTGAAAAAACCTTTAATAAGGCTTATAGAGTAATATTCTGCGTTATGATAGGGATTTTAGGCGACACCCACGATAACCTGGACGCCATTGGGAAGGCTGTGGAGTTCTTCAACGGGAAAGGGGTGAAACTGGTCATACACACCGGAGACATCGTGTCGCCGTTCAGTGTGGAGTCGTTCAAGAACCTGAAATGCGACTTCAAGGCCGTTTACGGGAACAACGAGGGGGACAGGTTCAACTTGGCCAGGAAACTGAAGGAAATAGACGCTGAAATAACCGACTTTTTGGAGTTAGACTATGATGAGAAGAGGATAGCCATCTACCACGGCCAGAATCCGAGCATATTGGACGCCATAGTCAAGTGCGGCAAATATGACGTGGTGATCACGGGACACACGCACACGCCAGAAGTCACCCTGGACGACAACACCCTCATAGTTAACCCAGGGGAGACCTGCGGCTACATGACAGGGGTTATGACAGTGGCTGTCCTGAACACGTCAGATATGAAGGCTGACATACACACGCTGAAGTAGTTTTAAAGTAGTCCGTTTAAGTACTATCATATCCATTGGGGGTGGGGTTGGCCATTTAAAAATGAACTCCGCCGACTATAAGAGGATCTACCACAACCTCAACTCCCGCGAGGATATCAAGAGATTAAGCAAGGAAGAGAACATCGACGAAGACCTCCTCCTAGTCATACTATCCCAGAAGATAGTCAGAAACACCAAAAGAAGCTACTACGAAATCAAAAACAAGGCTCCCTCTCTCATCGGAAACTGGATGCAGGGGAGCAAATTCGTCGACATAGCCAAGAACGAGCGGTTCTCACCGGTCCTAACAGCATCCATCATGCTACAGCACACCGGAGTCAGCAAGAAGCAGTTCAGAAACTACCTCAACAGCCCCCAGAGCATAAACGACAGGCGCTTAAGGCATGAAATCCAGGAGGCAGTGAAGGAGGAGATAATCTACTCGCCTGAGGGTGCGAGGATACAATGGGACAGGGGCAAGGACGTTGAGAGGATAGTAAAAAGATGGCTTGACCTGAGGCGGACAACGTATATTACTGAGTACGATGCTAAAAAAGGGGAGTACACGAAGACGCCGGACTTCAGGCTCGAGGCACCGATTAAGATGCACAACAAGTGGATAAACTGGATAGAATGCAAAGCCAGCTTCGGAGACGAAGTCGAGTACAGGAGAGACTACGGCAAACAGTTAACCCACTACGTCAGCCTGTTCGGTACTGGAATGGTAGTCTACTGGTACGGCTACATCGAGGACATGCCGCCCCACCTTAGGGACGAGAACGTGCTCATAGGGGACAGGAGGCTGTTCGTATGATACAAGATATAATACTCTGGGACATCGGCCTCATAATAGTCGCAGCCGCTATACTGGCGCACCTCGCGAAGATACTGAAGCAACCGCTCATCCCGGCCTACGTACTCGCTGGGATAGTGATTGGGCCCCTTGGTATGGGGCTTATAACAAGCCATGAGGTGATAGGCAGCCTTTCAGAGCTTGGCATAGCGTTCCTGCTATTCATAGTCGGCTTGGAGTTGGACTTGAGGAGGCTGCGCGACGTCGGCTCCGTAGCCTCTGTGACCGCGATAGTCAGCGGAGTCGTCATATTCGTTGCAGGAGCGTTCGTCGCATACGTGATGGGATTCAACGCCACTGAGGCGATTTACATCGGACTCGCGCTCACGTTCTCAAGCACTATGATAGTCATAAAGATAATGTCTGACAAGAACGAGCTTGAGACCCTCCACGGGAGGATAATACTCGGAGTCCTCTTGGTGCAGGACGTGCTGGCTATAATGGTCATGTCAGCCCTGGCCACGTTAGGGGACATGTCCCTGTCCACGGTAGCGCGGTCCATGGTATGGGGCCTCGGACTGTTCTCGATAGCAATAGTAGCCAGCAAGTACGTCATACCGACTATATTCAAGGCCATAGCTAAGTCGCATGAGCTGATGTTCCTAACATCGCTTTCGCTGTTCTTCCTGTTCGCGAAGATGAGCGAGATGGCTGGGTTCTCCGTGGCGATAGGCGCATTCGTCGCTGGCATGGCGACGGCGGCATTCCCCTACAACCTTGAGGTCGTGGGCAAGGTCAGGAGCCTCAGGGACTTTTTCGCTATAATATTCTTCGTCTCCCTTGGGATGAGAATATGGGTAAAGGACCCGTATGCGATAGTACTGCCTGCAGCCATATTCCTGGCCCTTGAGCTGATAGTGAAGCCGCTCGTCATGATGTTGACGACGTCGGTGATGGGTTACGGAAGGAGGGTGTCTTTCCTAACTGGGATATCACTCCTGCAGGTCAGCGAATTCTCCCTAATAATCGCCATGCAAGGCCTCCTGATAGGGAGCATATCGGCTGAGGTGTTCTCGCTGATAAGCCTGCTGGCAGTAGTCAGCATCACCCTAACCTCCTATAGCATAAAATACGACAACCAACTCTACAGAATAGTTGCTGAGAGACTTAACATACTGGAGAAATTCTCAAACACCGAGAAGGCGATGCAACATGCCGTGGAGGACCCGAGCGGTGGCCACACAGTGGTCCTCGGCTGCCACAGGCTCGGCTACTCGATAGTGAAAAGCCTTGAAAAGGCGGGCAGGGAGTTCATAGTCGTGGACTTCAACCCTGAGCGGGTGAAGTTGCTGGTGAACGAGGGGATACCGTGCATATACGGTGACATCGGAGACATAGACGTCCTTGACAAACTCCACCTAAAGACAGCCAAGATGGTCATCTCAACTGTCGTTGATGATGAAGACAACATGCTCCTCATAAGCGAGACAAAATACTACAACAAGAAAGCCCCGGTGATAGTCACATCAGAGAACCCAAGAGAAGCCCTTGAACTTTACGACTACGGCGCAGACTACGTGATAGTACCTAAGATGCTATCAGGCGTCGTCGTCTCGGATTTGGTTGAAGGCTACTTCAGGAGCATACACAGGCTAGACAACATGAAGGAGAAACACATCAAAGAGCTCCTTAAAATGGAGCATGAGGAGACCCTCAGCAAATACGAGTTCTCGTTCGTAACCTCGGTAGAGGAGAAGATGCACCTGCAGGATGAACACAAAACCCACAGCCACGAACAGAAGAAAGATTAAGAGGGCATACGAAAACCTCTACAACGCATACGGGAGACAACACTGGTGGCCTGCCGATACGCCATTCGAAGTCTGCGTCGGGGCGATACTCACTCAATCCACAAACTGGAGCAACGTCGAAAAGGCAATAAGAAACCTGAAGGCTGATGGGGTGCTCAGCCCACATGGACTCCACAAAGTCAGACTCAACAAGCTAGCGAGACTCATAAAGCCAGCACTCTACTACAACGTGAAGGCCAGGAAGCTGAAGGAGTTCGTGCGCTTCCTAGACAAGGAGTATCACGGAGATGTTGAGAACATGCGGAAGGGTGAGACTTTGGAACTGAGAGAGAAACTCCTCAGCGTATGGGGCCTTGGGCCGGAGACAGTCGATTCGATGCTTCTTTACGCGCTCGGGAAGCCGTCGTTCGTCGTAGACGCATATACGAGGAGGATATTCTCGCGGATGGGAGTCGTCGACGGTGACGCTACGTACGACGAAATCAAGGCGTTCTTCGAGGGTAACCTACCCAGAAGCGTTAGGCACTACAACGAGTATCACGCACTCATAGTCGAACACGGCAAAAACGTCTGCAAGACGAAACCCAGATGCGAAAAATGTCGAATGGAGAGCATATGTGAGTTTGAGCCATTAACATAATTTGTCGATATTTCCCGAGGGATCTCTAGGTTTTTTAATCGTGTCTTCGTCCAAACGTTCTAGCCTTCTGCTACGGTAAATTTTTTTCCCGGTTTCCTCTGCAAGTCTGTTCTCACGTATCCGTTGCCTTATCCTGGCCGCCCTTACACTGTCACCTAGATATGTTCCTACAGCTGTAATAGCTGCTCCAGGCAGCACGTATCCAAAGAAGGCCATCTTCTCCAGGACACCAATAATCCCTTCCTTTTTGATGTTTCCGTTGTCTGATTTGAGGCCGACTGCAAGCGGTGTTAGGCTTTGTCCTTTGAAAGTCCATCCGTCCTTTACCATCTCCAATACGATATCGCACACTTTATTGTACCCTCCAGAGTCTAGTTTTCGTGACTGTTCTGGAATGTCCCCATTACCGCCGAGTATCTGCATTAACGTATTCATTGTCGACTCACCAAGCGCGTTCTTTTTCTTAACACTACGCGCATAGTCTATGACACTCTGAATCCACTCCACCGTATCCGCAGGAGATACATTACTGTTGTTCCCCAATAGGGCTCGGTCTAGCTCTTCCCAGGAACTTATACCCCTCCAACTTTTTTCACCAATTGCAGGAGCCATTCTACAATAACTATCACGAGTGGTTGAGTTAAATATGATTTGCTGATTTGAGCCTACGATTGCTAAAGCACAGGGGTATATATTGTTTCCCGCAATATGCAATTTATGACCTTCATCGTCGTGTACATCACGCATTCTAGTATGGCGGAGGCTAGGAGGGTGGTGTCCCACCTCCTCAAGCTGAGGCTGATTGCGTGCGCGAATTTCTTCCCTATTAGGAGCATGTACTGGTGGAGGAGGAAGGTTGAGGACTCCAAAGAGGTCGTGTCGCTGGTGAAGACCAGCAGGAGAAACTGGAGGAAACTGAAGGCCGAAGTCGAGAAGATTCACCCGTATAAGGTCCCGTGCATTATGAGGCTGGATGCGAAGGCTAACAGGGCCTATGAGCGGTGGATTGCCAGGGAAACGCGCGGCCGACGTTAAGGGTTTCAGACGTGCTCTATTCTAGGGAGGTATATATACCGGGCTTTAGATACATAAGAGCCAAGTCCCGTCTCCACAAGGTGTTCGACAATCTTCTTCTTTCTTTCAGTGTCTGCCTGGATTGGGTAATGGCCTACAAGCCTTCTGAAAAATTCCCTTTTCCTATCGTCCTTAACTCCCAAAGCTGGCAACAGCTGCTCGTTCAGATACGCGTAGTCTATGTAAAACGCATCTGCGATGGAGTTCCCATCGCCCCAATCCGGGGACACCATCCCAGCCTCGCTGTAGTCTATCAAGCCGATGCTGCTGTCCGCTGGATTCAGTGTGATGTTGCCAGGATGCGGGTGGCCGTGGAGTATATGGCCGGACTTGAAAGGGAGCGAATGGACCTTACCCATCATGTCAGCTATGTTGTCCAGCACCTTTCTCACATCAAGCCTCCTCTGGTCTCGTCCGTCCAGCACCTGGATGGCCGGAAACTCGTTCTCAACAAGGTATAGGCCAACGCCCTCATATTTGTATGTGAAACCTTTCAGTGATTCCACTCTCCGGGCGGCCTCCATCATGGCCCTGATGGGCTGTTCCAAGCCCTTTAGGGAATCCTCTTGCAAGAAATCTTTCATCAGACCCTCAACGACCGACGGGTCGTCCAGGTGTTTTTTGTGTTTCATAATCTCCTTGGCTACGTCGACCAGGGGTGTGGAGTCCAAGGGCATAATCCTCTTCTCAGTCCTTATGCCGTTGTCCCTCAGGAAGTCGTTCACCTCTATCTGGCCGGTGGTCCGCGGGACTATGAAGTAGGGAGAGTTTCGCATCACATCCTCTATGTACGCGCAAAATTCCTTGAATCTGTGGAGAGGCAGCTTGTACTCGTCAGGGTTGACACCCATTTTCTCTACGGATGATTTTTTTGAGAAGCCTTTCGTGGGGGGGACGTCAGTGCTCAGGGTGACGGGGACTAGCAGGTCTTCTGTCTTCCCTTCATCGCTATTCCTAGCCTTGACCGCCATATAAGAGTAAAGGGAAGATGTGGTAAAAACCTGTAATCGACAGGTATTTAAAGGAGAATACAGTATATTTAGTAAATATTGAATATTCAGTATATCCAGAATGTCAGACAAATACGCCAAGGTTGAGGAGGAGTTCGCTGAGAAGATTGTGAAGCTCTTCGAGAGGCAGGGATTCAACCCGACGGTGATGAAGATATACATAACACTCTTCATGTCCACGAAGCCTCTCGGCCTGAAGGAGATTTCGGAGGGGACTGGGTACAGCATGTCGACTGTCTGCAACACCATGGATATCGTAGAGCGGACGATGGATGTGAGGAACTTCAAGAAACCGGGGAGCAAGAGGGTGTACTATGAATGCCTCCATGACCTCATGCTCGTCCACCACAAGAGGATGGACGAATCCGAGAGGGAGACTGAGACGATGATAGGCATACTGAAGGATGCGGAGGAGAACCTAAAAAGCGCAACCGACCATGAGACGGCAGCAAAGAGAGCGCATATAAGGCGGCTTAGAGAGGGTTATGAGAGGTACCATGACGTATTCCACAAGTTCGTTGAGATGGTGAGCGCGATACACAAGTCAAGATAAACGACCGCAGCCTGAAGGCTGCGGAATTCCAAATACGCTAAAAATGCCAAACAGACAAACAAACACAGGAGGTGCAAGCGAGCAGCGGAATACCCTCGCGTATTTGCAATGAAAGAACACAGCCACAAGAAGACATGCGAGAGGGATCCGATAATCAAGCTCGTCGACGTCTGGAAGGTGTATAGGATGGGTGAAGTGGAAGTCCCTGCTTTACAGGGCCTGACGTTGGACATATTCCCCTGCGAGTTCGTGTCCTTGATGGGACCCTCAGGAAGCGGTAAGAGCACTGCCATGAACATGGTCGGGTGCCTGGATGTGCCGACGAGAGGCCACATATTCCTCGAGGGCAGGGACCTCGCTGAGATGGATGAGTCCGATTTAGCCCAGGTTAGGGGTCGGAAGAGAGGGTGCGTATTCCAGCAGTTCAACCTCATGCCTAA
>JAZDIN010000045.1:0-22055 GCA_043804895.1 Candidatus Altarchaeota archaeon
TATACGACCTAATCGTCAGGAGGTTCATGGCGACGTTCGGTAAGGACGCGGTCAGACAGACTGTAACAGTCAACCTTGAGAATAACAAGGAGCCGTTCATCGCCAAAGGGAACACGACTGTGGCGAAAGGCTGGCACGTGTACTACGGACCATATGCGAAGTTCGAGGAGACTGAACTGCCAGCCCTTGAGGAGGGCGACGTTGTTGAGGTGAAGGACGTCATAGTACACAAGAAGGAGACAAAACCTCCGAAGAGGTACACGCCCGCGTCAATCATCAGGGAGATGGAGAAGAGAAACCTCGGCACTAAGGCGACACGCTCCCAGATAGTGGATATACTTTTCAGGAGAGGCTACGTCGACGGGAAATCGCTTGAGGTCACCCAGCTTGGCCTGAGCGTCGTGGACGCACTCACAAAATACTGCCCAGCGGTGTTGAGCGAAGACCTCACAAGGAAGTTCGAGGACGAGATGGAGAACATCACCGAAGGCAAACTAACTTCCGAGGCGGTTATAGAGGAGGGCAAGACCACCCTCGAAGCCATACTCACTGAGTTCAAAGCTAACGAGGCGAAGATAGGGCAGGCCCTTGTGAAGAGCATAGTCGACTCCAAACGGAAGAAGATGGGAGTCGGCAAATGCCCGAAATGCGGAAGCGAACTTGTGATAAGGGCTTCGAAGCTTGGAAACCAGTTCGTGGGTTGCAGCAACTACCCGAAGTGCACGCATACGTGGCCGCTACCGAAGGACGCGTTCAAGAAGATTGGAGAGTGCAAGGAATGCGGGTACGCTGTCCTGACGTCTAATTCAAGGGGTAAGAGGAAGTACAACATCTGCGTGAACCCTGAATGCCCAAGCAAAAAACACTCCAAGATTGCGGGGGACATAGGGAAATGCCCTAAATGCGGAAGCGAACTCACTGTCCGAACCTCAAGGTATGGGGGCCAGTTCGTAGGGTGCACAGGATACCCTAAGTGCACGAACCTGTGGCCGCTGCCGAAGGACACATTCGAGAAGATTGGACAATGTAAGGAATGCGGCTACGCCGTGATAACTGTGAGCCCAGAAGGTAAAGGAAAATATGATGTTTGCGTTAACCCGGAGTGTCCGACTAGAAAGAAGATTTGATCAGGTGCTGGCAGGCTCGGCAAGCTCTAGAACGCCGCTCTTGCTCCGGTATATGATGCCACGCTCCTGCAGCACTTTCAAGGACACGGATATGTCCTTCTTGTCTATGCCGCGCCAGCTGAGCTCCTCCTCAAGGTAGGTTATCTTCGCTGCCTTCAGCTCAGTGAGCAATTCGCAGATTAAGAGTTTACAATCCATCCAACCACCGGAACATAGTATGGGCAACACTCATATAAAAAGACAAGGTAAATAAGAAAGCTTTTATATAACTTACGATGCGCCATTACGACCTGTGGCTCGACAGGTATGCGATGAGGAGAACCCAGATACTGACGACATGGTCCGGACTCGCAAAGACCGTCTGCGAACTGCGCTCCAGAATACCAGATGATAGGCTTTTCACCGAACTCAAGGACGCAGGCGAAGTCGGATACCGGATGGGTTTCGTAGACGGCGGCGAAGGGCTGAAGGAGCTCCTGGGTTTGGGGGTTTACTTCATAAGGGCCTCCGGCCTCCTCATGTCGAAGGAGGGGGACGGTGAACTTTTCATCCGCGACCTGGACATAAACGTGATAGACTACGACGACCACACAAAGGAGAGAGTGGAGCTCCTGCGGGAGGGTATGGAATTCGACGTCGCCTTAAGGTGCGTGAAGGAGCACAAGCCCCAGATGCTGTTTTTGGACGGCTCCCTTTACGTGAAGGCGAGGCGGAAGCCAGTTGAGTGCGTTGAATACGACCTTTACAGGAAAAAGTATGGCAGGCTGCTGCGCTCATGCAAGAAGGAGAGGGTTAGGCTGATAGGAGTCTCAGAGGACACGAGAAGCAGGCTCCTCTCAAGCCACCTGGGAAAGGAGTACGGGATAAAACTCCCCAGGTACATGACAGACTCCACAATACTGAGGATACTCTCCAAAGGCGGCCCCTACAGGAGCGTAGAGTTTGTGCCAAGACAAAGGTTGGAGACTGAAGGCCGCATCGAAGACGGCATCGTGTCTGAGTTCAAGACAGCCTACCTTCAGCCCACAGAATTGGCTAATCCGCTGCGCGTTGACGCACCCGACTGGGAGGACGACTTCAGCGAAGCCATATCGGTGATATCGTCGTTGTGCAAGGGCTCAGGCCAGTACGGGTACCCGCTGCCGCTGTACATAGCCCACATGGACGCGAGGATACCTGAAAGCCAGATGGAGTGGACCGCGAGGCAGATAGTCAATTATGTATCAAAAAGAGACAGCGTGCTCGGCAGCGCGGTGTTGAAGGCGACGAGAAGGGGTATGAGGCCCAAATAGTTTCATTCGAACCTTGGCTTGTCCAGGTCTCCGCTTTGGCTGTATCCCCTCCTCTCCCAGTAGCCCTTGTACTTTGGGTCGTTTGAGAGTTCGATTTCAGTCACCCATTTTATCCACTTGTAGCCCCACTTGTCCTCTGCCACAAGCTGGAACGGGAAGCCGCGCTCCGGCGGGAGGGTGACGTTGTTCATCTTGTATGCGAGGAGTATGCTGTGGTCAAGGACGTAAGAGAGTGGGAACGACGTCGTGTACCCGTCATACGCGTGGAAGATTATAGTGTTCGCCTCAGGTTTCACATTAGCTTCGCTGATGAGGTCCCTTACGAAGACGCCCTCCCAACGCAGCGTGACATCCCACCCTTCGACGCAGTATAGTGTCACGACCTTAGAGTACCTCTGGTGCGAGAGCACTTCATCGTATGTGTACGACTTCGGGGAGTCAACGAGGCCGGTGACTTTAAGGCTATAGCCAGACGCATTCACGTACTGCGGGCCTTTAATGGAGTTCTCACGGAAGTCGTAGACTGAGGACAGGTCCTTACCCTCGTAGTGCCTAACTTCCACAGACCCAAGCTCGACCACACCACCAGGCTGAGGCTGAATGCAACCCAACGTCAACAGAACAAGAAGAACAGCCATAATCCCCATAGTATCGCATAAGAAGCCAACAGATAAAAGACAGGCAGTAACCTAGATGAAACTGGAGATATTATGACCTAATCTATTTGACCTAACCCTCGCCGCCTGCCAACATATCCTCAAGAAACTTTTGCATGTAGAACCTGTTGTGCGGGTCAACGAGGTAAACTGCCTGGAGGCCGATGATGTGTTTTTTGAAGTCTTTCTCTGATTTCCCGTACTTCTTCGCAATCTTGGCCAAGTTTCCTCTGGCCGCTGGCGACAGCCTCGTTAGTGATTCATCCAGCTGCTCTGCCATGTGGGTTATGCCCTCCAGCCGATTGACGTCCGGGCAGTTCTCAAGGACCGTGAAGAGATTAGATACCGGGATGTGATTGTTCAGCCGTACTGAAGCCTTGACTATGCGGTCTGCGATGGGATTCAACATGCTTCTGAGGCTTTCAGGCTGTTCGGAACGCAATGGATGGGCTGGAGTCTCCGCGAGGCGAGCTATCTCAAAGTCGACTATCTTGTCCTTAGTATCTTCTAAGCCGCATAATCCTGTCACTATCTCAAACTTGAACTCCATCATATGCCGCATCAAAACCGTCTCCTCATGGGCGAGTATTTCCGCCTTAGGTTGGATGCTTTTCTGGGACACCACATCTTTAGTCTGCTTCGGCTTCATGTACGCAACCGCCACCGCACCCAACACTTCCCTGCCTAACTCGGGCCTCGTTTCCCCCAGATTTTTAAGAAAATAGTCCAGGTTCTGGAGGCGTTCGAAGTCGTAGCATGACAGTAGAACATCACGCAGGTCCTTGGATGGGATCTTCTCAGCCAGCCGGGATGAGACGTCCAGTATGCGTCCCGCTGATTGCCGGAGGTACTCGTCGTTGACTTCGGGCTTGAGTGAGTTGTAGAATGAGCCGTGGTTTCTCTTGAATTGGGTTACAATCCAATCGGCCGCCTCTGGGGGGGCCTTTGGTTGGGGAGTCCTCTGACTGAGGAGTTCGGCAAGGTATGACATGAGGTAACAGTCAGCTGAGACTTGGGGTGTGTACTGAAGGGGTGTGATATCTTCTATTGGGCTCCCATCCTTCACGCCAATCTTCGCAATCTTCCTGAACATGATAAAAAACAGGAAGGATACGCTATTATACTCTCCCGACAGGGTAGATGTATAGTGGTTCCTCGTCTTTTGACACGCTGAGTAGGTCCCTCACCTGGTCCGGGTTGAATGCTCCGACTGCGACTGTGCCTAGGCCGATTGCTTCGGCTTGTAGGTAGATGTTCTGGCCTGCGTGGCCTGCTTCCATGTGGACGTACATTACTCCGCGGTTGCCGTATCTACTCGTCGTCCGGTTGTAGTTAGCTGTGAGGATTATCGTGGCTGGGGCATCTTTTATCATGCTCTGGCCGAGTGCGGCGTCTGCGAGTTCGCCTCTGAGGTCTCCTGAGACTATTTGTGTGATAGCGTGCTCCTTGGGCAGGTAATGGTATACCCCTGGTTTGAGGCCGTCGACGTTGCCGACGACTGCGTATGCTTCAAGCGGGTATGTGGCTCCTGCCGACGGCGCAGTCCTCCCACCCCATTCTGCTGTGAGGCCTTGGGCAGACCAAAGGAGCTGCGATATCTCTTTCAGCGTCAGCGGCTGGTTCTTGTACTGCCGTATTGAGCGGCGTTTGTTCAGTGCTTCCTCCACTGACAATGTGCCTTTTGTTTCGGGTTTTGGGAGTTTCACCAAGCTAGAGTTAGGCACTACAACCGCCTCGTCAACGTGACCTGACAACGACGCCAACGCTATGACCGCAAAGGCCGCCAAAGCGATGATCAGCCGCCAGTCCACCTTAAATACCTATTAGATTAGTTTAATAATATGAGGTATGCGGCCTCCGTGTTCTGCGTCTGCATCCTATGCGGCTGCATTCAAGGGGGAGGCGACGCCAGCACAGCACCCAAATTGGAGGGGGTGAGAGAGATGAAAGTTCTTTTTGTAGTGGCTCAGAAGGATTTCAGGGATGAAGAATATCTTACGCCGAAAGGAATCCTCGAGAGGGCCCACGTCGCAGTCAGGACAGCAAGCCCTGACGGTGGAGTGTGCGAAGGCATGCTCGGGGCGAAAGTTAAGGCTGATATGAAAATCAGCGATGCAAACTACAGGGACTACGATGCCATCGTCGTGGTCGGAGGGGCTGGAAGCCCCAAATACCTCTGGGGGGACAGCAGACTCCAGAGCATTCTGAAGTCAGCCTATGATGACGGTAAGGTCGTGGCAGGGATATGCCTCTCCGGCGCCGTACTGGCGAAGGCCGGAGTGCTTGAAGGCAAGAGGGCGACAGTGTTCGAGACCCCTGAGACTCTGAAGGCCCTCCGAGAGGGGGGAGCAGAGTATGTCGGTGGAGATTTGGTTGTTGATGGTAAGGTTATAACGGCCTCCGGCCCGCAGGCTGTTGACCGGTTCGGCCAGAACATATTAAATATGTTGGAACAGTAACTGTTTTTAAGTGCGAATATCTAATGTATGTCAGATTATGGGCAAGATGGAAATTTTGTTGGTTGGAGTTTTGGTCGTCTTAGCGTTGCTCATAGGTATGCTGTTCGGAGGCTCAAGCATATGGTTCCTCAAGCCCACGGGGGAGGGGGGAGTCACAGAGAAGGTAGTCAATAAATACGTGTGCTCTGACGGGAGCGTAAAGGACAACCAGAACAAATGCCCGAAGACTGTGACAGGCGCGGACGGCAAGATGGAAGTGGTATGCCCACCATGCAAAACAAGCGACACCACATCACCCTTACGCAAATGTGACTGCGTGCAGTGCGAATCCCAATGCGGCGTAGCATACACGCCGACAACCACTACACTTTACATTCCACCGTGCACTGTCTGCACGTCTAACGCTGAGTGCGGTCAGCCAAGCTACAGCGAAATACGGTGCAAGAACGACGATACATACAAGATGTACCTTGAGCCGTACTGTGCTGACGAGGACGGTAAGAAATGCTGCAAGACAACAGAGACCGTTAAGGATTTAACCCCATGCCCGCAAGACCAGCGGTGCGTGAAAGGACAAGGCTGCGAGATAAGAGAACAGGCCCCTGAAGAGGAGACCGCATAGGTTATTCTCTGTTTTTTTGAACAGTCAGTTTTCCGACCGTTAACATGAGTTCCTTGATTTCAACCTCATTACACCCTGTAGTCTCAGCAATCACCTTCGGCTCCATCCTGGCAAGGTCTCCTGCGGTTATTATGCCCTGCTGAGATAGCTTAAACCGCGCATCATCGCTCAGGTGAGGCATGATGGTTATGGGGTAAAGGCACTTCGAATCTATAAGGTCCTGGAGGCTCTCCCCGTGCGGGTAACCCCATGAGGTGACGCGGACGTTCTTGCACTTGCAGTACTTTAACGCATCCTCGGAGCATTTCGTGTTAGAGACAACCCACGCACTCTTGAAATTGTTCCCGCCATCAACCAAATCCTCAAACCGCGCGAACGTGTATAAAGCCTCCTTGAGGCCAGTGTAGTATCCAGGCTGGTTGTGGTACTTGCACTCCACCATGTACCTGCCTGCCGAATCCTCGACTATCAGGTCAACCTCGTGGGTGACGCACATCCCGTTCAGCTTCTGGTTCAATTTCACACTGAACCCGTGGGCTTCAAGAACCTTCGCGATGTACTTCTCGAACGGGAATCCACTCGGCCCCAGGCGCATGATAGCGTCCTTGAGGCTGAATCGCACCGCAGAGTCGAAGTCATGCTTGTGCAAGAGCTGGAAGGCTATATGGTATATCTCACCGGTTGTTATGCCATCATACGCCTTAGTCTCAACCTCGGCGACTATCCCATCAGCCAGCTCCTTCTTGGCCCCGGACCGGATTAACGCGTAGGAGACCTTCCTAGCGTCGAAATCCTCGAACTCCCCTGAATGCTTCCTTACCTGGACCATCAGATTAAGAATAGGCTGGAGGGCATTTAAAAACCATGAACCTTGTAATAGATAACAGTGAAGAACAACAACGTCTGCTGCCTGTGCCATACGGAACATCCTCATAGTAAGCTGACTGTCGGTGAAATCCTGAGGCCGAAGGTGTTTGACTTCATACACAAGCAGCATCCTGATTTCACGCACGAGAAGATGATTTGTACCGTCTGCCTGAACGATAAGAGGTCTGAGTACATACTCAGCCTCCTCGGGGAAGACAACAGGAAGATATCCCACCTCGAGCATGAGGTGGCCAGGAGCATAAAGGAGAATGAGATGCTCTCCGCGAACATCATGGAGGAGTACGACGAGAAGCTGACATTGGGAGAGCGGCTGTCTGACAGGATAGCTACATTCGGAGGCAGCTGGACATTCATAACAATATTCGCGCTCTTGATCTCCGCCTGGATTATCGTGAACGTCTACCTCATACAGAAGCCTGTCGACCCGTTCCCGTTCATACTCCTCAACCTCATGCTCTCATGCCTTGCGGCAGTCCAGGCCCCCGTCCTCATGATGAGCCAGAACAGGCAGGAGGCCCGAGACAGGATGAGGTCGAAACACGACTACCAGATTAACCTCAAGGCCGAATTGGAGATACAGCACCTGAACGAGAAGCTCGACCTCCTCCTCAAGCACCAGTGGCAGAACCTCATCCAGATACAGCAGATACAGACGGACATACTAGGGGAGATCAGGGAGAGGAGGTAACACACCCACTATTTTAATATAGTGAATGTACCGAATTTCTGGTTTTTGCGGTGGGAGTCAGAGCCCGCAGTCACTAGAAGCCCGTCTGTTCTAGATGCTTCAGCTATTTCGTCAGCTTCTCTCAGTGGGTGCGAGGGATGGTATGCTTCCACGCCGTCAACGCCGAGTTTTTTCAGTTTAAGAAGTAGGGTTGGCCATTCCTCCTTGCCGAGTTTTTCCCTCATGTGAGGGTGCGCTAGAATCACAAGGCCCCCTGCAGCATGTATGACGTCGATGAACTCTACGATGTCGGGTTTGTTTACGCTGAAGTCGCCATACGTATTCCTCAACCATTTCACGATGTCATGCTGGATATCATGGCCGGTTTTGCGCCTCATCTTCCCATTGTGGTTTTTCATTTCGTACATGCTAATCCCGAGATAATCTTCTACACGGTTATCGTTTTCAGGGTGGTCCCAGATGTCCTTCGCAAGCACCTGGTAAATGTTCCTCTTAATCGAAAGGCTCTTAAAAAGGTCTGGCGAGAAGCAGAAATCTTCCTTCTCAAGCTGGCCCTTTATGTAGAGCGCCTTATCTATGTCCTTTTCTCTCCCGCTTGAATAGTCTTCGACAAACTTCCTTAACTGGGGATTCTCAGTATCCACTGCGACACCCAACATATGCATCTTGGTCATCTCAGTGATGCCCGTATGGTCGAAACGCACGGAAACCTCGATGCCAGCTATAATGTTAGCCTCATCCTTAGGCCCCAGCACCCTCTTCAGCTTTTCGAGCTCGTTGATAGCTAGGATAGCACCATATATGGTGTAGTGGTCTGTGACGATGACTTTGTATTTACCCTTGTAAACCTCAAGTGCCAGCTCCTCAGGGCTTCGTTCACCATCTGAAGCAGTCGTGTGAATCTGCCCGTCATACTTACCTCCTTTGAGGCGAATCCGTTGAGATTCAATGTGGGATATGGGGTCATCACCGCTTTTTTCAATGACATCAATCACCCTTTCAGGAACGTAATCCAACCACTTACTTCGCCCCTTATAAGCCATATATACATTAGTGTAGGACGAGTAAATAACGTTATTCGCCGAATTCCTCAGCCCGAAACGTCTTCGCGGTCGGGTGTTGCGTCTATGCCAACGAACTCTAATTCTGGGAATCAACTGAGTCTATCACTTTTAAAGGCTAGTATGTAATTTAGAACGGGTGGTTGGAGTGAAGAGGATAGTCGCCTTAATAGTTGTTTTTGTTTTGTTGTCTGGAGATGCTGCTGCGTTTTCGCTGAATGACTTGATTGATTACATACTGGGCCTCTTTGGTGGCGGCGGGAAGCAGCCTGACAATGTCGTGTGCAATCCCCCTTACATCAAAGTGGGTGGCAAATGCTGTTTAGATAGAAACGATAACAGGATATGCGACAAGGACGAGACCACGACTACACAGCCGAGGCAGACAACTCAGACGACGCAAACGACTCAACCATCATCTGCTGTGACAACCACACTACAGTCAACTGTAACCACACTGAAGACGAACCTAAATTATGGTAGGGTCACGCTTACTGGCACGCTCGTGAACGACGTCGACCCAGTTTTGACCGCTGATAAAAGCATACTAGTGCAACCGACTGACGAGGCCAGCAAAGGCTCGTTCCTCGACGTAGTCGACATGGTCTCAGCAACGCAGCTTGGCGCGGTCATGCTCTCAGGCAGGCTCCTGACCGGAGTCGATGCAGTCATACTAGACAACGGGAAGACAGTCTTAATGCCCACAGCAGCCTCACCCCAAGCCTACCTGGACGTCATAGACCTGCCAACGAAGTCAAAGGTGAAAAGCCTTAAACTCGCCGCTGAACTGCAGGAGGACGTGGACGTGCAGGCGACGCCAAATCAGAAGAATGCGTTAATGGCAACAAGACTGGACGCCAGCAACAGCTTCTTAGAGGTGATTGACCTCACAACCAACGCGATAACGAAGAAGGTGGCGCTCCAAGGCGACCTCAAGGAGGGCGTCGACTGTCTCGTCACAAGAGACAGCGGCAAGGCTGTGTGCCCGACAAACAAGGTGGCTGTGGGAAGCAACCTACATTTCATAGACCTGGCGTCTGGGGTGCTCCTTAAGGTCTTGGGCGTCGACGGCGCCCTGGAGGGGGACGTGGACTTGAAGATGAGATCCAACGACGAGATAATACTCATGCCAACCAAGACCCCGGTGAGGGGGTTCCTCTCCATAATAGAGGCTAAGACGATGTCGATTGAGAAGAAGCTGGAGTTGAGCGGCACATTAAAGGAGAGCGTCGACACATACTTCCTGCCTGGCGAGAAGACCGCATACATTCCTGTCACAAACGGCAACCAAGGCTACGTCGACATCATAGACGTAGTCGGCAAACAGGTGAAGTACAGCGTGAAACTGACAGGCGACCTCGTGAAGGGAGTCGACGGCAAACACCTACCCGACGGCTCAATGATTCTGATGCCAAACCAGAAGGGAAGCACCGCCTACCTGGACATCATAGACCCATCATCAGGAACGGTTGTGAAGTCAGTGCAACTCTCCGGAACGCTCCAGACTGCTGTTGACGTTCAGGTGACCGAGGACGGGAAGACAGCATACATGCCTGTGAGAAGACCAGGGAGGGGTAAAATCGACATCATAGACGTCGCCTCAGGCGCGCTAGTGAAGACAATAGACCTTAAGGCAGACCTCAAAGAGGATGTGGATGCGCTGTTGACAGTCAGTACAAAGAGGATTGCCATACCATCCAGCAAGAACATCGCATACATCGACGTCATAACCAACACGCCAGCTAACTCACTCACAGCGATGACAACAGGGATGGGCGTCGGCTACGTCGACGTCATAGACACAGGCAGCAACAACGTGTTCGGGAGCATGAGCCTCCCAGGAGACATAGTAGTCGGAGTCGACGGCATATCAGGCGAACTCGCATCAACGACTCCAGACCCAGATGAAGACATGACCTTAAGCCTAGAACAACCCAGTGTAACCTCCACAACCACCACAATCCCGCAGCAAACCACCACAACACTATGGACGCCGCCACCTGACTCAACATCAACAACTATCCCTGACAACATACCCACGACCACGACGCTCAGGGTGACCACGACAACCCAGGGCGCAGTCATCACCCCAAGGTGCGGTGACGGATACCTGTCCACACCTAACAGTCCCGGAGGCGGAAGCGAGGAATGCGACCTCAATGACAACCCCCAATACAGTTGGGCTGGAGGCAACGTGTACCCATGCCCAACCGGCCTTGAGTGCGTGAACTGCAAGTGCGTCGGATGCGGTGACGGCAGACTCCAGAAGGGCGAAGAATGCGACCCCAACAACAAGAAGAGCAAGGTGAACGGTCAACTCCTCTGGCAGGGCCAGGAGTACGCGTGCAGTGGCCAGTACGAGTACTGTGACTCGAGCACATGCACGTGTGAGTCATCGGTCCAGTGCACCGGCGACCTGTATAACGCAGACAATTGCAACGGCGCATGCAACAGCCAGTGCAAGGAGTGCGCGCCATACCAGCAGACACCATGCTACTACTGCAAGAACAGAGACTGCAGCCAGATAGACTCAGGCGGAGTCAGCCTCTACAACACTGCTTCCGAATGCAACCAACATTGCCCCCAAGGCACAGGCCAATGCATAAGCTGGAGCACATGCAGCAACTGCTACTATTGTAAGAACTACGTGTGCGGAAACGGCGCGGTGGAACCGGGAGAACAGTGTGAGAAGAACTCAGACTGCCCCAGCTACCACACATGCAGCCAATGCCAGTGCGTGACAGACTGTAACGGATACTGCGGAAGCGTAGGCCAAGGTTTCACCAACTACGGCGGCATCGGAAGCTCAGACCAGTGCTCCTCACAGACGAACCCGAACTCAGTACTCAAACAGTTAATAGACCAGATGAGCGAAACCTGCTACGCAGTCTGCGGGAAAGGCTACTTCATGGACGGCCTCAACGACAACTGCTGCTGCACCAAAACCAACAAAGTCCACTGCCTAGACTGCCCAGGCCAAAACCCAGACTGCAACACAGCACTAAACCAATGCAAAGCAAGCATCCCGATGTGAGGATTGGACAGAGGGAGTAACCCCCTTTTAGGGGGGTTATTTCATCCTTTTTTTGTATTTTTCGTAAGCCTCATTCGTCCTAGTGTTGTGTTTCTGCTGCAGTTCTCGTATCGCCTCAGGAAGCCGTTCCTGTTTTTCCATATCCTGTTTCTCCTTGCCTGCCTCAGTAAGCATTCTGTTGAAGTCTTCCAAGCTCAGTTCGGTGATTTCCTTTTCAATCACCTTGTCGGACACGTAGAGGAATTCATATTCATATTTATCGAACACTTCCCACATCTTGTCCAAGCCTTGTTCTTTTAGTTTACGTGTCATGGCCTCTAATTGCTTGTTTGCCTCAGATGAACTGCCGAGATTATGGCTAGTGGGTATGGGCTTCAATGTCACATTATCAGAACCAAACCCCGCTTCCAGAGCGGACGCTGTTACTAAAGTATCAATCATCCGAAAATCCTCGGATACTCCGGTACCGCGCTCCCCCTTCGGAAGCATCAGTTCCTCAGCCACGTAGCCGCCATAGGAGCAGGCTATTTCCTCTATGACCTGATTCAGACTAAGGTGTTGTCTCTCATCCCCCTCTGGGGCAGTATACCCTAACATTGTGACCCCTGTGAAGGTGATAATCTTTGGGGATGGAACATGTTCCAGGTATTTTTGCGCGAACGCATGACCGAGTTCGTGGTATACCGTCGTTATTCTATCGTATGGACGCTGCATGAACTTCGTTCCCTCGGCCTCGAATGTGCGTTGGAACGCTTTTTCTAGATGTTCTTTCTTTATGGTTATTGCCTCGTCTTTCTTGGGTGTTGTTGCCTCAGTAGTAGACTGTGTGGCTGATTCTTGAGTGGTGGACTGTCCGGCCGCATATCTTGCTATGTTTTCTGCAGTGGAAAGCAGCTGTTTAATCTCGGCATATGACATATTGCTCGTCCGGCGAGCCAACTCATCGATGGTTATCCCTGTTGAGAGTAACTTCAGCCGGGGATTGGCTTCTTTTTCAGTAGGCTTGGTCGTTGCTAATGTGTGTAATATTTCCTTCCTCTCATCCTCGTCCGGGATTTTCATAGCAACCCAGTAGTCAGCCAGTGATGGGTATATCTCCTCTGGGTTGATTTCCGTGGTATCGGCTATGAAAACAGGCAGAATACTCTTGGATGTGGACAGTCTGCTGGTTTCACGCAGGAGTTCGTTGAGGCTAATCCCGTCACCATCCAATTCTTTTATCCCGCGGATGACAAGCATCTTAGTGCCTCCTGTCTCGCTGAAAGCCTGTAGAAGGTCGTTGAGGCCGTCCTTGCCCCACTGTTTGTGGATGTCCCTAAGCTCTACCAATTCGACTTTAAGTTGTTTTGCGCCTACTTCGCCTGCGAAACAGTCGGATGCATGGCCTTTCCCTGTCGAATCCCACCCAAAGATTAGTACAGCCCGTGGTAGTTCGACGCCTTGATTTCTCCGCTCTTCATCCGAAAGGTTGAGTATTTGTATTATCTCGCCGAAGGCTGCTTTAGCCTGGTGCTGCCCTATCAGGTCGGTGAATTTAACAGTCGGAGACTCGATGCTGTCAATATGCGCCCTTACAGTCTCATCCCACACAGTAGGCCTTTTCCCATAATACTTTAATACTTCCCCGCGCGGGCCGTAAAGTAGAGGTTCCTTAGTGTCCTCTGTTATTGGCTTTCTAGAGACGATTTCAGGCATGATAAGATACGGGAATTACTTGGATAAATACTAGTCTATCGTGTGGCATTCTTGTTTGAGTTGGTTGAGTTGTGTTACGTCGAGCACGTTCGGGTTTAGGGGTATGATGAGCTTCGACTCTGAGGTGCTTATCCTGTCTCTCACCTGCTGGACGAGTCTGAGGACTATCTGGAAGTTGTTGTTGCTCACCAAATACTCAAGGCCTTCTAGGAGTATGATGCTCCTACTGTGCGCCTCTATGAAGTTGTTGATGAACATACTCACCTCCTGCGGCCCGAAAATAGAGGGGATGTCTTCCCCGGCCCGGAGCTTGCTCAACCAACAGACTTCAGCATTAGCTAGTTCAGGATTACATCTCAAAGCCTTAGGATTCGCTCGGCTGATGTAAAGGCCTCGGGGCACGTCCTTCAGCTCGCGGGTGAAAATCCCCATGGCCTTCTCGCACTTCTCCTCGAGAATCAGGTACGCGGACCCAACATCCAACCTGACATCACCATCCGCTTTAGAGGATGCTGAACCCACCCGGAGGGCCTCCTCCCTCCGCTTCAGAATCTCATCCTCCTTCCGGAGGGCCGTCTCCTCAGAGTTCAGCTTCGCAATCTCCCTCCTAAGCTCCTCAGCAAGAACCTCCCTATCCCCATCAAACAAGACAAAACACCAGTAATACTATTAACAGACGCTAAAAAAAGGGATTCACCAGCATCGAGTGTTAAATAGTTTGTTAAGTTTAAGCAGGGTATAATCTAAGGAGGAACTAGGGGGTTTTAACCTTGTATTTCCTGAATTTAATTGTATTGTCTGGATAATCAAATACTGCGCCCTGAAGGGCGCAGTATGACTTACAATGTGGCCGAGACTGATGTCTCGGACACACACCGGAGGCTAAGAGCCTCCGCTGTGACACGCTCAAAATGCAGACAAGCAGAACAAACACAAGAGGTGCAAACGCGAGATGGGATCCTTACGCGATTCCTCTGCGACCTGAAGGTTGCAGTATCCTCGCATGTTTGTAATGAAACGCATTGAGGAATGATGAAGAACAAGTCTTATTCAGGGTCATGCAGCGTCAAAGATGCCGACATAGGCTATGTAGACCTGAAAAATTCAGTAATCCACATAGTAGAATCCTCTGACGGGCCGTATTATATGCAAAAGGATGCCAATGGAAAGGATATACTGACAGACATCCATGTCCTCGGAGCATGCCAACTCCATGTCGTGGATGATTCCGACTCCTTCAAAGAGAGGTTCTCTCCGGAGTTGACGTCAACGCTGAAGCGCCTAAGGCGCGCAGGAAAAAACAACATCCTGCTGCATTACAACCCCACAAGCCCCAACTCGGACTTCATCCACAATGTCGCCGAGGAAATGGGATTCGACAAAAAGGAGGAGGGGTTAATGCAACTGGACCTGAAAAAGCACAACAAACACCTAAAACTGACGAAATAATTTTAGCCTTCGACGCCAGCACCTTTGTTGACGTCTATTTCTGCAACAGAGTGAGGGTATGAAAAACAACACCAGTGTCTGTAGTTAATGCAAGCATAAAATACCCCCTAAGGTGAACTACTACCTACACTGCAGACAACCCAGAAATAAGGGGTTTTAAATCACACTCCAATCTAAATCGTCAAGCCCGGTAACAGGTAACAGTTTGCGTTGTGTTTTATTCAGGGAGGGGGAAATGGATTATATGGCCGTTAAGACGACTGTTCTGCTTGTGGACGACAACGAGGACCTTCTCGTGTCGATTAAGGACGGCCTGGAATCCTACGACAGTGCATATGTGGTTGACTGCGTCAAGGACGCTTCCGAATGCCTAAAGTACGTCGAGCAAAAGAACCCAGACCTGGTTCTACTCAACATTATGCTCCCGGACATGGACGGATTCACCCTCAGGGCGAAGCTGAAGATGACGGATGCTAAGGACGTTCCCGTCATCTACCTGACTGCGAAGTACGACATCGACATGACGAGGAAGATAGGCATGCTGACCGCGGACGACTTCATAGTGAAGCCTATAAACATGCATGAACTCATCCTTCGGATTCAGAAAGTCCTGATGTGGCGCTGCTACCGTAATGGAAAAACACCAAGGCCGCATATGGGCGGAAAGCGAAGGAATCGACAAAGGAGCCACAACCAACACACCACTGCCTAAAGGCTGACAAATATGTGCTTTATGTTCTTATACTGCGTAATAGGTCTATGAAGAATAATAAATACAGCCTGAAATGCAATTATTTTATGGGGGGTCAATGCACCAATACTCTTACCGAGTCGACGTTTGTTGTAGATGATTCCACAAGATCTGAATACTTCTGCAGGACCTGCACTTACCGGCCACAAAACATGTGATCCAGGGGGGCCGGTATCTTTCCCAGTTATTGGCTTATCTTCAGGTAGTCGCTATATACTCACATGAAAGTCATTAACCGGGCCGGCCGCGGCAGATCCAGGGACGGCAGATCAGGCGAGTCTGAACGAGGCGGATTCGGGGGATTCGACAGGAGAGGACCGGAGAATAGGTTTTCAGGCGGGTTCCGTAGGGGGGAGCCTGGCGGAAGGTCTAGGCCTCAGATGCATGAAGCAGTCTGTTCCAAGTGCAAGCAACGGTGTGAAGTCCCTTTCAAACCTTCACCCACTAAACCCGTTTACTGCAGCGCATGTTTCAGGAAGGACGAGCCGGAAAAAAGGCCGTCAAATCTGTCTGATGAGCTTGGCAGAATCAACGACAAACTCGATAGGATAATGCGGGCGCTGGATCTGGGTTAAACAACCCACCCCCAAAGTAACAACAATTATGCGATTTATAAACGCAGACGTCCTACTAAAGGACTATATCGAGCATTGTTTAGGTCAGGTGGCACTTAAATCTTGTTCTTTAAAAAAAAAATAATGGGGTAATTAAGCAAATTCGGGTATTAAACGCTCAAACGCACTGTAAACGTCGGAGATTGCCATAACGGTCCGATTATTCATGTTGAATGCGAAACTGACGTGATAAACACTCACGGCTACTTTAAGCCGATATTAAATGAGAAATTAAAAAATTAAGGAGGTGAATTAAATGCCAGGAAGAGATTTCGGAGGAGGAGGTTTTGACAGGGGCCCAAGGGAGATGACCGATGCCGTATGCAGCGAATGCGGCGCATCATGCCAGGTTCCGTTCAAGCCAACCGAAGGAAAACCAGTATACTGCAGGGAATGCTACGCGAAAAGAAGACCAAAACGCTTCTAAAGCTTGACAGTAGAGTGGGAATACCGTACAATAACTAATTCTTTATTTTATAAACCCCCTCAGCCAACGGCACACACCCGACACATAATTTTCCGGAGATACCCCACACACACGATAAATTCGCCCCGATCGGGACTAGAACAGTTTGTTCAGTTTAGGTGGGGGAAACTCTGAATAGGAACTAGGGGTTTTAACCTTGTGTGTGTGCGTTTTTTGGCGGGGGGGGACTTTTACTAGTTCCTCTGTTAACTCACCAGCCATACCCTGTTTTTACCATTTGTTGTCAATTTACTTAGCTTTGGTAAATATTGCAGCGGTGAAGTCAATCTGGTCCAAGATTGGTTCATTACCAACCATAAACTCGCCAGTTTCTCCACTCACACAATCTGTCTTTTGTACCGCTCTCCCTAGGAAAGTATATGAAGGACAGTAAGTTTGGCTAGCTGTAAGAGAACCATCCCCTACTTCAACGCAAAGACCGACATAGTTTTGCCAAGATGGTTGCATCCCTCCTACCTCATCTATACATCCTTGTGCGCTTCTCACATACAACCATTCACTCCCTCCAGTAGATTGACTTTCACTTTGGCAATGTTCACCACTCATTTCCCATGCATTATATAGCACCTTGAAGTAGTTGGCACAAGCAGTACAAACTCCTGCTACTGGGTCACAAACGGCAACTTGTGGTTTGTTTCCTCCTTTGTTGCCGGCATTACCTGCCCCACAACCGGTAGAGTCAACACATTCTACAGCACCAACACACGCCTTTGCCGACGGGCTCCAGCCACAGGCGTTTACAAGATAGTCCTGTATGTTCGGGTCGTATCTCCAATTACAATCACCGTTCTGATAGTTGAGGTTTAACCCACTAGCCCCACAGGTCTGACCTAGACCTATCGGGCATTGAATCACTTCCCGACTACCTGCAATTTTACTAACATCTGCTGAATTAGGACTATCTGAGCCCTTATAGAAGAAGTGGCACATATGTTTTGCAGGGCCCACGAGTATACCCTTTCCGCCTACTGCGGCAGTCGACAACGTGTCCGGCCACTTGGCCCCGAACCAAACAACCACGCCAATAGCAACTAACACTATTACCGCCCCAGTCAAGAGATTAGCCATCTTTTGAACCTCCAATGTATAGTATATATATCATCGGATTAGTTAAAAGACCTGCGATTGTCTCATCTACCACCATAAATCTGGGGTAGAGTATAATCTTTCCTTTTTTCGGTACCCTGATAAATTCGCCCCGATCGGGTTTTAAACAGTTTGTTCAGTTTAAGTGTGGAAAACTTTCTATATGACTACACTTCCAAGGTATGTAGTCATATGTCTTTAAGGTTTTTTCCTAGCTTATCATAGGATCTTAACATCAGGTCAATGCTCGGCCTTATGTTGCTCTCTTTTTGATATGCATGGAGGGAGGAATAGTACTCTCTGTCGGACTTAACTTCAATATTCACTGGAGGTAGTCCGTGTTTCAACAGTATGTTGTTCATTAGTAGTCTTCCGACCCTGCCGTTTCCGTCCTCAAACGGGTGGATGCTCTCGAATTGGTTGTGGACGACTGCTGCAAGGACAATGGGGTGATACCTGTTTTTGCTCTTTTTGTACCACTCAACAAGCTCTTTCAGAAGACTCAACACCTTATTCTGCGGTGCGCCCCTGTGGACCACCTCTCCAAGCCTGTTTTTCACAACTACTTCCACTCCTGGGGGACGCATCCTGCCTGCGAACCTCTTGGAGTTCTTGAAGACAATCCTGTGCAAATCCGTCATCAATTCGATTGACAGGTGTTCCTTCGTTTCCCTAACCAACTTGACCGCGTCAGATACTCCATACGTCTCAGCAATCTCATCCTTGGCTTTGTCAGGCCACTTATCATTCTCTAGTATACCTTTAACTTCGGCTAAATTCACAGTCGAACCTTCTATTGCGTTCGTATCATATGCGAAAAGCTCCGTGAACCTAACCCACTGCTCTTCAGACAGATGGCTTATTTTGATGTCGTGCTTTCCTACCAAGGACTTGATAGATGCCATCTCCTGAGGGGACAGAACAGTCTTCAGGGGGTCGCGGATGTTCTTGTACGACTGCGCCTGCCACATCAGCTCCTTCTCAGCAGCAGGCCGCAACGATGCAACCTCCTTCTCGGTGAGGTTGACTCCGAGGTACTTCCTCAGCCTCTTAACTTTGCCTTCGTGACGGAAAGAATGAGCCGCATAATAGAACTTCTTCCCGCCGCGCTTCTGAACCTCAATGTGCATCAATAACACTATATGACTACAAGTTTAAATATGATTACAGGTATATGACTACAGATAGAACAGAGTGTTCAATCCCCTACGGGTGTTCGGACAACATAAAGAATAACGCCCATGGATACATTATAACTGCGAATTGGCTAGCTTCGCCCGCATCGGGACTAGAACAAAATGTTCGGTTTAAAGGGGCGTACTTTTAGGAGGGGGGGAATAAGGGTTTTAACCCCTGTTCATATACTGTAGATGAGATGGTGGTTTGGTTGCGTATACTAGGTGGTTTATTTTTACTGTTTTTGGTGTGCGGGTGTATAACTTCACAAATAGAGGAGACAACGACAATAAGAACACCTGAACCCGCAGTTTCCTCCACTACCCTCACCCCCACAACTTCAACTGTTTGCTACATTATCCGCAAGGGAGAGTCGATTAAAGAAGTACCGCCAAATGCCTGTTATATTATCGCAGATGAAGAGGAGCAGAAGAGTTTATCCTACTGTGATCATTTTGAAGGGGGGGAAAGGGATGAGTGCTATACGGAAATAGCAAGGCTGAATCAGGATATAAGATTATGTAACAAAATAGAGGTGAAAAAATCAAAATACGTTTGCAAGTATGGTCTGACACTAATCCTTTTAAGGGACAGGAATATAACTGTTGAAAAGGCACTAGAGTTTTGTGAAGAAATGGGTGAAGCAGATATAAGAGATTTTCCTGAAAGCCTGTGTATTAAAAGTGTTGCTGTTGTTTCTGATCAGCCCCTCCTTAACCAAGATGCCGGCAAACAAATAACTCAAGAGGCAGACCTTAAAGAAGTAAGGAGCTGTTGGACTGAATCGTTTGAGTTTGAAGACAAAAAAATTGACCTTGTTGAAATTTCTTATGGCCCCCCACAGGACTGTTTTTCTGGATGTTTTCACAGTTCATTTGGGGGGATAATCGAAAATGGCGAATCTTTTCAGATTTGCAATTTCAATTACAATGCTGAGGGGAATAATTTACAGCTTTACCCTAAACCGCAAATTTTAGCCGGCCTTGTTGACTCTATGCAGATTTATTCAAACGTTTCTTTTGGAGGTGGATATAACTATTACAGAACTTTTTCTGACTGTTTTATAAGATATATGCACGAAATCAATTTGACTGAAGACTTTTGCTCAAACCTTTCAGATGAAGGGGAAAAACAAACATGCTTTGATTTGCTGATAGTTGACCAGAAAAAGTATGAGGATTGTGACAAGATTTATTTACCAAGATTAAGAGACCATTGTTTTCTTCTTTCTGCTTTCAAATCAAAGGAAATCAATAAATGTGGGGGAATTTCTGATCTTGGAACCAGAGAATATTGCATTAACACGTTAGACTAATATAAACGTTCAAATAACAGTGAAAAGCTCTCAAACGGATTCTATAATAAAAAATTAGTCTAGTAGTCCTAAACTGGTATCCCGTCGTCTTATTGGGGTATATCGGTCTCTCCATCGGATATGGAGTGCTGCATCCTTCTATAAAATCATTCCTTTTTTCGGAACTCTGATAACTTCGCCCGCATCGGGACTAGAACAATCTGTTCGGTTATGGCGGGGATACTCATTAGGAGTATTTATATACTTAGGTATCCCCATGTATACTTAGGAGTACTATCTGAGGGATTACATGGACACAACAACGATAAAGCTCTATGGTGAGACGAAATTACAGTTGAACCAGTTTAGGGAATACAAAAACGAAAGCTATGACGAAATAGTAAAGAAACTAGTTTATATAGCCAGGACCGTGGGAAAAGACCCTAAACTAAGCAGTCAAACAGTCCGTGACATAGAGGCAGCCAGAGAAAGACTACGGAATGGAGAATTCTACAGTGAACAGCAAGTTGCCAAGATGCTGGGCTTAAAGTGAAACAGGAGTACACGGTAAAGTTTGACACAGATGCGACAGAGGAGTTAGTGAAGCTGCCGCACGACATATCTCGCAGAGTATACAAGAAGATAATTGAATCCAAACAAGACCCATACCATTATTGGGTGAGGCTAGAAGGCAGAACAGACTACAGGATACGAGTCGGAGACTATCGGGCAATAGCAGACATCATCGAAAACGAAAAACTAATCTATGTGACCAAAATCGGACACAGAAAAACAATCTACCAAGAATAACCATTACTCCTCAATATCTTACCCCTAGAATCAGAACACAGTGTTCGAATCCCAGAGGGGGTTTTAACAGCACAAGCTATAGCCGCTATAAACCCCATATACTCTCTAATCAGCTGATATCGCCCGCATCGGGACTAGAACAAAATGTTCGGTTTAGAGGGGGATACTTCCATAGCCTATCTGGGATACGTATGGATGGCTAGGGGTCCACTGCCAAACACTGCATGTAATCCCCGAATTCTTATATCCTTATACACCCAATATATTGATTGGATATTGATGAAAAGCATCACTCAGATTAGGAGGATACTCCAAAAGCGGAAGGAAGGTTTACATAAGGAATATGGAGTTAGTGAGATTGGGGTCTTCGGGTCTTTTGTGAGGGGGCAGCAGAATAGGCGCAGCGATGTCGACATACTCGTGGATTTCACCAAAACTCCTGACCTGTTCGAACTTATCAGGTTGGAGAACAGCCTAAGACGCTCGCTCGGCAGAAAAGTAGACCTTGTGAGAAAAGGCGGAATTAGACCTGAACTTCGGAGGAACATACTGTCCGAGGCAGTGATTATATGAGGAGAAAGCACAGCCTATATGTGAAAGACATCCTGGACGCCATCACTCAGACAGAAAAGTTCGTTGACAGGATGAGTTACCCAGAATTCCAAGCAGATGATAGGACATCCAGCGCCGTTGTGAGAAAACTGGAGATAATCGGCGAGGCAGCCAAGAACATACCCCTAGAAATCAGGCAGAAAAACAAGACCATACCCTGGACGGACATGGCCAAGACAAGGGATAAAATAATCCACGGATACTTTGGGGTTGACTACGACGTAATCTGGAAAACGGTCAAAGAAAGGCTGCCA
>JAZDIN010000046.1:0-3158 GCA_043804895.1 Candidatus Altarchaeota archaeon
TTATGTCACAATAATACTCGCAAGACGAAATGCGTTAGCAGCGACCGGAAGTGGGAGTGACGAAGGAGGGCAGGACCTGAGAAAGATGCGAGCACAAAGGATGGGTGGGGAAGACAACACAGACCTACCCAAAAAAATTGATGATGGACTGAAGGAATGAGCACATTGTGGTCTCCGGATGAAAGTGGGGGTAGCATTGAACCACAGGAGGATTATTTGGAGAGGAAGTACCCTAAGGTGCCTGAATTCACCACAGACCCTTTGAAGTGGAGGGAGAGCGCAGACGAAGTCATAAAGTCCATACGCGAGAACTACCCGGATGCTTGGGATAAAGCAGCCGAATACACCACAAAGACTATGAATTCTCGCGGCATAACAGGACTCGTAGGCCGAGTCAAGGGTAATGTGACTAGGATGGGGAGGGTCAGTCATAAGTGGGGGGATACGACAGCACTGGAGGCTACGACACACAAGCAGATAGACTCTGCCATACTGCAGACAAGAAAATTTCTGGAGACATTCGGCCAAGAGGGTTATGAACCTGTAATTAAGTGTGTGATAGGGTACTGGGATAAACGACTTGAGACTATCAGCTCAGGCGGGTCTGACAGCGACTACGAGATAGCCAGGGCTGAGACAGCGAATATATGGGGGGACATAACCGCAATAATCGCAAGGCCGATAGCTGAGAGGAGGAGAAATGATTATATTATCGCTGAGAAAACAGGAATAGATTTACGTGGGCTACTAAAGAAAAAAGGTGGGGGGTAGATTTTATCCCATGCATATCGAGCAGGGTTGTTTCTTGCCCGCCTCGGCCTCTTGTTGGGTCTTGTAGCATACGATGTTCTTTGGCATGATGGTCTTAGCCGAGCGGCAGGCGCATAGGTGATATTTTGTGCTGCTCTTGCTGGCCACGTAGTTTGTTCCTGCAGGGCAGCCGAGTTTGGCGCAGGCATCATTGACTGCCAGGGTTGTTGAGGTTGACGGAGCTGTGGAGTTCACGTAGACGTACTCTACTTTCGTCTCACATGTGGGGCAAACGCAGTCCGGACACTTGGGTGTCTGAATCTGATGGCTGCTGCATCCTTCTGGTGAGTCGACCAGCCACGCGTCGGGGCAGACGTACTTTTCCTTCACAGTAGTCGGTAGAATGCAGCCTGAAACGAGGACCAATAGCAGCACAATCAGCCAGCGCATGTTAAAAACCCGCAGTACGGTAATATAAAGGTATGGAAATCCTCACATTCGGGTGCGCGGTCAATCAGGCGGATAGTGAGGCGATAAAAGGCCTCCTAAAGGCTGGTGGGTTGGATAAAGCTGATGTCGTGGTTGTCAACACGTGCACTGTGAAGTCCCCGACCGAGAACAAGATACTGAAGAGGTTGAGGCAGTTGCGGCATGAGGGTAAAGCTGTGGTCGTCGCAGGCTGCATACCGCCTGCGCGGCCGGGGATAGTCGATGAGTTCCCGAATTTCTCTTTCGTTGGAGTGAATACGGAGGATATTGTCGAGGCTGTCAGGTGTGCTGTGAGGGGGGAGAGGTATGTTAACATCGCCAGCGGGAAAGACAAGACGACGTTGCCTTGCATTAGGGAGAATCCGGTGGTTGGGATTGTACCGATATGCGAGGGATGCCTCGGAGGCTGCAGCTACTGTCAAACGAAGTTTGCGAGAGGCGAGCTGAAATCGTATCCTATCAGGGGGATTGTGAATAAAGTGAAGGGTTATGTCGAAGAGGGGGCTAGAGAGATTTGGATTACAGCACAGGATACGGGAGCGTACGGCCAGGACATAGGCAGCAGCCTGCCTGAACTATTTGACAAGGTCGTGTCAGTTGACGGAGACTTCAAAGTTAGGGTCGGGATGATGAACCCGGACCACGCCAGAGGGATGCTTGACGAACTCGTCAGAGCGTATGAGAATTATAAAATCTACAAGTTCCTGCATTTGCCGGTGCAAAGCGGAGACGACAGAGTCCTCAGGGACATGGGAAGGAGGTACACGGTGGAAGAATTCAAGACTGTGGTGGACGCCTTCAGGAAATTGAATGTGACGCTATCAACCGACGTGATAGTCGGATACCCAACAGAGGATGAGAAGGCCTTCAGGAACACCGTGGAGCTGGTGGAGGAGGTGAAGCCTGATGTGCTGAACGTGTCAAGATACTGGCCGCGGCCTGGGACGAAGGCTGCGAAGCTGAAACAACACCCAGGTATGGAGACTAAGAGGAGGAGCGGAATTATGAGTCAGGTCTTCAAAAGTGTCGGGTTGGGGAGGAACAGTAAATGGATTGGATGGTGTGGGAACGCATTAGTGTCGGAGGCCAACGTCGACGGCACATTCACAGCCCGCAACGACTGGTACAAGCCGATAGTGATAAAAGACGGAGAACTAGGCGAGAATGTCAAAGTTGAAGTAAAGAAGGCCACATACTACGACCTGAGAGGGAAGGTTGTTAGCGGCTATTGATTCTTTTCTCTGAGAGATTTCAAATGCCCCTTGAATGATTCGGTGTCACAGAGCCAAGATAACAGGTCCTCTCCTGTTGGTTTTTGGCCGGGAGGACTCTCCGACAGGCGAAACCCCACATAGGAGCTTATTATATCACGAATCGAGGAGGTGTTTTCTGGACCGCCTGTGGAATATGCGCTCTGGTGTTCGGTTATTATCCCCAACAGTTCCTTAGCATGCGGCTTGAGTCTGAGAACATATTCTTCGCTATCAATTGATTTGGAAGGCACCACATTAGCTGCTGGAAAAAGCTCAGCAACCATTAACCCAGCAATGTTTGAAAGGCGCTCATCTTCATCAATTTTAAGGTATTTCTCGACTTCCCCCGTCTGCTTCACCCACCCGAGGACTTCCCGGGGAGTCGGCATAGGTTCGTTGCGAGGGACGGAGTCCAGCCTGTCACGTGTGTAATAGTATGCGAGTTCCGACACGTCGAACAGGGAGGGTTTCACGATGCCCATCACAAGGGAGTATTTTGACAGTAACTCCATGTACGCTGGGACTACACCCTCAACTTCTTGGATTTCCCTGAAGCCCACCATAGAGCCCATATCATCGCTTGATATTTTCCTGCCAGTTAAGTCGGAGGAATACGCAATCGCTTCTCCAACTGAGTCGCATATCATCTCAGCACCGATGGAATCC
>JAZDIN010000047.1:0-21411 GCA_043804895.1 Candidatus Altarchaeota archaeon
GTTCTACTATTTGTGTACTTGGGTCTGGATTCTTCAACTATTTCCCCGTTGAACATACTGAAGTTTTCAATGAAATATCTAAGAAGGGGCTATTGGTCAGTGAGCACCCCCCAGAGTTCAAGGGGACTGCTATTTCCTTAGCCTCCAGGAACCGCATAACTTCCGGTATCTCTGATTCAGTCTTGGTTGTGACAAGCCAGAATAAGGGGGGAGCTTTACGTCAAATGGAGATCGCCAATGATCAGAAGATCCCTATCTTTGCCCCTAAGTTAGAGTACAATATGGCACCGAATGAAGGTATTCGAAATCACATGGTGAAATATCGGATACAAGAAGTAGATGGCATCAAGCCAATTCTCAATGAAATTGCAAGATTGAAGCCATTCTTCTTACAAGCCAAGATATAATGCGAAGATAGGCTCAATTTTCATTTATTATATTGTCCTACGAATTCGTATTTATTCGCAACATAAAGAGATGTTGCGGGTTCATGTAAAAAGGTCACTCTGATAACCATGCCCTTCCCCCGCATGATATTTTTTAAACTTGTAATGTCTGGGATGATTTACATTGAGGGTGTTGTATGGCTGGTGTTGGTTTGGTTGAGTTGAGGGGGGTGTTTCGGAGGCTTGATACTCCTGGGAAGATACAGGCTTACATATCAAGCTTGGACTACAACCTCAGCGACAAGTCCGGTTCTCCTCTTTGGGTGCTGAACAACCGGAAGGCGGATTGCTTCGACGGCGCGTTATTCGCAGCAGCCTGCCTACAGTATCATGGGATGTGGCCGCTTCTTATGGATTTGAGGGCTGTGAACGACGACGACCACACCTTGGCGGTCTATCGAATCGGCGGCCTGTGGGGGGCTATATCTAAGTCCAACTTCTCGGTCTTGGAGTTCAGGGAGCCGGTCTATCGGAGCCTTAGGGAGCTGGCTATGAGTTATTTCGACCTATACTTCAACACTGCCGGTGAGAAGACCCTGAGGGAATACTCCCGACCACTGGACCTGAGTGTGTTCGACAACATAGGCTGGGTTACATCAGACGATGACCTCGATTTCATAGGAGAGAGTCTAGACAAGGTTAGGCACTACTCCCTCATAACTGGCAAAACCGCCCGCAGATTAAACAAGGCCGGTAAAAGACTCGTCAAAGCAGGCCTATTAGGCTCGAACAAACGAGGCTTATACAGCCCTAAATATAGCAAATAACAATTTGATGACTCGCGGGTTCGGAAGCTCGTTATAATCCCCCCCGCATTAATAGTTCCAATCAATGGCACCTTCTGAAATCGTTTATTAACCCTGTCCTCTAAAAGGTAAAAACCATGTTTGGAGGACTCTGATGCCGGCAAGGACAGACATTAAAAAAGTGCTTGTTATCGGTTCCGGGCCGATAGTGATTGGTCAAGCATGCGAGTTTGACTACAGTGGGACGCAGGCCTGTAAGGCTTTGAAGGAGGAGGGTTATGAGGTGGTCCTCGTCAATAGCAACCCTGCTACTATCATGACTGACCCGGGAATGGCTGACCGGACGTATATCGAGCCCTTGACCATCGAATACTTGGAGAAGATAATCGCGAAGGAAAAGCCTGATGCTCTTCTTCCTAACCTCGGCGGCCAGACAGGATTAAACCTTTCATCCGAACTCTCGAAGGCAGGTGTCCTCAGGAAATATGGCGTCGAGTTGATAGGGGTAAGTGCTGACGCCATAGAGCGCGGCGAAGATAGGGAGATTTTCAAGTCCACTATGAAGAGCCTAAACATCGACATGCCCAAGAGCAGCATAACCCACTCAGTAGAGGAAGCGGAGAAGATAGCTGGAGAACTCGGTTACCCTGTCGTACTCAGGCCGGCATACACACTTGGGGGGACTGGAGGCGGAATAGCCTACAATGTCGAGGAGCTTCAGACGGTAGTCGCCCGGGGGCTTGCAGCAAGCATTGTCAACCAGGTCCTGGTGGAGGAGGCCATCCTCGGCTGGGAGGAGCTCGAGCTTGAGGTCGTCAGAGACGCTAAGGGCAATAAAATAACCGTGTGCTTCATAGAGAATGTCGACCCCATGGGAGTACACACTGGAGACAGCTTCTGTGTGGCGCCTATGCTTACGGTGCCTAAAAGGCTGCAGGAAAGACTCCAGGAGATGTCCTACCGCATAGTGGATGCCATAGGCGTACTCGGCGGATGCAACATACAGTTCGCCCACAACATCGTCGACGACCGTGTCGTCATAATAGAGATAAATCCGAGGACATCAAGGTCTTCTGCCCTCGCATCGAAGGCTACGGGATTCCCGATCGCGCGCATATCCACGAAGCTAGCGGTTGGGATAACCCTCGATGAGATACCCTACTTCCGCGACGGCACGCTCGACAAATATACGCCTGGCGGGGACTACGTCGTCGTCAAGTTCGCCAGATGGGCTTTTGAGAAGTTCCCACAGGCAAAGGACGTCCTCGGCACGCAGATGAAGAGCGTCGGAGAAGTCATGAGCATTGGCAAGAATTTCAAGGAAGCCCTGCAGAAGGCCATACGTTCCCTCGAGACTAAAAGATACGGCCTGGGACACGCCAAAGGCTTCGATCACCTCTCCGTGGCAGAGCTGAAGGAGATGCTCATGTATCCCACGAGCGAACGCATATTCCTCATGTATGAAGCCCTCCGCAAGGGTCTTTCGCCTCAGGAACTTTATGACCTGACTAAGATAGGCATATGGTTCATCCAGCAGATGAAGGAGCTGGTCGAGTTTGAGGAGGAGGTAAAGAAGTACGGTAACAAAAAACTCCCCGACGCCATACTCATTAAGGCGAAGGAGGACGGGTTCTCGGACCGCTACCTCTCGGAATTGCTCAGCGTTTCAGAGGATGCTATACGGGCTCAAAGACTGACTGCTGGAAAGATAGAATGCTTCGAGCCTGTGCCAGTCAGCGGCGCCGATGCCGCATATTACTACTCGACATATAATGCAAAGGACTCCGTTCCAGTGACGAAGAGGAAGAAGGTGATGATTCTGGGAGGAGGCCCCAACCGCATCGGCCAAGGAATAGAGTTCGACTACACGTGTGTCCACGCCGCGCTCACACTCCGGCAAGAAGGCATGGAGACTATACTCGTCAACTGCAACCCAGAAACTGTCTCGACTGACTATGACACCTCAGACAAACTCTACTTCGAGCCGCTGACTGTCGAGGATGTCCTCAGCATATACGAGAAGGAGAAGCCTATCGGGGCAATAGTGCAGTTCGGAGGTCAGACACCCCTTAACCTGGCGGAAGAGCTCAAGCGCAACGGAATCAGGATACTCGGGACATCGCCGGAGAGTATAGCCCTCGCAGAGGACCGCAGGAAATTTGCCAAGGTAATCACAAAACTTAGGATACCCCAGCCTACAAGCGGCACAGCAACCTCTGTAGAGGAGGCTATGGCAGTGGCGAAAAAAATAGGGTACCCCCTAATGGTTCGCCCGTCCTTCGTCCTTGGAGGCCGCGGAATGAGGGTCGTCCACGACGAGCGGACACTAAGGGAATATGCGCAGACCGCAATCGGTGTGAATCCGGAACACCCCATGCTTATAGACCGTTTCCTCGCTAACGCCTTAGAGGTTGAAGTTGATGCCATAAGCGACGGGAAGGACGTCTGCATACCCTCGATAATGGAGCATATCGAGCTTGCAGGGATACACAGCGGCGACAGTGCATGCATAATCCCTCCACAAAGGATTCCGAGAAAGCACGTCAGGACAATCGAAAGATACACAAGGAGCCTTGCCAAAGCCTTAAAGGTCAAAGGTTTGATGAACGTGCAGTATGCGATAGCAGACGATAAGGTCTACATACTGGAGGCTAATCCCAGAGCTTCCAGGACAGTCCCGCTTGTCAGCAAGGTCATAGGCCTCAACATGGCCAAGGTGGCGACCCAGGCAATGCTTGGGAAGAAGCTTAAGAACATACTACCAAAGTTGAAGAGGATTAGGCATGTGGGTGTCAAAGAGGCTGTGTTCCCATTCGACAAGTTCCCAGAAGTAGATCCTGTGCTTGGGCCAGAGATGAGGTCCACAGGGGAGGTCATGGGAATCGCGAAATACTCTGGAACAGCATACTACAAAGCCCAGGAGGCCGCAGGTTATGCACTTCCCCTTAAGGGAACAATCCTGTTTTCCATAGCTGCGGGAGATAGCAAAAACGCTTCGATGAGGATCGCTAAGATGTTCCATAAACTCGGCTACAGGATAGTTGCAACAGAAGGGACTAGAAAATTCTTCGAAAAACATGGGCTCAAGTGCGGAAGTGCCCTGAAGATAAACGAAGGACGCCCGAACATAGTTGACGACATAGTGAACCGCAAGATAGACATGATAGTAAATACCCCCTCCGGAGGACCAAGCCTCGATGAATCCGCATATATCCGCAAGGCGGCGATCAGGTATAAGACGCCGTACATGACGACTTTGGAGGCTGCAAAGGCGGCCGCTGAGGGCATAGCAGCGGCCAGGAAATCCAAGGCTGAAGTCAAGTCGCTGCAGGAGTACCACGGGAAAAAATAAATATCTATTCAAGGTCCTGTCTATTTAATAAGTTTGGTTCCAGTTTTTTCTAACTCTCCATCTTTTATTTTTTATTCTGTATTGCCTTGTTATGTTGAGTCGGTTGTGATTTGTTATGCGTTATCCTAAGCAGTTGGGGCGTATCGGGAGGACGAAGAGGGGGAATATAATGCTCACAAACCCCCAAGGGGAATCATTCAACGTCCACGAGACCGTAGCCTACATCTGGGATAAGGCGACAGGCAACCAGACCATCAAGGAAATCTCGGACTCGCTGATGGAGGCCTTGAAGATATCTGAGGCTGACCAGGAGGCTGAGAGGGAGAACGTCATACTTGCCCTCCGAGACCTCGAGCGGAAGTCGCTGATGGAGTACCGGCAGGGAAAGTAGGGATTTGCACTTAAATAAAACAGTCAAATATGATATTCGGATATGGCAACGCAAGTCAAGCGCTATGAACAGTATCCGTTGTGGATAGTCCTCTTGTCCAATCTCAATTCAATTGCAATGTATATGGTCGGGGGTTATATACTCTATCAACTAGGCTCTATCTGGTTAGCCACATATTTGCTCTATGTTCTGTTATTAGAAGTCAGATTAATGAGAAGAAGCTGCACTAATTGTTATTACTATGGGAAGGTTTGTGCCTTTGGTAAGGGAAAATTAAGTGCAATATTCTTCAAGAAAGGGAATGGCAGGAAATTCGCTAAAGACCAAATCACATGGAAAGATATTCTCCCGGATTTTCTAGTTTCCATAATCCCTCTGCTGGTAGGAATTGCACTCTTGATAATGAACTTTAATTTTTTTATTTTATCACTACTTATCCTGCTGGTTATATTAACCTCTGTTGGCAATGGATTTATCCGAGGCTCCTTAGCCTGCAAATATTGCAAGCAAAGAGAGATCGGTTGCCCTGCGCAAAAATTATTTAATAAAAGCAAATAATATACCTTCAAGTGTTAATGGTGTTCTTACCTTCAAAACAAACATAGTAACGGGCACGAACCCTTTTGCGGATTACTCCTCCTCCGCAAGCGGTTATAAAAAGTAACTAAATTGGGTTGGATGATGGCTTATTAGGTGTGGTTAGATGGGTTTATACCCCCTTGGGGTCAAAATGACTGCGTTTCTATCTTATCGATCTTCCAGAATTCTCTTGTGAACTCAACGGCTTTTTTCTCATCAAAGTTCTTACAGGTGTAGATTATCACGGACATGAATCTGGCGTTAGACCAGACGTAGAGGGAAATTCCGGAATCAATGAGCGGGATGAAAGCATCATAGCCTTGGTTAATCTCCCTACCCGCCCCCCCTGGCGAGAAGATTATTGGTTCTCCATATGTCTTGAGCTTCAAAGCTTTACTGATTTTACGGAAGTAATCCGCGATAACCGTCCTACTCACATCTATCCTATAATATCCCTCCATCAGTAACCTCTGCCTTGTAATCTGCGGTGCGATCTTTCTCATAAGCTATAGGATGACCATCCTTTGGGTGGGGGAATTAATCAATCAACTATTGTGGTTTCAAGCTTATATGACGGGGGCTTGTGGCCGTGTTTTTTCTCCCGTTATATAAGATTCAGCTCGGGTATGGTACTGGTGGGTATAATCAATGCTGTCACGTTAGTTTTTTTATGCTTTTTAAACCTTACGTGCAATACATATACGGTTATACTGGCTGAATGACATACCCTCTAAGACCCCTCAGAATTTGAGGGTATTGGTTAGGCTTAAAAGCTCGTCTGGGGTAAGTTGGCGGATTATTATAGGGGTATACGTTTAGGGTAAAACAGGGGATATATGGTTTTTAAACCCTAAAAAGCAAATAAGCAATATATCAGTAAATATATCCTTACGGGAGGAGGCACATGAGAAAAACAGCTAGCAAGGGTATGATGGGTATTGGGACACTGATTATTTTCATTGCGGTGATTCTGGTTGCTGCTGTTGCTGCTTCAGTGCTTATTTCGACTGCTGGTAGTCTGCAGCAGAAGGCTTTGGTGACTGGTGGGCAGACTGAGGAGGGTGTGGCCACTGGTGTTGAGGCGGTTTCTGTTACTGCGACTGATGGTACTACAACTCATGATGTGGAGCAGTTCGAGTTTATTGTGAGGTTGCAGGCTGGTAGTGAGTCGTTGAATCTTAACAACACTGTGCTCATGGTTGATACTTCGGCATTAACGTGGAGCATGGATTACTCTGGAAGTGCAACGGAGTGGGATGTGTCTTCTACTACTGGAAGATTCGGCGTAGAGTACGTAAAGAGGGGGTCTGATTATGAGGAAGGTTACTTGAGTAGGGGGGACGTCATAAAACTTCACTTCAACACATCAGCCGGCGTCAGCGAGAACGAGAAGGTTCGCCTGAAGATCATACCACGAGTCGGCCAGGCAACAATTGTTGAGTTCACAACACCCGACGTCATGAATGACAATAGGGTAAACCTCTGGCCTTGACCGGGTTATAAAAGGTGTGTGGAGTACCACATACTCATCTCTTCCATTCTGTTCACGCTTATCCTCTATTTTTGACTTTTAATGGCTGGCACAAATATCTCATCCTATGGTTAAGTGTCCGGCTGACGGCTGTGAGATGGAGGAGAGGAATGTGGATGTCGTGGACACGGTCGTCCTGGATTCATGCCCCAAATGCGACGGCGTCTGGATGGACAGGGGCGAGCTCAAGAGGGTGTCAAAGGACGAGCTAATCGAGCACAAATTGGCTGAAAAGAACGAAGGCAGTCGCATGTGCCCTCGATGCCGCCAGTATATGAGGCGGGCAGAGTTGAATGGAGTCATATTGGATGAGTGCAGCTGTGGAATATATTTCGACAAGGGTGAAGTGGACCGGGTGGTGGGCAAGAAGATTGTACTCAACTCAAGGGACGACATACACACACTCGGAGTAACAGTCCCGCAGATGCAGGAACTCTTGCACAATGGCATACTCAAGGTCGACTCCGTGGAGTTGCGGCTAATCCGGGCAAAAGACGGGAACACAGACTAGGGTGTGGATTCAGTATAACAGGCTCCTTGAGACGAGTATCTCGACCACGGCGGCTATTATGAGAAGCGGGATGACTGTTGTGAGGTAGACTGCGGATGCCTCTTTCATCGCCTGGGTTGTGGCCTTCACTCTGGTGCCTTTTGATTTCACAGCCTGCAATCCGACTCGCATTCCTGCCGCTGCGCAGATGAAGAGGGCAGGCAGCTCGAATATCCCGTGGGGTGTTATCCCGTAAACGAGGTTAGCCGGGTCAAGTCCCCTGTCCAGGGCGAACCTGAGTATGAGGCCGACTAGGAATCCGTTGGCTGAGAGTATGAGCACTGGTATTATGACCGTGACGCCTGTCACGAGAATTATAAGGGAGGCTGTCATGTTCCTGAGGAGGACTTTAGCGATTATCTCCGCCGTGGTGCCTGTCATTACCCCTGCGAAGGCTATCTTCAGGAGTGCTGGCAGCTTGTCTTTCACGAGCGGGTAGCAGAGTGAGCCTGCCGGGATGCTTAATGCGAAGGCGGCTGCTGAGATTAGGGTCAGGGTTAGGTTCGTTCGCATTATTGTTGCAATCTTATTCATCTTAGCTTTATGTTGCATGACACGCATGTTTCCGCAGCTTCCACGTTGCCTTGACCGCAGTTTTTGCATATCATGTAGTTCACGCCGGGTTTAGTCTTCGGTGGCGAGATCATGTCATGTATGCCCTTTGGAATCATTGTCTGCAGGTCTTTGCCAACAGCACCAAACCCTCCCCCGACTCCTGCGAAAAGTATTCCTGTGATGTTCCAGACTAACAGCACCCATATTGTGAACGCTTTAAGGAGTGTGTTCGTGCCTGTTGTGGGCAGGATGTTGTAGGATGCAAGCAGGTACGCGACGAGGATTGCTCCTGCCGTGCTGGCGCAGATTCCATGGTTGAATCCCCTCTTGAACCCCCCTCCCACAACGTATCCTGTGAATGCTCCGACTGATAGCGGCCCTATTACTGGTACCCAATTTAGTGCCGCGTAGAATAGGGCGCCGGCTGATATTGATAGAACAGACCTTACTGCCGCGTTGACGTCTGACATACCCTATAGATTCTTAACTGTCTCTACAGTCAGTTTGATCGCGTTGTTCACATCAGCCATGCTGAACACAGCCGTCGGGCCGTGTATGTAGCGTGTCGGTATGCTAACAACTCCTGAGGGTATGCCCTCTCTTGTCAGGTATACTATGGCAGCGTCCGTCATCCCCCCCTCTAGTATATCCACTTGGAATGGTATTTTCCCAGCCTTCGCAGCCTTCATCATCGTGTCCTTAACCTTCGGGTGCGTTATCACTCCCCTCCCAGAGGCCTCCATGATGGTTATTGCAGGGCCTTTCCCGAGTTTGAGGCTGCTTTCAGTCTCCTTTATCCCTGGGCTGTCGCCTGCTAAGGTAGTGTCTACTGCTATCGAGTAGTCCGGGTTGAGCTTGAATGCCGCTACCCTCGCGCCCTTTAGGCCTACCTCCTCCTGGCCTGAGCCTACGGCGTAGATTGTCGCACCCTTTACGGAAAGCTTTTCCATTGCCTTTATTACCGCATAGCATCCGAGCCTGTTGTCTGCTGCCTTCCCAAAGTGGAGGTCTTTATTCAGTACCCCGTAGTTGGGTTCGAAGACTGCCGCATCCCCTACCTCGACCATCTTTTCAGCATCCTTTTTGGATGTTGCGCCTATGTCTATGAACAGGTCCTCGTGTTTTATGGCCTTCTTCATCTCATCCTGTTGCAATAGGTGCGGCGGCTTATAGCCTATCACTCCTGTGAAATCGCCTTTCTTCGCCTTCACGACGACCCTCTGCCCGACAAGCACTCTATCGTCTATGCCGCCAACTTTTACGAAGTGGAGGAAACCCTCCTTTGTAACGTGTTTGACGACCAATCCGATCTCGTCCATGTGGGCAACGAGCATAATCTTATTCTTTCCCTTGCCCTTGCGGCCTATGACGTTCCCGAAGCTGTCTTGCGATACCTCGTCGCACGTCTTCTTCAGCTCCCTCTTCATTATATCAGCTACGCTTCCCTCAAAACCGGACACGCCGGAGGCCCTGCAAAGTTGTTCAAGTAAGTCCATCCTCTCACCAGAGATTATTATGGTATCGTCAATTATAAGTCGTTGAATGCGTTCGGAGCTTTCTTTTTGAGTATTTTGAGCATGCGCTGGGCCATCTCCTTTATCTCCCATTGGGCTCCCCTCTCTGTCCTAAGCTCGATGAAGTGCCTCAGCTCCCTGAGGTTCATGGTCACAACAATCTTCGTGGCTGTCGCATTTGGGAGTAGGAACCTAGCGTCCTCCTTCGGTATTCCGGATTCGATGAGCTCTTTGTAAGCCTTTCGTGCGCACTCCACAGCCTCGTCGAACCTACACTTAATCTTCTTGTCCCCTGCTACCGTCGGCGGCGTAACATACTCGAAGCCTTCCTCGTTAACGTAACGTTGGCTCTGCTGACTGTAAGATGCTATCCTATGCCTCACCAGTTGATGGGTGCATGCCCTAGAAACTCCCTCAATGAGGAACGTCGCACTGGCGTGCTCGTACGTGCTCAGATGCCCCCATCCCCTCAGGTTTTTGACAAGCCTCGAGTCGGCTCCTCTAGTCTTAGGCTCAGACGCGTAGCATACCCGCGCGCTTGAGGCTATCAGCCCCTCGGGGTCGTTCGTCAAACGTAGCAGCGTGACTTTCACCTTAAGGATTGTGCGCGGGGCTAATAAATATCGTGAGGCGGTCAACTAACCTAAAAATAAAAACAAAAAAGGCCTTATAACTGCTTATTTTGCCTTTTTCAACCAAGCACACGGGTATTTAAATGAGGGTTGCGTATATTATTCCTTAGTTTCCAATGCGCTTTGGGATGTGTTTCAACTTGGATACAGGGGAAGTAACTTCTATCGTCGGGGACCAGGTGGTTGTGAAATCCGCCACTCAACCGCCTAAGATAGGCACTACCGTATACACACTCAAGGGTAAGGTGGGCAGCGTGTCAGACATCATCGGGTCAGTCGACAAACCCTACTTCATAGTCAAACTAAACCAGAACTCTAAAGTTAACGTCGGCGACAAACTAATGGGGGGTCTAAAATGAGCGAGGAGAAGAAGTCGGAAAGCGGCGGCAGCCAAGTCATATCCTGCCCGGACTGCAAGGGAACCAACCTGATAACAGACTACAAACACGGCGAACTAGTGTGCAAGGACTGTGGCCTCGTCCTTGAGCAGGGGATGTTCGACTTCGGCCCTGAGTGGAGGGCGTTCGACGAGGAGCAGAAGAGCAAGAGGGCGAGGACTGGGGGCCCTGTGAAATTCGCGAAACTCAACAAGGGACTAACCACTGAGATTGACAGATACGACCGCGACATACGCGGCGGAGCGATACAGCCTGAACGTAAGGCTCAACTCTACAGGCTTAGGAAATGGCAGAGGCGTTCGAGGATGAGCGACTCGGTGCAGAGGAACCTCTCAATCGCGCTCCCTGAGCTTGATAGGATGTGCGCCTACCTGAACATACCAAACAACATAAAGGAGGAGTGCGCCATGTGGTATAGGAAGGCAGTCAACAAAGGGCTTGTGAGGGGCAGGAGCATCGAATCCGTTGTCGCAGCCATAATCTACCTAATATCGAGAAAGCATCAGCTCCCCAAGACCCTGGAGGAACTTGAGGAAGCATCAGGCGTGAAAAAGAAGGACATCGGCAGAAGCTACAGGTTCGCATGCAGGAGACTCGGAGTGAGGATGCCGGTCGCAACCCCCATGGACTACGTTCCCCGGTTCGCGAGCGAACTTGGCCTATCAGGCGAGACCGAAGCCAAAGCCATTGAGATACTCGAGAAGGCCAGGGAGAAGGGAGTAACATCAGGCCGCGGCCCCACAGGAGTCGCAGCGGCAGCCATATACCTTGCAGGGAAGATAACCAACGACAAGCAGACTCAGAAGGGAATAGCAGGCCGCCTCGCAGGCGTAACCGAGGTCACAATCAGGAACCGCTACGAAGAGATAGCGAGGGAATTGGGGATAGAGCTGTAATTATTTGTAGTGCCTAACTTACGTAGCCTAATGGATAACCTCCAATAGTAGCAAAATGTCGAATATACGGATTTTTGGGCAGGTTAAAGCAAAGTCTGGCGTTGAATCTGATGGACATAAAGAGTTGGTAGAACCGATACAATCAGCACAGGACAAACTTAATACTATGCTTGAAGCCATGGGAATCTTCCCTAACCAAATGACAGCCATCATTGACTCCTACAAAAGAGCTTATGGCATAGCAGAGGCGACGCTTGATGAGCGACGTGAGTTGGGGTTTGCTCCACGCATCCCTGAATCGGCCAACCTATTCGACATACTCTCTAAGGCGGTCATCGACAGGGACACAAGTACATTCAACTTCCCTGAAGGTTTTGCCAACATACTAAAGGATTTGGACTCCGGTCGTAACGTCGTGTTGGCAGTCAACCACGGGTCATACGCCGACAACCTGGCGGTCCATGCGCTGCTAGACCACACTGACCCTGAATTGAACAGGAGAGCACTTTACATCGCAAGCACACCGCGCAGGGGCGCTGATGAGGAGGTATTCTTCAACGGCGTTGACAGGATCCAAGTCTACTCAGACTCCATGGTCGAAAGAGCCACTGACGATATGAAGAGGAAGATGAAGGCACAGAATCTGACGGCAATCAAAGACTTCATGCGACTCTTGATGGGGGGCGGATATCTTGTGATAATATACCCTGAGGGCGAGTTCAACGATGGTAGACTCATGAGGGGTAGCCTCGGCTCAAGCGTGATATTCGAGGCAGTCAGCAGGTACTCCCCTAAAGGGAGCGAATTATACCCTGTTTACATTGACGGCGCACAGGAGATACTGCCGCCAGGGATGTTCAGTGACACAATCCCTAAAACAAGGCGCGGCCCAGTCAACATCCAGGTGGGGCGGCCATCTGACTTGCATCAGATGGTGTTCGACCTATCTGGTGAAGATCTAAAGTCTAGGAGGAGGCTGGTCGACGCCGTGATGGGAAAAATTGCTGAATTGGCGCCTAAGGACAGGAGGGGCCACTATGGTGGGGCCTAATACACACACCAACTACCTACTGTGTTCCTTAATGAATTCCCCCAGTTTCTCCCTGTTCTGGAATAACTCAACAATCCCTATTACGGCCTCTTTTCCGTGCTCGTTTGTGTAGGGTTTCAGAACACAACCTAAGACTTGGTCGAATGTAACCCCATTGTCTTTCGCCTTTTTCATGACAGAATCCCACATACACATCCCCACATAGTACCTGGGGTTCTTCTCCTTGTATTTAATCTGTGGCTGCAGACCGAGGTCATGCATGAGTTTCGGACTCATGTACGAGGCCAGACCTTCTCCGGTGAACGTCTCATTTGAAAGCTCGACAGGGAAGCCCATCTGGTTTTCATCCAATGCACGTGGAATGTCCTCGTCAGTGAATGACCCCTCAGCCTTCAGTTGAGTGAATATGCTCTGCAACAGGTCATCTTTTAGCCTGTCTAAGAAGCCCATACTCCTCAGTTGAGTCCTCCTCTCCAAGAATTCACCTTCCCGTGATTTGTCGCGAGTAATCCTATGTTCCCATATATGGGTGCCCTCATGTAATGCAACCTCCAAAAAGTGTTCAGGCATGTTTTTTTCGCTTATGCCGCAGAATGCGATCCCATCCTCTCCCATGAAGTTGGGGTCATCCCAGTGCCTGAATCTCTCCAACCCCCTGGAGGCAGCAAAGTCTGCTATTCTGTCCCTCGTTTTTACGATTTGTTCCGCTCTATCCCTAAAGCCTGCCTTCTTGAGCGCATCGGCTAGTTCAGTCCAGCTTCTAAGGCGGTACGCGAAAATGCCCTCGCCTGCGCCTTTCTTAGCCTCCTCTTCAGCGGAATTCCACATCTCGTTAATGTCATCTCTTCTCAACCCACTGATAATCTTTGACAGTGGGATTTCTACGTCTTCCCCCGCCCTCATTTGTGTCCTCCTCTGGAGGAATTTCACATAGAACCTTGATACGGTCCCGTCTTCCACTGAGGCGGCGTAGACCGGTATCCTCATGCCGCTTCTGAGCTCAAGCATATCCTCTGCTATACTTCTGTAGGATTTGATGGCGTCGTCTTTGCCCATCCTCTGAGATTCCCTAACCCTCTCACTGAGTTTTTTTATGCTGTCAAGGAACCTGCCTCTATAGTCTAACTCCGATGTGGGTGAATTTCCTGACTCCCCAGGGGTGTATTCCCCTGCGTACTTCACTGGCATCAGTATATATGGCGAAGGATGGGTTGATATAGCATACTCACTCTTTTATTCTATCACTACTTATTTCTGAGTATGTTATCATATGAGTTCGTGCTTTACTGCCTGGCCGGGAGGCTGAAGTCCCCTTCAGGCCGGCTGTCGATGTCAACATCCGAGTTCGGCCTCTTATTTAGCGTCTCGCAGCAGACGGCCTCCCGCTACCTGCGTGGGCTTGAGTCGTTGGGTTGGGTTGAGCGAAGGCAAAATGGGAGGGGATTCACACTGAACCTTACGTCTGAGGGAGTCGCAGTCTTGAAGGGCATGCACATTAACATCGGAAAATTCCTGGAATCTAAGGCGCCACAGGCATTCGAAGGGAAGGTGGTGTCCGGGATAGGTGAGGGGGCGTATTATGTGAGACAGTACGCTGACAGGATAGAGGAGGCATTGGGCTATAGGCCGTACTATGGCACCCTCAACATACGCTTTGAAGGAGGCAAGCCTGAGTTGGCTGCGTACAAGACTGACTATGTCAGCGGCTTCAGGTCAGATAATCGGAGCTTCGGAAAAGCTGAATTGGTTGAGGTGATACTGTCTGTCGGCAATCATGAGATAGGCTGTCACGCTATACTCCCTGAGAGGACTCACCACAAGAAGGACCTTGAGCTTATCGCAAGACACAACCTGAGACGGAAGTACGGGCTGGCAGACGGGCAGAAGGTTCTTGTCTCAGTCAGGTGATCCAAGATAGAACAGACCACAGTCTTTTGACTGGTGGATGAATACCTACGGCATCTGTCTGTTCTACCAGGACCCGATAAAGTGCCTTGCACTTTAAGGGTCCTGCCAAAGCTATTGCTTTGGCTTGGATCATACCACAGCCTTTGGGCTGTGGTCGTTGATTTTCCTCTCCACGATATTCCCGCGCGGGGTCTCCTCAACGAAAATCTGCGCGCTGAACGAATAAAGCCTGAAGCCCTTCTTAGTCCACTCGTCAGGCATGAGTCCGGCTTTAGCGCAGGTGTGCTGGATGAACTCTTCCACATCCCAGTTCAACTCCACAGGCACCTGCGGCAAGAGAAGGCCCCTCTCCATCCCCCTCTCGGCTATGAGGCCGTCGCGTCCCACTTTGACTTTACTCAAATACTCCTTCGGGTCTTTTACTTCGATGAGCTGCGGCTTCGTGAGTACGGACACTTCCACTGATACCATATCCATCTCCTCAGCTCTCACTGGCCTGAACCTCGGGTCCTCCAGTGCGGAGGACACTGCTGCTCGCTCAACAGCCAACCCCAATTGCAGGACTGGTTCAGGGTAACCTATACACCCTCTCAACTCATGGTTCTTGTGCATTGTGACGAACACACCCCTCTTCTCTGAGAAAACTCCCTTCAGTGAATCAGGGACCAACGGCCGGTGGCCTTTGAAATTCCCTTCAATGACTGCGCGTGCATACAACACAATGTCCCTACCCTGCTCATGGTTAAATGTCATCTAACACACCGCCTTCTTCACAGCATCGATAATGTCCTTCTCCTCAGCAATCTTAGCCTTACCCTCCTCAATCCTGGGTCCGACGAAGACAACTCCCGCGCTTTCCAGTCTAACGATGTTTTCAGCGACGAACGGGTTCTCGTACATGCTCTGGTGCATCGCAGGAACTATTATAACCTTCCTATCGCATCCTAGGGCGGTCGCAGCCATGGTCGTGACTGTTGTGTCATCTATCCCTGAAGCTATCTTGCTTATCGTGTTTGACGTCGCAGGCGATATCAACAGGACGTCGGCTTCCCCTTCTGTCCCGAGGAGGCGGACATGCTCCACCATCCCAGTTATCTTGGTTATCACCCTATTCTGGGAAGCCCACTCCAGGACATACGGGTGGAGGATGCAGCGCGCTGACTCAGACATCACGCACTCAACCTCAAAACCTTGCCTTACAAGTTCCCGAACAAGCTCAGGAGTCCTGACTGCAGCGACGCTCCCGCACACGCCAACGACGATTTTAGCCATAATACTAGCTAATTTATAGTGCAACGGGTAATATTAATGTGGTTTAACGTGGACAGTAAAAAGCTCATCGAAGACATATTAAAGCTCAAGAATGACAGGAACGCTGTCATACTGGCCCACAACTACCAGGTGCCTGAAGTCCAGGACATCGGAGACTTCGTCGGAGACAGCCTGGAGCTCGCCAGGAAGGCGAAAGAGACTGACGCCGAAGTCATCGTATTCTGCGGAGTGGACTTCATGGCCGAGACTGCAGCGATAATCAACCCTCAAAAGACCGTCCTAATGCCTGCATGGGATGCCCTATGCCCCATGGCGGCCATGCTCCCCCCAGAGGTCATCAGGAAGGCCAGGGAGGAGTATCCCGAAGCTGAGGTCGTCATGTACGTCAACACCTTAGCGGCTGCGAAAGTCTACGCTGATTGCATCTGCACCTCAGCTAACATAGTCAAGGTCATCAACAGCATGGACTCTGACACAATCCTCTTCGCACCTGACAAGAACATGGCATACTACGTCTCGAAGAGGACTGACAAGAAGATAATAGCAGTACCCCGCTATGGCATATGCGCTGTCCACAACAACATCAAACTAGAGGACGTGGAGGGGGCTAAGGCAGTTCACCCGAAGGCGAAATTGACCGTGCACCCGGAGACGCCGCCGGAGGTGCAGGAGATGGCCGATTACATCGGCAGCACAAAGCAGATGATAGAGTACGTTAGAGAGAACGATTCAAAGGAGTTCATAATAGGCACTGAGGTGGACATAATACACCGGATGAACAAGGAGGCGCCTGGGAAGAAATTCTACCCCTCATCTGATAAGGCAATCTGCAAAAACATGAAAAAAATAAACCTCCTAAACATCCGCGAATCGCTGGAGAAGATGCAACACCGAATCGAGGTGCCTGAGAAGATAGCAGACGGCGCAAGGAAGGCGATACAACGGATGCTCGATTTGAAATAAATCGCAACCTGAAGGTTGCGGTATTCCAAATACGCTCGAAATGTCAATCAGCCAAATAAACACGGGAGGTGCAAGCGAGTAGCTGAATATATCCCTCGCGTATTTGTAATGAGTTTATACAGTCGTGGTGCTGGTTTTGAAAGGCAGCTCGTCAGCGAATTCTGGGCTCGCGGGTGGGCTAGCCTGCGGGCTGCAGGCAGCGGAACCCGTAAGGAGCCCGTGCCTGACGTCGTCGCATTGAAGTGTGGGAGGATAATAATCGTCGAGTGCAAGACCACTAGGAAGGACCGGCTGAGCCTGAAGACGGCCATACTATCCCTGGCTGAATTCACGAAAGTCTCAGGAGGGGAAGCCTACATAGCCATCCGCTTCTTCAGGCAAGAGCCGAGATTCTATGATATCAGAAACCTCATGGAAAAGGAAGACTACACAATCACAGACAAAGACGAGCACATGAGCCTCGACCAGATAACCGGGCAGCAGGAACGACTTTAGACGTACTTGCATTCCCTGCATAGTCCGCCTTCTCGCCACCATTCCCTGAAGCAGACCCCGCACACGTATATGTCGAACGGCCTGACCTTTTTGGCTTTCAGCTTATGGCAGAACGGGCACTCGACCTTCTCGTCTTCCCCGACGCATATGTCGCAGAAAGTCTTCTTGCACTGCGGGCACTCGTAGAATGAGACCTTGAAGTCCGCGCCCTCCACCTGGTCCTCATAGACTGAGATGCACTCGAACCTCCCGCACTTCTCACAGTCGGTGCGGACATGAATCTTCTTGTGCTTCTTCAAAGGTCTGATGTGGTGTTTTCCCTCAGCCATAATATACTATTGTGTTATCCTCTTAAAACTAGAGCCTGTCTGTTATCCTAAACTCATCCCATAATCCGTCGCCGTATACGCCGTCCATGGGGTCCGTGTCCCCGAACATGAACGTTTCAACCCGGTTCTCCTTGATGTTGCAGGTCTTCTTCCATTCCCCGTCTATCATGACGTCATACTCCCCGTAATGCGGCCTGACGTTGATGGCTATGTCGCCCCATGTGTTCGGTTCAATTCTCCCTAAGAGCTCCCTCCTGCCGTTGACGACGCACACGAATCCGGACGCCCACTCAAGTCCTATGTCAATGTTCCTGTCCCGGTAGACTGTATAACCGTAGTTCTCTCTGTGGGGGACCATGAACTTGAATGACACGCTATAGTCCTTCGTGTAGTCCATGTCAAACTTCGGGGCTGAAGCGTAGGCTGACCTGAGTCCCTGGCTTCGCATCTCAACAGCCTTGTAGACTCTGAAGTTCTCCCTGTCTAAGACTCTTATGGAGCCGCCGCCGGCAGACTCGACGTCCCACCCCGTCAAATCCCCAGAACTGAAGTCTTCGCTGAAATACACTATCGGCTTCACCTCAGCAGGCTGCACGTTCTCCTGTTTACTCAAGCAACCGCATAAGAGAGTCAAGTAGACTAACAGGGCAAGCCAGCGCATAATAAGGATTTATCAACAGTGTTTATAATGTGTGTGGTTGTTGCAAAGTCCTACTCAACCAGCCTGAGGAATTCCTCCTTCGACAGGCCAGTGCACTTTATTACTGCAAGTAATGTGCCCGTCTTAAGTTCATCATGCTTCGGGACTGGAATCGAGTTCGAAGGGTCGGTCTTGTGGAGTATTATGTGGCTGCCTGATTGTCTTCGCACGGTATAACCGCGTTTTGTCAGGGCTTTAACGACATCCTTCCAGGATACTACTGGCATCTTCACTTTACACTGCTACACTTAGGATGTCTGGTTTTCCAAGTTTTGAGATGTCAATTCCTTCGTCTTTAAGGTAGTCTAGATACAAGGCTATCACATCCCTAGCGTTCTCTAAGGCCTCTTTTTTTGTGTCACCCTCGGTGAAACAGTTGGGTAGGCCGATGACCTGCACGAAATAACCCCCTTCAGGTTGCGGCTGTAAGGCCACCTTAAAATGTCTCATGATAACTAATAGGTGTGTGTCCAATAAAAACTACATCCTATCCGGCGCCTCTATGCCGAGCAGTCCAAGGCCTGTTTTGATTGTGTCACGTAGTTTCGCGACGAGCAGGAGCCGCCGGTTTCTAACCCCCCCTTCTGAGTCGAGGACCGGGCAATTCATGTAGAATCCGCCGTAGACTCCTGTCAGCTCAATGAGATATGACGCCACCAAATCCGGCCGAAGCTGTTTCGCAGCGTATTCCACGACATCGCTGAATTCAAGGAGTTTTAGGACGAGCTTCTTCTCCTCCTCATCTGTTATGTCATAGTCAACGTCCTTTATCTCCTCCAAATCAACTCCGCATTTTTCAATTATCCTACAGCTTCTCGCATGCGCGTATTGGACGTACGGTCCGCTGTCCCCCTCAAAGTTTAGCGCATCCTCCCACCGGAACGTTATCTGCTTGTTAGGGCTCGTCTTTGTTATGTGGAACCTCACCGCCCCGATGCCCACGGCCTGTGCAGTCCTATCATCACCTATCTTCCTCTTATCTACTTCTGCCTTAGCCTTTGATATGGCCTCATCCAAAAGCTCATCGACTGTGGCTATCTCGCCTTTGCGTGTTGAGAATTTTGTACCCTCGAAGCTTACGAAGCTGAAGTGAACTGCTTCGATAGGCGTATCAATCTTGAAAACCCCGGATAATATTGCCTTCAGCTCCTGGAATTCGAGCTTATGGTCTTCGCCGAGGACGTTTATGACACGTTCACCTAATTTCACCTTCCTAAGGTGGTAAGCGACGTCCCGGGTCAAGTAAACGCTCGTCCCATCAGCCCTCGCCAGGACGCTCATGCCGCCCCTCTTGTCTATGCCATACTCCTCTAAATCCAAGCCCTCCCCCACCTCGCTCTTCAGATACCTGCTGTCCCTCCTCACATCATCCAACACCCTACCTACGCTGCCATCATTGAGGAACTCGCTCTCATAGTCGAACACGTCAAACCTGATGCCAAGCCTGTTGAACGTCTCAAGCTGGCCTTGAAGGCACCTTTTCGCAACGGAAGTTATCCCCTCCAACGACTTCATGTCACCTGATTCCGCAGCCTTTATCATAGACTGCACACGCTCTTGGAATCCGACATCCCCCTCAAACCTCCGATTAGCTGCGACGTAAGTGAAGAATATATCATAATCCCCACGTCGGCCGTAACTGCCATAATTCGCCTTCAGTCCACTGTCCTGTTCAACCCCCCCTGTAATGCCTGCAGCTATTATAGCAACCTGCTTCCCGATATCGTTCACATAATAGTGAGTCTCAACATCATAACCCCAGAATCCGAGAATCCTCCTCAAACAATCACCAATCAAACTGTTTCTGATGCGGCCGACATGCACTGGTCCGGTTGGGTTGACTGACGTATGCTCAAGGACCACTTTACCTTTCCTTTTGAAAGCTTCCCCGCCGGATAAAAGAACCTCAGTGACTCCCCTGTAGTCCAACTCGAAGTTGACGTACCCTCCCTCAGAGGTGGCTCCCCTGATGAACCTGTCTGGCTTAATTTTTGCCACAATCTCTGAGGCAATATCAGCAGGGTTCCTTTTCAGCCTCTTAGCAAGCTTGAACGCAACCGGGCTTCCGAAATCAGAAACAGGAGAGCTTACCAAATCCTCAGGCGATATCTCCTCGCTAGCAGCCTCACCTAAAACTCTCAATACGTGCCTCTTGACCTCTTCCATACCTAATACCTATCCGCGTGAAAGTATATAACACCTGCTAAGGTAAATGTTGTAGATGGTTGAAAAAGAAGAGGAGATACTCGGTGCCGCAGTCTTGTTCGCAACATTCCTGCTGTTTTTCCTCATCATCCTATCCCCAGCATACTTCGTGAACGGCATATACAAAGTTGCAGAAGCCGTATCTCCAACATCAACGACAACATCTACGACGTCAACGACATCGACAACAACTTCCACTACAGAATCCACTTCCACCACAACATCATCGACTGGCACGTCCACTTCAACCTCCACAGTCTCCACCACCTCATCCACTTCAACCACGATGAGCGGCAGACGATGCTCCTCGGAATCAGAATGTGGCGGAGTGCAAAACGACTTCAAATGCAAGGGTAACAGCATCTACCGCTACACCACAACCTACGCGTGCAACAACCCTGATAGCCCGCAGTCACAATGCTTCGGCAGGACTCAGGTGAAGGTTGTCGAAGCCTGCGAAGAATACCAGCACTGCACCAACGGCGCGTGCGTGAACATATACTCCAACGACTGCGACTACAGGTGCGAGACGAGAGGCTACGAACTCTACTACTGCTCAGACGAATGCTCAGGCGACGACACCCAGATAGTCCTGCGCGAAGAATGCTCAGAGGAAGAACCAGTATGCTGCTGCATAACGGAGTGAACGAAAGAAAGGGGCTATGTGGGCTCGACCGGATTCCCGCAAGCCTTACGAGGCTCGCTTAATCCGGCGAGTATGTGATACACATTCGCTTCGGTTAGATACGAGTGGGCTCGACCGGATTCGAACCGGTGGTCTTCGCCTCGTAAAGGCGACGTCATAACCGGACTAGACTACGAGCCCTTCTTTTTGCTTTGGTTTGAGTATTATGTTTGGGTGGGTTTAAATTTTTGTTCTTTCTTTTTCGTGAACGTT
>JAZDIN010000048.1:0-14494 GCA_043804895.1 Candidatus Altarchaeota archaeon
CCAAGTATGAGTTGACCGAACCGCTAAGCCACAGAGGAAGTGCCGCAATCAGCATACCAACTACCCACCCAAACGCTATGAGGCCCATCGAATGCTTGAACTGCAGTGTTTCGTTGGTGTGTAAAAATTTCCTAGCTAAAAAATAGATTATGCAGGCCACGTATATGCTGATGATAAAGTCCGTGAGCATATCCCATTCGCCATATAACACTGCAACTGCAGCCGGCACTAGCATCATCAACCCGACACCAAGGAAGATATTTCCCAGGTGATAGCCTATCAGCCTCAGGTCCTTTCTGTCAATCACGGGACCCACCCCATAATCAAGGCTACCAACACACAGACCACCGCGGCCAGTATTATCAGAAGTATCGTGAATGCAATCTCAGCAACCACACCAGGTATGATATTTCTCCTTATCCTGAAGAATATCCTCCATGTGGGGGAGCTAATAACTGCCTTAGTCACCCTGTATTCCTCCTTAATCTTGTCGTAGAACAGGACAATCACGATTAACCCGAGAAGAAACACCGTCAAGAGCTCAATCACACCAATCGGGTGAGTTACGGCCTTACCCTCTTCCACAACAGTCAGGGAGCTACAGTGTATGTCCAAGTCCCCTCCGTGGGCTGTGCAGGTCCTGTGGAATACTCCCGTAACCTCGATGGTATCGCCTTTCTTGTTGTAATCCCCCCAGAATTTTATTTTTCTGGCATCATCTGCAGGACAGAACAAGCCGATGGCGTAAGTTCCGTCATAAACGTTAACCCACGCATCTTCACCCCGGAACATCACAGGCCCCACCACCTCCCCACGGTACAACACCACAGTATTGTCGTGCACGAAACTCTGGTTGATAAGCTCACCACTGGACAAAGCCACACCCACCCCTGAGGATTGACCAACTCCCTGCGCATCAGCCAGAGTGGGTAAGGCAACCACGCCCAAGAACAGATACGCCAGTAAAGTTGAAACTCTAGCCATCAACACCCTCACCCTATAACCCTTAATGAACCCATTTTCCCAGCAGCCGAAAATCTAACACTTAGACCACCATACCTAGTAGATAGTTAAATCAATTAACGTTTGCTATCGAATATAATGCAAACGACCATAAAAAGGGGATTAATGCTTTCCCAAATACTCAAATAATATACAAGCCCCCGGGGGGATTTGAACCCCCGACCTACCGATTGCTTTGAACCTGAATTCTCCCGTTTTTCTTTCTTTGAACCCGAGGGCCTTTCTTTCTTCCTAAGAAAGAAAGGGGCTCTTACAAGTCGGTCGCTCCACCAGTCTGAGCTACGGAGGCGGGCTGTTTTTTGATGTCTTCACCGGGATGTTTAGTCCAGGGTCACTGATTTTTGTCGAATTGGCCCATTCGCCAGCCACGGTAAGGCTGGTTTGAGGGGGTTTTATGTTTAGGGTTTTTGTTGAATAAAAGGGAGTTAGAGGGGTATTTGTTTCGTCACCCAGATGGTGGTCATGCTTGTGTCTGCTTGTAGCATGCCGAATTTGAGGTCGTAGTATTCGGCGTTCTCGTAGAAGGTTACTTTGCGGCTTTGTGATTTGCCGTACTGGTCTACGACGCGTATGTTAGCTCCTGTTGAGCAGTTTATCTCGCGTATGAGGCGTTCCAGTTTCAGCGTGTAAGATTGGTAGTCTACCTCCTCAGTCGCTGTCAGGTTCAGTGTGTCGTATTGGTAGGGTATTCTAGCGCATGGTTTGCATGGTCCGCCGCAGTCTATCCTTGCTTCACCCTGGTTTTGTATGCAGTCATGGCAGTTTCCTTGTCCCTCCCGCCCTTCCATGCAGTCGTCCTGTCCTTCGACGCATATTCTCCCCCAGCCGCATACTTCGAGCACTTCTACTGTTTTTTTGATTGTGCAGTTAGCGGGTGGCGTGCCGGGGTCCGTGCAGATGTTTCTGGTGCAGTTGGTTGTAGGGTTGGCGGCGACATTGCAGTAAGGGGTTATGCACGAGTCCTTTCCGCAGTCTGTGTTTGTGTTGCAGAGTGCGTCTGTGTTGTTGCATGGTCTGCATTGTCCGCCGCAGTCCACCTTCTCCTCCCCTTCATCGTAGTCTCTTATCTTGTTTCTGCAGTATTCCGGGTAGCATTCGCCAAGCCAGCAGTACTCCCAGTCTTCGCATCCTTTAACTAGGCGCGGCTCTATGGCGGTGTATTGGCAGTATGATTGCGGAGCGCCAGGGTGGATGCACATCTGTCTGATGTCCGGGTTTTTGACGTATTTGCCTTCGCAGAACGGCTTATAGGGTATCTCCTTCTCGCACATGCTGTTGTTGTAGCATTTGGCTGGCAGAGTGACTACCGTCGTTTCAGTGGTTTGTGTTGAGGAGGTTGTTGTGGAGGTCGTTGTCGCCTCAGTGGTTGCTGTTGTTACTGGGGGACACTGGCTCGTATCAGCTGCCCAGCTCCCGTCCCAGCACTGGTATTTGGTTTCAGTTTTCGTGAGCGAAGGCAGAACAGTCGCACCGAGGGCTGCGACAATTATGATGAGTAGGAGCGGTATTGCGTATCTTAGGGGGGAGGCGCCGCCTGGTTTTTTCGGCCGAGGCTCCTCGAACTCGATTCGCCTGTCCTCGAGGGGTTCGAGTGAGGCTCGCGGAGTCTTGGTTTTAGGTTTCTCTACAGGCTCTTGGGTTTCCTCTGGTTCCGGAGACTTCGACCAGGATATCTGTGGTTTGGTAGTTTTGTTGGTTTCCTTCTCAGGCTGTGGTTTGGCTTGTACGGGAGTGGTCGGTTGGTCTATCTTCGGCGGTTGCTCGGGTTTAGGTTTGACTGGAATCGTTACGGTCACAGCATGCCTGACGCGTTCCTTCTCTAACTCGGCTTTCAACTCGTCAAACTCTTTTTCATCTTCTTCTGGTTGGGGTTTCGTTATCGCTTTAGGCTGCGGTGGTTCGGGCTTCTTCATACCCTGGTTTGCCCTCTCCCTCTGAAGTTCAGCCTTTAACTCGTTAAATTCCTTCTCATCATTTTTTGCTGGCTGCTGCTCTGGAGGCTTGGATTGTGCCTGCGGGGTAGTCGGCGCGATGGGCTTCTTTTTGGCGCGCTCCTTCTCCAACTCAGCCTTAAGGCCTTCCAACTCCTCATCCAACTCCTCAGAGTCCTCATCAGGTTCAGGCATATGGTAGACATTAAACGAGGAGGGTAAAAAACAGGCTTAAAGAGGCTAAAGCAGTCTCAGAACCGTTTAGTTAGTTCACGCCGAAACGAATTCAAGTCACATTTGATGTGACGATGCATCTAACAGTCAGAGGGACTGAAGCGTCAGCGGAAGTCCCTCCTTCGTGAACCTTAGTAAGGTTCTATGGGACCGCTGCGATTTGAACGCAGGTCACCAGCACCCCAAGCTGGGAGGATTCCAAGCTACCCCACGGTCCCGTCGGTTTGTTGTTTTAGGTTTTTCTTGCTTATAATTGGACTAGTCTAGGGGTTTTATTTGGTAGCAGGTTCCGTCTGGTTTGAGGATTGGTTTGTCTGTTTTTGTTGCGGTGGCTGCTGCTGCGGCAAGGGGTACGTTCTCGGTTATTAGGGCCTTTATCATGTTTGGGGGTATTGGTTGGGTTATCCACGCGTATCCCCTGCCTTCATTGCCTTGGTCCCAGAACTCACGGTATGCTGGGAGCTTTTTCACCGCGTCGTCTATCACATAGATTATCCCTTTTTTGCTGAAGTAACCTGAGTATTTCACTGCGGAATTTTTCCTTGAGAGGCCTTTCAGTATTGTGATATTCTGGTTTTTGGAGTTGAGGCCTAGACATACCTGCCATTCGCGGTCTATTTTGTTGTCGTCAGTCTGCTGCGGGACTAGGCCGTATTTGAGGATGTTGTAGGGGTCGGCTTCGCTTCCGTGCATTATCAACCCTGGCAGGTTCAGGTCAATTGTTGGGGGGATGATTTTCGCAAGACCTATCACTTCTCTTTTGAGACCGTATTTCCTGGCATACTGTGTCACGTCAACCAGGTCAGTCAACGACATAGTCTAGAATGTGTTTCTGCGAAGAAAAATAAGGGGGATTATCACGCTCAGAGGGACTGAGCGAAGCGAACACAACCGACCTTTGGTCGGGTGTGTGTCCGAGACGAACGTCTCGGCCACATGTCCCTCCTTTCGCGAGCCTTTGATAAAGGCTCTGTGGACTCGTCGGGATTCGAACCCGAGGCCCCCACCATTCTGTCGACTGCGGCCGCCAAACGGCTTGCCGCGCCGTTGCCAAGGTGGTGATCTACCGGACTGATCTACGAGCCCTTTGTTCTTTCTTTCCGTGCACGCTTTCTTTCTTTTTAAGAAAGAAAGGGTGCGCAGGGGTTGGGATTTGAACCCAAGGGGCCTTTTGGGCCACAGACTTTCTGTCGTTTGTGGTTAGCAGGCCTGCGCGTTGGACCGGACTCTGCCACCCCTGCTTTGTGTATTCCTCTGTATTCGTCTGTATTCGTAAGAGAAGGGGTGCGTGACATGAAGTGTCGCATACACCCCTGCTTTGTTGTTGGTTGTTATTGTAGGCAGGGGTTAAATAAAACTGAAGTTTGGGTTTAGATTTTTTGTGCTTCGTTTATTAGCATTATTGGTATGCCGTCTTCGACTTTGTATTTTAGTTTGCATTTCGGGCAGGTTAGGCTTTCCTCCGTCTTAGTGTCCTTGTAGGCGAGGTCGCCTTTGCATTTCGGGCATGCCATTATGTCCAGGAGTTTCTTGTCGAGTGTCATGTTCTTACTTAGGTTTTTGGGTTATATATCATTTGCTTGTCCACTGTCGGGGGTATGTGTCGGGGTGCATTGTTATCCTGTCTGGGGCTGCGATTTCGCCTTTTTTCATACCCATTATCTTGGCTGAGTCTTCGAGTGCTCTGGCGAGGCCTATGAGTTCTCCTTTGAGTGTGAATAGTGCTATGTAGTCTTTTTTGTGTATGTTGTCTGTGAGTTTGGATACTCCGGGTGCGGCGAGGTGTGCGCCGTGGCATAGTGCGCTGACTGCGGAGTCTTTCACCCAGATTTTTGGGAGGTGCTGGACTGCGGATTCCATTGGTTGAATGAATTTCCTCAGCTGCGTCTCGTCTTTCTTCTCACGGTAGGTTTCGATCGCGTCGCGTAGGTCGTGTAAGGTTACGATGGTGTCTTCTTTGAATGGGCCTGCTCGGACTCTCCTGAGTTCCTGCATGTGTGCTCCGACTCCAAGTACGAGGCCGATGTCGTGACATAGTTTTCGTATGTATGTGCCTGCCTCGCAGTCGACTGTGAATAGGACGTAGTCTCCTTCGCGTTCCAGGTATTTTATGGAGTAGATATGGCGTGTCCTCAGCTCCCTTTTGACGGCGCATTTGAGGGGGGGCCTTTGGTATAGTTCCCCGTGGAAGTAGCTGAACGTCTTTTTTATCTGGCTGTTTGTCGTGTCAGCGTGGAGTTTCATCAGGGTAACGTACTCCTTCCCTGAGACGAGGAGGGCTTGCAGGACTTTGGTGGCTTCTTCCATCGCGACTGGTAGCACGCCGGTGACGTTTGGGTCGAGGGTGCCTGAGTGGCCGACGGTTTTGAATCGGAACATCTCCTTCACCCATGCGCTGACTTGGTGTGAGGTGGGCCCGGCTGGTTTGTCTATATTGACTACTCCTTTCCGTATGTGTTCTTCGATAGGCCTTTGTGATGGGGGGCGGCCGTGTTTTGGGTCTGTGTCCTCTTCGGATTTGACCAGGATGTTGTCGTCCATCAGAAGTGCTCCTGTTTAGGCTAGTTTGAGTTCTGCGAGTTCCTTTGCAGGGTTTTTCCCGCCGACGACCCAGTGTGTCGGCTCAAGGTGCCTGGCAGACGCTTTGGTTTTTTTGCCGTCAGCTCCCTCGACGTGGAAGCCACCTTCGGTTTTTCCTGTTATGACGCAGAACTTCCATGCATCGTTTCCTGCTGTTTTGCGGCATACCCTGCCAACGTCAAGTAAGGCCATTTTGGTGGACACCATTAGGTAGGGAGGGTATAAAAAGGCTTTTACTTCCAGAACAATATTGCCTGGAGTATTGTCTCTAGAAGTTCTATTATCCTGTCGAGTTTGGTGTTTGTGCGAGTGAATATTGGCTTTTGTGTCGTGGATGTTGAGGGGGGTTTTTGGGGTTGCGTTGTTGTGGTCGGGGCTTGTGTAGTGGCCGTGGTTTCTGTTGTTGTGGTTGTCGACGTGGTTTCTGTCGTTGTAGTCGATGTCGTCTCTGATGTCGTGTTTTCGCAGCTGCCAGCCTCACAGACCTGATTTAGGCTGCATGCTTCCAGTGTCACAGTCTCGTACATTTCAGCGCATTTGGATTGGGCTGTCCCAGGGTTATCGCAGTTCCACCATGTGACTGCCTGGGTTACGTTGCTGCCTTCGCAAGTTGGAGTCCCAATTATTGTAGGGGGGCAATCTGTGTTGTAGGAGCATGTTACGGTGAGCGGTCTTATAGTGGTCGTGGACGTTGGTTCCGGCTGCTGGCAGCGTCTGCCACCAACGACAAATTCCGTGTAGCCTTCGTCCACAAGTTTGTCTATCCTGTACACCTCTACCCTCGCAAGGCGTAAGCCAGGTTTGATGTGGTCCCAGTCTTCAGAGTCCATTGAGGCTGAGACCTCTGTGAAGCCTGGCTTCAGGTTTTTGGTGTTGAACCTGTAGTTGTCAACGAAGAAGTCAGCGTGCAGGAGGCTGGCTCCCTCGCTCAGAATCGCCGTCACCTTCGCTGGTTCGCCGCAGTCAACCGGGTTGTTTGAGATATTGAGTAACACTGCAGCGCTTGCGCTTGTGGAGTATAACACCAGTAGTGTTATGGCAAATAATGATGTTCGTTTTTCCATTGTTGTTGTAAGCCGGATTGTGTGTCGGTGGAGGAGTAGTCAACTTTATGTCAGACCACACCCCACCCCCTACTGCATGCGTTATCTTTTTGGGCTTAGTTTATACTAAGTATTAGAATAAATAGCTGCCGGTCATCTCATCGTGTTTTTCACGTCTACAACGCGTTCCTTGGCAGTTTTAAGGCCTTTGACGTTGTTTGCGAGTATTATGGCGTCCATCTGTTTTGGGTCTGTCAGGGGTTTGATTTTAAACAGCTTCTTGACGTCCTCTTCAGTGAACATTGAGTCCATTCCGAACACTTGGAGTCTCCTTTTTTTGAGCGCTTTTATGAGGGCGTGGGCTCTGGTGTGGCTGGCTTCCTTCACACCGCTTCTGTATGAGAGCCCGATTACGGCAACTTTTCCGTTAGGTTTGGCTATTGCCAGCGCCTTGTCAGCGTAATATTCCACCATCTTGTCGTTCAGTCTCCTGGCCGTTTTTATCAGTGGGACGTTGTATTGGTTGATGAGGAACCACGGGTACACTGGTATGCAGTGTCCTCCTACCATGCCAGGCTCGTGTATGTTGCAGTACTGGTGAGTCGCAGCCTGCCGCATGCTCCAGAAGTCAACCCCGATTTCTTCGCACACTTTCAGGAGCTCGTTTGCGAGCGCGATGTTCACATCCCTGTATATGCCTTCCGCCACCTTCACCATTTCAGCTGTCTTCGAATCATCAGCCGTGACGATGGTGCGTGAGAATTTGCTGTAGAGTTCATATGCTGCGTCGGTGCTTTTCCGGTTTATCCCGCCGACAACCTTTGGGAATTCCTTAAGGCGAGATATGCTGCAGCCGGTCATTATGCGCTCTGGACTGTATGCCAGGAGATATTCTCTGCCGGACTTGTCGAGTATTCCTTTGACTAGCTTCTCTGTGGTCTTCGGCGGGACTGTAGTCTCGAGGACTACGAGGTCGCCGTCCTTTAGGACTGAGGCGACGTCCTTGAAGGCAGCCTTTATGAGTGTGAAGTCTGGCTTGTTCTTTTTGTCTAGGAGTAGGGGGACTATGACGATGTAGGCTTTCGCATCTTTGGCGTCTTTTATGTCAGTGGTCGCCTTAAGTGCTCTGCCCCCGTGTCTTCTGACAAGTTCGTCAAGCCCTGCCTCCTCGGGTATGTGATTCTTTCCAGAGTTTACTGCATGGACCTTTTTCGGGTCTATGTCGACGCCGACAACTTCTAAGCCTGCATCAGCCATGACAGCGGCAAGCGGAAGGCCAGCCCTGCCCAGCCCGATTACAGCAACCTTCACAGTAGTATCACCCTGTTGTTTGTCGCGCTCTCCGATATCGCGAGCGCGACTTCAAGGGACTTTAGGCCGTCTAATCCCGTGACCGTTGTGGGTGTGTTCTTGCGCACTGATTGTACGAATGAGTCTAGCTCAGCCTTGAGGGGTTCCTTCTTCTCTATCCTTATGTGCGTCACATCCCCCTCTGTCACGCCCATTAGTATGTTCTGGTAGTTGTAGTCTGTGCCGTTGGCTTGCCTGTTCTCGAAGAACGTCAGTTCCTGGGTTATGTACTTCACCTGGAACATCCCTTTCTCCCCTGTGACCGTAAGCTCCCTTATTTTCTCAGGTGTGAGCCAGTTCACGTCCAACACGCCCACAACGCCGTTTCCGAACTTCAGAAGCCCTGATAGCATGTCCTCGCATTTGGTGTGTATGCGCTTCTCAGTCTCGGCGTACACCCGCTTAACCTCTGAGCCGGTCACATAGCGCATAACGTCTATGTCGTGGACAGCCAGGTCAATCACGACGCCGACATCCCTTATCCTGTGAGGGAACGGCCCTATGCGCGTCGCGTGCATTGAGAATATTCGACCGAGTTGTTTTTTTTCAATCCTGTTTTTCAGTTCCACGACCGCCGGGTTGAACCGCTCTATATGGCCGACCATTAATTTGACCCCCGCCTCCTTCGCGGATTCCTCGATTTTTTTCGCGTTCTCCAGTGTGTCTGCTATTGGTTTTTCAAGAAGAATGGAGGTGCCCTCTTCGATGCATGCGAGCGCGACTTTGGCGTGGGATTGAGTAGGGACTGCGACAGACACTAGGTCAGGTTTCTCTTTTGAGAGAAGCTGGTCGTAGTCCGAGTATGGAGTGCACTTGAACTTCTCGGCAGTGTTGGATGCCAGTTTCTTGTCTATGTCGCATACTCCGACCAATTGGACATCCTGCATCTGGGAGTATATTCTCGCGTGGTTGACTCCCATGGCTCCGACTCCGATGACAGCAGCCTTCAGTGATTCCATCATATGCTATTCAATGTTTCAGCTATATATCCGAGGTTCTCCTCAGTGAGCTTCGGATGTATCGGCAGGGAAATTACCTCCGCGCATGCCCTCTCAGTCTTCGGGAAATTCCCTTTATAGCCGAGGCTCAGGTAGTGCGGCTGCTGGTGTATCGGCACAGGATAGTAGATGCCACAACCTATGCCCTTCTCCTTGAGAGTCTCAGCGACTTTGTCGCGGTTCTTATGCCTCACAGTATACTGGTGGAAGACGTGAACGCACCCCCTTCTAACCTTCGGGAGCGTGAAGGTCTTGTTCTTGATGTTCTTACTGAGGTATGCTGCATTTTCTATCCGCTTCCTATTGTATTCCGGCAGCTTCTTGAGCTGCTCAACCCCGATTGCAGCCGCTATGTCCGTCATCCTCAGGTTGTAGCCGAGCATCTCATGATAGTATCTTCGGAACATCCCATGCTGCCGTATACCCCTAGCCTTCCTGTCAACCTCGCCGTCGTCTGTCGTTATAATCCCTCCCTCCGAGGAGGTCATGTTCTTGGTCGGGTAGAAGCTGAAACACCCAGTGCCGAAGGAGCCGACCTTCCTACCGGAGTATTCCGCCCCGTGGGCCTGGCAGGCGTCCTCGATAACCAATAGATTATGGTCTTTCGCAATCTCCATGATAGCCTTCATCTCAGCCGGGTGACCGTACAAGTGGACCGGCATTATTGCCTTAGTTTTTTTTGTTATCCTCTCTGTAATCTGATTCGGGTCCAGGTTATAGGTGTCTTCCTCAATGTCGCAGAAGAGTGGTTTAGCTCCTGTGAACAGTATCGAGTTCGCTGACGCTATGAACGTGAAGGGAGTAGTGATGACCTCATCCCCCGAACCTATCCCATGGGCCAGCAATGCGGCATGCAAAGCCGAAGTCCCTGAGGATACTGCTATCGCATGTTTGACTCCGATATAGTTTGCGAAAGCCTGCTCGAACTCCTTCACCTTCGGGCCTTCGGCTATGATGCCAGAGGATAGTACTGCTAAGACAGCTTTCTTCTCATCATCCCCTATGTCTGGCGATGCTATAGGTATCATTCCTCAAGTATCAAATATACCTCTTCCGGTATCTGGACTTTCGTCTCACATTCTATACAGAGTATTATGTTGTTTTTTTTCTTCAGTTTCCCGCCGCATTTGCATACGAAAGCAAACACCCTCGCAGGGTTGCCGTATGCCAGCGCGTGGTCTGGTATGTCCTTTGTCACGACGCTGCCAGCCCCTATCATCGCGTTCTCCCCTATTGTGTTTCCGCATATTATCGTCGAGTTAGCGCCGATTGACACTCCTTTTTTGACAGTAGTCTTTGAGACGCGCTCTTCGCTCCAGACCTTTGCACGAGGATACATGTCGTTCGTGAAGCATACCCCAGGGCCGATGAAAACGTCGTCTTCTATAGTCACTCCACGATATACAGATACATTGTTCTGTATCTTGACGTTTGAACCTATTTTCACCCCGTAGTCGATGTACACGTTCTTGCCGATCACGCAGTTCTCGCCTATTGTTGCGTCTTCCCTCACCTGGGCTTGGTGCCAAATCTTCGTTCCTGAGCCTATTTTAGCCATTTCAGAGACGTCGGCTGTGGCGTGTATGTGGGGTTTCATCCTTATGTTAAGGTATTGGGTATTTTAATGTGGTTTATAGTAGGGAACGTAAGGTTTTTATATGATAACATCATATATTATATGAAGATGACATCAATACTTGAGGAAACCAACGGAGAACTGAAATTCTCAGGCAACATCCAAGAGTTCATACTCGACGAAAAAATGGAACTTAAGGCAGTGAAACTGAGAGGCGGAGAGACCGTGGACTACGAACACCTCCATAGGCACTTCTCGCCGAAGCACCCGCTCCTGAAGACTCCATCAATCCTGAAACGAACATTAGACCAATTCTTCCTACACGAATTCAAAGAAAAAAGACTAGCGCCGTTCTGAAACATAGCCTAGGTTGTTATGAGAGTTAGTCGTGATTAGGTAGTGGGAATAATTTTTTGGACATACGCCAGGAGAAGACGGCAAGCAACCAACCACCAATAATATCCACAAAATAGTGATGCCGCAGGTAGAGCGTAGAGAACCATAATGAAAGAACAAACACGCACACGACTAATCTTTCGTGCCTCTTGAGACTCATTGATGAAAGTAAGACTAATGTTGAAAGGGCCACGTGGAGGCTTGGGAGGCTGTTCATTTGAGTGGAGTTGAGATTGACAACAATATCGTCTAGTTTTTGGATTACTCCCTCCCCGGAGTCGATAATTGAATTTGAGTAGTTTAGCACATACCTCGGTTCTGGTGCAGGAACGATAAAGAAGATAGGAAGGGCGATTGTGTAGGCTACAACAAATGCCGTTAGCAGATGCTCTAGTTCATAAAACCGTTTTCTTGAATGCAAAGTATAAACAGTATAGAGGAACAATGGTATGTATGCGATGATGTACGCGAAAGACATTAGATAGACTAATGGCAGAGTTAGATACGCCTCTAACGCCTGTGAAGGCTGAAAACCCAGGATTTTATCGTCAAGCCATATGAGAAGATCAGACTTGTTTTCTTTCGTGACAATATGTATCAAGTCGACTTTGTCTTGGCCGCTTATACCTGCAAGTGACCAATACGAAAAGAATAGGAGGAGTATGACAGCATACTCCCGGAAGGGTATAACCTCGGAGAGAGGCCTAAACTTTGTCTGGCCCTGCGTCATTCGTATTGCCCTATAAGCCCAGAGTAGTATGAACAAGTAGAACAGAAAGGGCGAAAACAGTTTCAGTAAAAGTTGGACTCCATACCAGTTGAATCCGCGGATGTTGACGCTGAACCTCAGAAGGGTGTAAAAACCAGGTTGACTAACACCAAGACCTCGTACGCCCTGAACCTAAAGCCTCTTAAGCTTATCCATGGCGTGAGTTTATTCAACATGGTAAGCCTTTGTTGGGGAAAAGTTGTTCAGACATAATGGACCGGCATCCCCTTATCAACCCTACCCTCCTCTCGTTGTAAACTTTTTCTTTTTCGTGCACGTTTCACAACCGACGCTTCGCGTCGGGTGTGTGTCTGAGACAAAGTCTCAGCCACATTCTTTTTTCTAAAAAGAAAAAGGTGCTTTGCGGGGGACGAGGTTTGAACTCGCGCAGTCCTTCGACATAGGGTCTCTCAAAACCTACTATTACGCCTCGGAATGTTCTTTCTTTGAACCCGAGGGCCTTTCTTTCTTACGAAGAAAGAAAGGGGCTCTCCTAAGCCCTACCCATTTGACCAGCTCTGGCACCCCCGCAAAAGGGAAATTAAGCCTCAAATGGCCGTCTAAGTATAATGAAGTCATGAAATAAATAGGAAACCACAAGTCGATTCAGGACAATATCACACTTAACCCGCACTTTTTTCGCATGTACCAAGGCACGCCCATTTGACAAGAAGCCGCAGACAGGCGTACAGGAAAATGGTCTCGATTTGCCCTTTTCAGGCAAATGTCATATATAAGGCATTCAGTTCATAAAAGCCGTCTATATACCTTATAGGGCTTCTAAAAGGCGTTTAATGGCTTTTGTGTTTTGGAAAGTATTATACACTGTGTGTAATACTCGCAAGTATTATACACTGTGTGTAATACTTTACCCTCTGAAATGCCATACCTATTAAAACGCCTTAAAATAAAAGCTGTAAGCCCTATTTAGCGTTTCTGGATTATCTTCCCCGAATCTATACCCTGAAACCCCTTGAAATCAATCACAGGCCTAGGTTGCACCAGCACAAACAAGCGGCTTACAAGAACAAAAGGTGCAATGATATCGCACATGTAGAGGGGGCTATTCTGTCTTTGGCTCGCTTATTATCATCTTCTGTCCGGCCCTGACGTATAGGACGTCTTTGTCTTTGAACCTGTTGAAGAACTTTTCCCCTTCTGATTCTATTTTAGGTATGGAAAGGCCTAGAATGAGTATGTCTGCGGCTGCTGATTGTTCAGCTATGAGTGCTTCTATGGTTGTTTCCTCTTCGTCATATCTGAGTTCCTGGATTATGTCTTTTGAGAGCGGTATATCTCCGGATTCTATTAGAGTGGTTAGTTTTTGCAGGTGGTCGTCCATGTGATTTGTGTGGAATGTGGCGAATATTTCAATTGTGGATCCCTTCCATTCTGGATGTTCATTCAGTATGTATGCTAGAGTAGCCATAAGTCTCGCATTGCGATAGTCCTCAGGGGTAAGCCAGACATGTATCTTTTTTCGATAGCCGAATCGTTTCTCAGAGGGTTGTAGTATGCAGATATTGAAACTCATCATTGCGGTTAGGCGACAGGCGTCTATAATGTTTTTGGTGCTGTCCTTGTCTTCGGCATCATATTCGATGAGAAGGCCATTGTTTTCCATCCCAGATATGCCTGGCATCTGTACGATCATCTCTACGGCAGACTTGAATGTGGGCGCTATGATGGTGTCGACATATAGGGATGATTTGCTTGACTGTCCGATGTTCACTAAATCCTCCAAATCCTGTTTGGCTGTTCTCTTCGTATCCTGTAGGAGCTCCCCCTTGATGTAGTGGATGTATGTCCCAAATCCGTAGTAGTGTGAGAACCATCTTAATAGGTCAAATAATGCAAGGCGCTTGAATGATGTTGATGAGAGGCTGATGAAGGAAGGCCTCCATCCAGTGAATGATACTTCCATTTGGTGGTGTTGTATCATTACGCGAAGTTTGCGGGTTAGCTGGAAGAATGCTCCTGAGACCATGTCTGAGAGGTCGTATTCGTTGGATCTGCTTTGCTTGATACTGACATATATGCCTCCTATAGCCAGCAGGGACAGTGATGCATAGAGGGGAGACATCTGAAACATCATGAAGAGACATATGAGGGCTCCTGATAAGGAGAGATACCATTTTGTCCTGAACGTTGGTTGGTAGGATAGGTTTCCTGCGAAATGCTGCAAAAAGCTAACAAGGCATACGGCGCCGTATGTTATCATGAAGAACATGCTGATTATCTGCGCTACGAAATCGACGGTGCCTATGAATACGAAGAATAATGCTATTATAGCAGTCACAAATGTTGCATTTGACGGTTCATTCGCTTCCCCGATTCCCTTGCTCAAGTAGTGGTTCAGCGTCTTTGATGGAAAAATCCTATCCTTGGCTAATGCCTGCATAGTGCGTGGCGCTATGAGGAGGGAGCCAATTGCGGAAGACAGTGTTGCGCACGCCAGACCGATGAGGATGAGCGGGCCCCACAATGCAATCTTGCCCATGATTAGCTGGTCAGCTGCTAAATCCTCAGGTGACGCTGAAAGGGAAAGTTTTATCACAACAAGGAAGTATACAACCATTCCAACTAAGGTAGCG
>JAZDIN010000049.1:0-13947 GCA_043804895.1 Candidatus Altarchaeota archaeon
CAGGTTGTTCCAGAAGAAGGCCCACGTTATAGTGCTCTGTGGTTCGTCGATGCGGATGATGGAACGGCTGGCCGGCTATAAGAGCCCCATCTATGGCAGGCGCACGGAGCAGATGCTTCTCACGCCCCTTGATTTCTCGGATTCCGTCCAGTTCATGGGTGGCATCCCCCTGGAAAAGGCAGTGGAATTCTATGCCACTGTGGGGGGTACGCCGGCTTATCTTCAGCTTCTCGACTACAAGTTCGGCTTGGAGCACAACATATGCTCAAAGATACTTCCGAAGATGGAGTTCCTAAACCAGGACGCCATGTTCGTACTGCGGGAAGAACTGGATGAGCCGAGGAACTACTTTTCCATACTGAAGTCCCTATCTAAAGGCAACACGCAACTCGGAGCCATAGTGAACGACACCGGCCAGCAGAGGAACCTAGTGGCAAAATACCTCTCCGTCCTCACCGACCTGCACATAGTCGAACGCAGGGTACCCTTAACTGAAAAGCACGGCGCAAGATCGCGCAAAGGAATCTACCAGATATCAGACCCGTATTTCCGTTTCTGGTTCAGGTTCGTATTCGATAACCTCCCCTACCTCGAGGCGACAAACCCACGTAAAACATACCTTGACCGCATAAAGCCGACTCTGAACGAACATGTGGCGTCTATCTTCGAAGACATGTGCCTCCGGTGGCTGAAAACCAGAAAAGACTTCAGCGAATACGCAATCGGCAGATGGTGGAAAGACTCACACGAAATAGACATAATCGGCCTAGACGAAACCAAAAACATCCTGCTCCTTGTGGAGGTCAAATGGTCCAACCTCACGGAACTGGATGCCAGACGAATACTAGACTCCCTATTAACGAAGGCCGAACACATAGATTGGCAGAAAAAAGGCCGCAAGATAGCATTGGGCATCATCGCAAAGAAGATACATTCAAAGGATAAACTCAGAAAAGAGGGGCACCACATATTCGACATTGATGACATGTGATGCGAGAAGGTTAACACATCCAAATGTCAACTAGCCTAATCACAGGAATATCTATGGGACTCTCGGGTTGGGTGTTTCGCGGTTAGTGTACTCCGGATTGTTTATGCAAGAGCTGACTGATATGGACTAATCTGGAAGTTAATCATAGTATACTATCTCTAACTACCGGATTTAATCATAGTACTCTATGGGTGAGCAGAATACAAAAAAGGGATAGTGGTGACTAAAAGCACTTTCGATAAGCGGACATTAGCCGAGGGGGAGTTGTTGCTTCTGCCGGCGTGGCTGTATTCCCTCCTTGAGCACTGATGGACGATAAGTTCATACCAGAATCAAGGCAGCCACATAACAATACTAGCAAGACCAGCCAACGCATCCTACTCAATCGGACTTTTGTCTAATAAACCCGGAGGGAGCTTTCACTTGTTGGTGTCAATCATTCCTTTAACTTTTTGTCTATATCTGTCGATGTCCTCATTTGTCAGCTTTTGTATGAAGTCGTATATTCTGGCGTTGAATCTCTCAGCCTTTGTTATCAACCTTTTGGTGTCATCCTTTGTGATTTTAAAGTCTATGTAGTATTGTTTGTCCACCCGCTCCCTCTTCGCTTGCTGAAGGTCTGTGCTATCCAACCCGAAAACATCATGGAGCACGATTATCGTGGCTGTGTGGTTTTCAGATTTGATGCCTGCCTTGAAAAGCAAGGCCAGCGCCGAGTAGTACATGCTATAGTATGCTATCGATACCGCCTCCTCAAGCTTGTCGTTGTCCCGGAGGATCTTCGAAGAGGAGAGATAGCTCTCGGATTTCTTCAGATGGGCGTCTTTGATATCGTCGCTGGTTTCGACCACTTGGAGTTTGCCATCTTCCCCGATTTTACCCAAAAAGTCCAGTTTTTCCATAGTACTCCTCGACGCCCTTTATTATGACGTGGTTTTTTTCAATCTCCTTCACAAGCGGGTTGGATCTATCGTAGGTTCCGATCTTTACGCTTAATCGGCTGTCCAATGCTTCCAGACCAGCTTTTATTTTTCTGTCTTTTGTTTCCACATATATGTCTATGTCGCTGTCATCCGTAGCCGCATTTTTAGCATGACTTCCGAATATGACAGCCATGCCGATTCTCTGGTCCTCCTGAATGCGCTCCACCACCTTCCTCAGATGAGGGTAACCTTCTACGATCTTCAGCAGTTTGTGGTGCTCTGCCATGTAAACGTAACATCGTGCTTCAACCGTCCTTTTCAAGAAATAGGTCTTATTTTTACCATTCTCGTGAAAATCCACTACATTGGCTTTCCTCAGCTCCTTAAGCCTCCGGTTGACTGACATATGGTTGACGGCGAGCCTTTTTGACAATAAGCGGGGGTGGATCTCATCCTTAATCAGGGCATCCACTACCTCGAATGATAAAATCTGTTCCATATGTAACACATATGTTCCACATATTAATAAATGAAATTTACCCCCCCTCAGGATCACGCTCACGTGATGATGCCGCCTGCGATGATGTCGTTGCCTCTGACGAGGACTAATCTCCCGAGTTACCAACAGGGTAACTTTTATCCAATTATGCTAATTGTTAATTAGCATGTTTTGCGGGTGCTTTTAAGGGAGTAATCTACTTTTGGACTAGTCTTTGGTAGGCGTCTTCGAGTTGTTTGTTTATGGTTTCTGTTTTGTATTCTTTTTCAACGTGTTGTCTGCAGGCTTCTCCCATGTCCAGTCTCACGTAGGGGTTTTTCACGAGGAGGCTTAGTTTGTTTGCTAGTTCTTCAACGTTTTTTTCTTTCACTAGGAAGCCGGTTCCGCCATCGACAATGACCTCATCTATCCCGTTTCTCCTTGTTGATATGGCTGGGAGGCCGCTCGCCTGGGCCTCTAAAAGTATTGTCGGTATCTCCCCCTCGTCTTCCGAGATTAAGTTCGGGGCTATCAACACGTCAGAGTCGTACAGGGTTTTGGTAATCTCCCCCTTTTTTTCCCCTCCGATGAGATTTACTGTGTCGTTAACGTCCAATTCTGCAATGACTTCCTGGAGGTGTTTCCGAAGCGGCCCGTCTCCGATGATGGTATACTCCATGTCTCCGTGTTCGTCCAATACCTTCGCGAATGCGCGTATCCCGTATTCGACGCCGCTTTCCTCCACGAGGCTGGCTATTGTTGTGACCCTTGTTGTGCCGCTTCCTCGCATCTCCCTCACTTTGTATGGGAACTTCTTGCGGTCCACACTTATATGGTTCACCATGATCTTGTCCTTCCCACAGCCTAATCTGATAAGCTCTTCCCTCATGTGTTCGCTTACGGTGATTATCAGATCAGCCTTCCTGAAGAGGGGCATGTATAATCCCCCCCCGGCTCTCCTGGCGTTGGCGCTCACGTTATTGTCGTATAATGACGCGACCAGACTACACCTGAAGAATCCGATTTCCTTAAGGAGTGAACCTGTTAGGCAGTTTTTCCTGAAGTGGCAGTGGACTATGTCAAACTTATCCCCTATGAATGGAGTGGAATAGTATAGGAGTCGCAGGGACAGCGCATGCCACCCGTACTCCAGGAAGTTCAGGGAGGATATGGTGTGGAAGGGGCTTCTCAGGAGGTTCCTAAAGAACAGGGGAAAACCCTTCACTGCTCTCATAATCCACCCTTCCGAAAACCCCAAATAGTGTATCCTACTGTCCTGATAAACCTCTATATCCTTCGGCTTAGACTCGCAAATAACCGTAACCTCATGGCCCATCTCCAAAAGGCCTGTAATCTGATTCAGTATGAAATCTTCAGAGAGCGTCGAGAACTCCCCGACTATGAAAGCGATTTTCATGATTCAATATTTTACATTCTTTGTTGCCTCTGTTAAAATACAGGCTACTTCAGAAGTAGAGTTCATTCGAACGTCTTGAACACTCCGGTCAGTGTCTTCTCCATCGCGTCCCAGCTGTATCTCTCCTGGCATCTTCGTCTTGCCTCAAGACCGCATCTTCGTGCCTCCTCCGGGTTGTCCAGGACATACTGTACCGTCCCAGCAAGTTGTTCGATTCCCCCGGGTTCAACCACCCACCCGCAACCGTCAAGTATCTCTGGGATGTCCGACACTCTCGTGGCGACTATCGGTTTGCCCATGGCCATGGCCTCGAATATCTTCCCAGGTAATTGCGCTCTTGTGAATAATTCATCCCTTTGCGGCAGCACGACCATGTCTGACATGCAAAGCAGCTCAGGCATCCTCTCATGCGGGAGTAGGCCAACATACTTGATGTGTTCTTCTTTCCTTTCCAATAGTTTGTCCAGGTGAATGTTTCTTTTACCTGCTATAAGAAGCTGCACGTCCTTCCTTCCTAACCTCTCAAGCGCAAGGGCTAAATCATCCAGTCCCTTGTGCGGGTACGCTGTGCCTGTGAACAGGACGACTTTTTTGTCCTGCACCCCCCATCTATCCCTGATCTCCTCCCTGTTGAATCTTTCCGGGTCGAACATGGAGCAGTCTGCACCGTGGGGGAGTTTGACCCCTCCAAAACGCTTCTGCAGGAAGTCTGAGACGACAGTGATACTATCAGCCTGGCTGGAGAGGTGTTCCATTAGCCTGAAGTATGCCCTGCAGTTAACTGAGTAGGACGTCCCGATGGTGTGGTGGAACATCCCCCAAAGGTTCATGGTACTGAACATCGCGGTATCCCAGTCTTCGATGTCAAGGACTACCGGAGTTTTCTTCAACAGCTTGGATAGTAGGCCTACGCCGTAGCTTGTTGGTGTAGGTTTGAACGCGTAGATGACTTTTCCTTCAATACTCTTAATCAGTCTCAGGATGTTTGGGGTCACCACAGGGAGCCAGGAGTTGAGCGGCTTCACACTCTTGTAGTTGAACTCCCCCCTATACGGTTCGTATATTCCGTCTCCGAAGATGGGGCCCAACACCTCCACCTCGTATCGTCTTTCAAGGACCTTCGCTATAGGGTATGTCCTCACCATGGAATGCGATGACAGGTCCCAAACCAGCAAAGATACCTTCACCTCAGACCCCCTAGAATCTTCCGGAATTCGTCGAACAATTCCCTTCTGCACAGGTACAATGCTGCTAGATAAGAGATTGCTGATGAGGAGGCTACTGCAAGGAATTTTACGATTACGCTGAATGGCAAGATTGCATTAGCTAGGTTTGCTGCAGTGAACATCACAATCACACCAAGGATTGGGGCGGATATAACCCTTAAAAAATCCCTATACTCTACCTTGATGGTGCTCCTCAACTCCCTCACAATCAAAACCAATGATAGGCCGCCAGCAAACAAAACAGAAAAAGAAACGCCAATTATCCCGAACCTCATTGTTAATGGATAGATGGTCAAGGCCATGGCAGCCAACTGGACTCCCGACAGCATAGTCTGGACTTCAGGCCTTCCGATACTGTATAGCACTGGACCGACCGTCGCGTTTAATGACCTCACCGCCCCATACAGGCACAGGATCTTTATCGCCGGGACCATCGGCATCCACTCTTGCCCAAGGAACGTCCTCGTGAACTCAGGAGCCAGGATGAATATCAGGCCTGCCATTAGGAAGGATACGAATGCTGTGGCGCCAAGGGCCTTCAGGTAGGCTTGACGTAGTTTCGACAGCCTGTGCTGGAGTTTCGAGTATGTCGGGAACGTGACCTGCGATATGACATTCGTCACCTCAGTTGCTGGAGTGTTTGAGATGAGGTATGCCATCTGGTATAATCCTAGCGCTGTTGCGCCAATCAGTTTTCCAACGACTATGTTGTCCCCCTGGGTTATGAGGAAGATGAGGACGCTCGAGCCTAACACCCATTTTCCGAAGCCGAAGAGTCCCCTAGCCCTCCTTAGGTTAAGGTTGAAGCTCGGCCTATATGGGTGCACTAGGTAGCTCACGATGCATCTTGTTAAATTGCCTGCCACGTATCCTAGGGCGAGTGCCCAGACGTTTCTGAAAACGATAGCTGATGACACCGCGATAGTGAAATCCGCGGCTGTTCCTGCGAACTGGTATGTGAATTCCCTCCTGAAATCAAGGTCCTTCTGGAAGTATATGACTCCCACATTGATGAGGGACTTGAACAATACTGCCACTCCAACCGCCTGGATTATCGTCTTGCCCTCAGGCACGTTGAAGAATCCGGCGAAATACGGCGCAGTGAAGAACAGGGTAGTGAATAGTATGAGCCCCCTTATTACGGAAACAGTCCACGCAGTGTTCAGGTACCTCCTTATGTTTGCGCTCTTCTGTATGAGGGCGGTCTGGAATCCAGTTTCGGTGAAAGTCTCCAAAGCCGTCATAGTCAGGAGGGCGACACCCATGAGGCCGAAGTCGTTGGGTGCTATGATGCGTGCAAGGACGACCAGCCGGGCTGTGTTGAATAACACTTGCAGCACCCTCAGCGCGAAAACCCACATACTCCCCTTAACAACCTTCTTCCTCAGCAGGCTTTCGTCCATCCCTTATTCATTCACCCGAGGCTAAAATATATCGGATAGGGACTATCTTGGACTTGGATTTTGGTATTCCCTATCCGATATATCGAATAATCCTGAAGTTTCACTTTCAGGATTATTCGCTATAACCTTAGTCTGAGGCGTTTTTCAACTAACTCGTTTAATGCGTTGAAGCTGTTCTGTAGGGTGTAACTTGAAGCATGCCTCTTGGACAGGATGCTCAGTCGTTGGTAATACTCCTCATCCTCGTACAGTTTGTTAATCTCTTCAGCCCATTTGTCCACATCGTCTGCTGCAACTTTTACCGCGGCGTCGCCTCCCATCTCAGATGCGCCGCCAACGTCGCTGACTATGCATGGTATGCCGCTCACCATAGCCTCCGGGATTATCCTTGGGGAGCTGTCTGCCATGTCAGAGGGGACTATAACGATTCGGGACTTACTGTAGGCTTCTCTCATGTCCTCCACGAAGCCGAGGTATTCGACGTTCTCCTCTTTGGTGAGCCACTGGACGTCTTTATCAACTTTCCCTGCTAGGACGAACTTCCTCCCCCTAAGCCTTTTCACAAGCTTTGACACAAGCTCCACTCCTTTGTGTTTCGTCGGGTTGACGAACAGTACGGCATCCCCATGTTCTTCGACGCGGCAGCTTTCCAGGTCCATCAGGTTAGGCACTACGTCGCAGACCCTCCCGGTGTAGTGTTCCACGACCTTCCGCATGAAATCCGTCTGTGCGATTACCATGTCCGCGCTTCTGATGGCTTCCCTGTTGCGGCTGTAAATAAGCTGATAGGCAGGGTGTAGAAAAAGCCCCCTCACCCCCTCGCACTTCCAGCAATTGTGGTTGCATTCGAAGACGTTCCTGTGTTTGAATGAGTCAAGGCAGAAGTGTTCGAAGCTGCGGATGTAGAAAAGACACGGTACCCGTTTCCTCTTGCACCAGAATACTGTGGGTGCTGCAGCGTTCACTTGCGTGATAATCAAGTCTGGCTTGAAGCCAAGGCCATCCAGATACCTGCTCCAGAAGAGGTTTATGTAAAGGATGTTATTGGGGCAGGAGACTTCATGGACTTTTATACCATTCCACTCGTAGACGCCTTTGCTTCCCCTGGAGACGACGTGCACCTCATGTTTCTCAGCTAGTCTCTTCAAAAGCGTCTGAGCACTTATCTCAGCCCCCCCGACATCGTTTCGGAAATTCTGCGCAGAAAAGATTATCCTCATATTAGCATATGCTATCTGATAGTTAAATCAGCTGGGGGATAATAACTCATATGGCTCTATGGGATGCTGTTCGGAAGATGCAGATTCGAACACTCGTCTTCTCAACCCTGCTTCTATACTTCATCGCTCTCTCATCGTACTCGATTGTCTGGACTGAAAGCCATAACCTGGATTTGACGGTGTTCGTCCACGCAGGCGAAAAACTAGGTTTGGAATTCCCAGGAGTCTACACGTATCCTGGCTCCGAAGGCTATGACGGCCAGATATATCTCCTGATTGCCGAGCATCCACTTGATCTGTCTAAGATGCGGGAGGTTGATTCGGAACAGTGCATCTACTACCGTTACCAGCGCATCCTATATCCGCTCACCGTTCATGCGCTCTCGCTGGGTAGCATAAGGCTGATGCCCTACATGATGCTCCTCGTCAACCTAGTTTCTGTCCTACTATCCACCGTCGTATTCCATAAGCTACTCTCACTGTCGAAACATCCTCTTGCCTACTCTCTCTATCTGCCGATGACAACAGGTTTGTTCCTCTCAGTGCTTCTTGACTTGACTGAGCCCATGTGGGTCCTCTTCATTTTAGCGGCGTTTTACTTCCTCAGTAGGGGCGAGCATGTGAAATCAGCGGCGTTCATATTACTCGCGTCCTTCACCAAAGAGACCACCCTTCTCCTGGTTGTTCCGCTCGTTCTCCATTACCTCTATATCCGCGACAGTAGAACTGCGATCGTATTCTTAGCATCATTGGTTCCATTCCTAATGTGGCAGGGTGTGCTGTTCTCAGTGTTCGGTTCTGTCCCGTTGCTGTATTCCATGACGTTTTCGACCGACTACCAGTGGCTCTATGACTCATTACTCTCAAACCTAACTTCGCCTCAGATTCCAATGCTTCCAGTATACTTGATTCTTGCGACCATCCCTGCAGCAATTGTCGTATCACTGTCAGCTTTCAGGAGGAACAAGTCTGCAGTGACGACCGTCCTTTTGGCCAATTCTATGCTAATACTACTCCTTCTCGTGAAGAAGATACCCTGGGAGGATGTCTTCGCAGCTTCGCGGACTATACTGCCTCTGGCCCTAGTAGCGCTCATATACCTTGCAGAATCTGGTGACAGAAAGACCCACTACGTGCTTTTACCCTCAGCTGTGTTGACTCTCCTCCTATCTGTGTTCTACCTAATTAAGGCGGTGTCAATATTAGTCTAACATCATGAAGGCCCTCATACTGCACGACTACCTGGACAATATCGGCGGGGGGGAGAAGTTGATGCTGGCTCTCGCCCGTGAGGTTGGTGCTGACTTCGCGACGTTGGATTATGATAGTAGGGTGGTTGACGACATGGACCTTACTGGGGTGAATGTCATCAACCTAGGGTCAACTCCTAAGCTGCCGCCCCTCAAGCAGATTGCAGCATCCATGAAGTACAGTCTTTGTGACCTCAGAAGAGACTACGACTTTTTCATCTTCAGCGGCAATTGGGCCCACTACGCCGCCAGGACGCATCATCCTAACCTCTGGTACTGTCACACCCCTGTTAGGGCGTTCTACACAGACTATGAGAATATGGCTCTTAGGATGGGGTGGCAGAGCACGTTATTCAGGTTGTGGGTTACAGTCCACCGGAGGTTGGACGGACGTTCCGTCAGGAATGTGGACAAGATACTCGTAAACTCCAAAAATACGCAAGGCAGGGTCAAAAGATATTATGGCCGCGACTGCGAAGTAGTCTATCCTGGCATAGACACTAAGAGGTTCGGTTATAAGGAGTCCGGGGATTTCTGGTTGAGCGTGAACCGCCTGTACCCTGAGAAGAGGGTTGACTTACAGGCTGATGCTTTCCGGATGATGCCTGACGAGAGGCTGGTTGTCGTCGGCGGGAACCTCGCAGGCGACCACTCGAACAAATATGTCGCGAAACTATTGAGAAACAAGCCCGCAAATGTTGAGTACCGTGGGCGCGTGCCAGAGGATGAAGTAATAGACCTCTACTCCCGCTGTAAAGGGTTCATCTGCACAGCTTTGGATGAGGATTTTGGGATGACGCCTGTGGAGGCCATGGCGTCTGGGAAGCCAGTTGTTGCGACACGTGAGGGAGGCTACCTGGAGACTGTGGTGGATGGCGTGACTGGCGTGTTCGTAAACGCGAATGCCCTCGACATCAAAGCTGCGGTGAGAGAGGTTGGCGGCGACCCAGGAAGGTATCGGAGAGCATGCGAAAAACGCGCCCTCCTATTCGACTTCAAGGTTTTTGTTGAATGTATGAAAGGACATGTTTCCGACATATAAACGTAGGTTTCTAGTATATATGGGTGAATTGGTTTGTTTGATGAAGCTAAAGCGGGCATGATAGATAACCTGAAAAAGGAGATAGCCCGCCTGGAGTGGGAGGAGCAGCTTCTTCGAAAAAGGGATGACCGCCTCAGATGGGAGGAGGAGATGCTCCAGATGGAGGACGGCCTGAAGGTTCGTGGCGGACTGTTGATAGACAAAATGCCTCCAGGGACAGTGGGTTCCACGCATTCGGACCAAATTTCAAAGGCCTCATCCACCACCGTCGTGCAAATGCCTGATGAAGTCTCACTCGAGTTAGGCTCAACCTACCTTCTCTTCGACCAGAGTATCGAGAAGAGTACGCGCCTGTTCAAAGCCGAAATGGATAAGGGACTGAAAGGACTGTACATTACCCGCGGCAACCCAAACCAGGTAAGGAAACTCTACGATTTGGGTGAGGCTAGGGTGTGTTGGCTCACGAGCGTCCGGGCCAGTGATGGTATGATGACAGTCTCAGGCCTTCAGGAGTTGAGCATACTTGTCAGCAACTTCATAGACGAGAACAACAATAGCGTGATACTCTTGGATGGTCTTGAATACCTGGTGAGCAACAACGATTTTCCCATAGTGCTTCGGTTGCTGCAACAGATAAGGGATAAGGTCAGCACGTCCGAGTCTAAGATGCTGATCCCCATTAATCCAGACGCTCTTGATGGCAGGCAGCTCACCCTTTTGGAGCGCGAATGCCACACAATCAAGTGAAACCGGCTTTTTGGCGAAACCGCTATTTATTTATACTCGTTGGTACCAATTAACTATTGGGGGGTGTCCTCTAGTTGTAGCTATCAGTTGTTGATGTGAAATTGCGTCAGGCTGATAGTAAAGAGGCGTCCTTGCTACGTGTAATCTCAGCTGGTGCGTAAGCCTGCTGGATTATAAACCTTAGGTGGCTAGGATGGTGTCAAAGAGGTCTGGCGCAGTAGCGCCGGTGGGGGGGGTAATATTGGAAAGCATTATCAGATTCTATCCTAGATTGTTGTTAGCTGAAATTTCTCCTTGCGTTAGTCCTACAAAGAAGGGGGGGGTGGTCAGATGATAAAGGAGCTCCTAGATGGGATAAAGTCCAGGCTTAAGGGAGTCGGTGAGAAGCCGACCACGCTTCCCCCTGTCGGGGGTTTACCGCCAGCGCAAGTGGAGACTCAGCCTGCGGCTCCTGCTGCGCCAGCTACTGCACCGTCTACTCCTTCGACAGAGGACTTCACTGCCCTTTTGGGTGGTGGCGGGGACACTGAAGAGTTGCAGAATAAAATAAAAACCTTAGAGGATAAGACCACAAAACTTGAGTCGACAGTCAAGGAGACCCTTGACATGACAAAGGAGAACCGTGACAGGCTTGACAGCATAGACTCTAACATGAAGAAGTTCATATCCCTATACGAGCTGGTCACCAACCAAATAAACCCATTCGTTGATACAGCCCAGCCGTTCAAGAAGGCTGCAAATTTACCTAAGCCTGTGGAATCTGAGGAGGAACCTAAGCCTGTGAGGGAGAAACCTAAGCATGTGAAGGAGGAACCTGAGTATGTGGAGGAGGAACCTAACTCAGAGGATGTTGTGGTGTCGCCACTCGAGGATATGGTGAAGCCTGAGCCGAAGCCCCAGCCGAAGCGTGAGTTGAAGCCTGAACCAGTCACCGAACCCGCTGATGGATCGGAGAAGGTGATGTTCCTCCAGTCTGTGAAGGACGGTAACGCTTCGTTCGTGCTCGAGTGGATAACATCGCTTGTGAGCAAGGACGGCAACATAGAACACAACACAAAGCTCCTGAAGTACCTCTGGGAACTGGGGTGGATAACGCCGAAGGCTTATGAGGCTCTCATGCAACACATTCAGGCTCTAGCGCAGGCTGGGAGGATGGTAGCGCAGCCTCAGCGTATACCGATGACAGTTGGTGTGCCGTCAGGGTTTTCCAACACCCCCCCAACTTCATTTTCCCCAGGTAATGTGAGGACGCCGTTCCCATTACCTCCACAGGGGGCAAACGCCGACAACCTAATACCGGTCCTGGAGTGGCTGAGGTACCTTGTCGACAAGATTGGTTACACCGAGGCATTGGAAGTGCTCAAATACCTTGTGCAACTCGACTGGATAACTCCTGAAGCTCATGCTGCGCTCTTGAACTACATAGACAAGTCAGTGCAACCAAGTCAGCTGCACAAGATGCAGTCCAGTCAGGTGCCGCAGTGGCAGAAACCCGAGTCTAGGGTAACGTTGACTCCGAGACAGATTCCAACTCCTGGAGAATTCATGAGAGTCAATGAGTACAGGATACCCATACAACCCACGGAACAGATGCCTGTTCCGATACAACCTCAGCAGCAAGAATACTCCCCTCAGGCGCAATACCAGAAGCCAAGGCGGCAGGTGCCTGTGACGCCGCAGCCGGATGCGATAATCCCACTCACCGAGTTGGGTTCTGATATAGAGTCGTTGGCTATCGTGCTTGAGTGGATAAGGTACATGGTGGACCGGGCTGGGGTTAACGGGGCGAAGGAGATATTCAACTACTACCTGAACATCGGATGGGTGGACGAGGACGTCTACCAGCAGCTTGTGAAGTACGTGGAGGGTATCAAGGTGAGTGAGGAGGAGAGGGTGGGCTACCAGCCTACAATCGAGGACCATGCCACCTCATTGTTCTTCATAAGCAAGCTCAAACACATGGAGTTGAGCGATAAGGACGTAAACTCCATGTTGGGGAAGTAGCTTAAATATCTTGGGGCATAATATCTCACATGGGTTTCAGCACCATAACTGCTCAACTTATATTCTTCATTGCTGTGGTACTGGTTTCAGCAGGCGTCATAGCCACATTAGGGTATTATATCGACCAGGTCATGAATGCGATGTCTGACAAGCAGCAGTACATAACTGGTCAGCTTCGCACTGACATAGTCATAACGAACATATACAACAGCTCCGGCGATCTCATAATCTATGTCAAGAACGTCGGCAACAGCCAGCTTAAGACCAACTGCACTGAATTGTACGTTGACAGCGGGTGGACTGACGTCGCAGAAAACGAGATTACCGACCCCACAAGCGGAGACCCACTATCGTACTGGGACCCTGAGGATACGATAAAACTATCCCCCGCTCCATCAACCTATGACTCAACCCTTTCGATACATGAGGTCAAGTTCGTGACATGCAACGGCATATCGGATTCAGAAAATTTCTGAAAACACCTCCTTTTTACTCCTGCAGGCGATAGATTAACATGGGTCTGTCGACGATATACGCCAATGTCATTTTGGTCGTATTGGCTTTGACGGTGTCCTCGGCAGTCTGGTTCGCATATTCCAACTACCTGGTCCACGTCACGCCTGAAGTCAAGGCCCAGGGTGATTATCTTAAGGAGCGTGTGGACACGAGCATAAAGTTGACTTCAGTGAGTGATGATCCGACACTCACTTACCTGGTGTTGAACGATGGGAAGACGATGTTGGACGTCAACTGCACTGACTTTTACGTCGACAGGGAGTGGTTGAGTAGAAGCGACATAGACTCCATCACCTTCTCTGACTACACCTTCGACCCGTACCTCTGGAATCCTGGCGAGAGCATAACGGTTGTCTTCGACTATTCGCCTGCTGCCGGCACCCACGAGGGTCGGGTAGTCACCTGCAACGGCGTGTCAGACAGCATGATATTCACAACAACCTAAAATGGGCTTTAGTTCCGTAATATCCGCATTAATTGTTGCAACGTTCATAATACTCGTTGGGTCTGCAATCTTCCTTGGGCATTCAGGCTACACAAAGGCGGAGTTGGGTTTGAAATCGTACGAGAGAATGTCCGAATACGGAAGGAGGACAGCCATAGCATACTCCGACTTTAACTGCACTAATACAACTGACACAATAATGAACGTGACGCTCTACATACTCAACGACGGCTCCTCCAGCATCCGCACAGACTGCATCGACCTCCTCATAGACGACGGATGGAT
>JAZDIN010000050.1:0-7986 GCA_043804895.1 Candidatus Altarchaeota archaeon
GTTGAACCGATTAACTAAGTCTTGTAGCACAGTACTGTCATCTGTCGTGGAATCTGTGCTATCATCGACAACTTCTGGACCGGGGGGTTTGATTTCTTCGCTGGGTACTATGGGGATTGGGCTATCGCCGGCGCCTCCGCCTAAGAGTCCCTGCGCACTGTCGTTGAACTGTTTAATGAATTCTTGTGGAACAGTCGATTGGTTGTATGCTTCTTGCGGGTGGGCGTTCCAGTCTGGTAGTAGGTTTCTGTCCACCGGTGCGCCAGTTAGTATGCTGTGGTATGCGTGGCTTGCGCTTAGGTAGTGTGAGCAGTCCGCTGTCACATGGGGTGTGACGACATCTGGCGTGGGTTGCAGTTCAGTCCAGTGTGGTATTGTGCTTTCCCCTGGGGGGTGGATTGCTGAGAACATCTGTTGGTTGACGTGTTCGATGGCATCCTTTATTATCGTTGAATTCGAACCTAACTCGGTTTGGCCGCCGGCTTGGCTTACCACATCCCCGTATACACAATCATTCCAGGTGCTATAGTTAGCGTCAAGTAGATTGCCTTCTGTCCCGATTCCATTTACGAATGTCCCGTCTGGTTGTTGAAAGCCGTTTGTTGCGGCATCTTTTACTGCCTGCAGTGCTTCGGGGGATACTGAGCCAAAAAGTTGATGGTCACTCCCTATAGAAAGGTGTACTCCTCCATGCAAGGAAAATATCCTATCCACTATGTCTGCGTGCAGGCGCATCCACTCAGATTGTTTATCTATCAAGTCGCCTTGATTCAGCCAGAAATTACGGGCTATGCCTTCTGCGGACACTCCTGTGTGGAGTTCGCCAGTGTTCGCATTCCAACCTCCCTGAAGGGCAAACTTTAGGTCATTAGTTCCAGATTCTCCGGTGTTAAAAGCATTGCCATGCAAGTCTTGTAATACTTGGCCGTCGCTCTGAACTGTGCCGTCACTGATTGTTAACTGGGTGGGTGTTGGTGACTCTTCTATTCCGGCTCCGGCACCGCCTGCGGCAACGAGCGGTTTAGTGGTATGCTCAGAGTCTACTTGAGTCGGCTTTTCTACATGTTCTGGAGGTGGTTTCGGTGTCTCCTGTCCTACTGGTTGTCTTGAAGCTTCTTCAGCTAATCGCTGCTCCTGCAGTCTGTGTTCTACCGCTGACCTCTGCCATCCTGCGAGGGCGCCGAATATCATGCCCATTAATGCGCCTGTAGCAGCACCCTGAATTATTCCCTTCACCACGCCTTTCTTGCCTTCGGCGATTCCTGACCTTAAGCCGCCTACTATTCCGCCTACTGTTCCAGCTAATGCTCCGCCGTGGAGTGCGCTATCCCATATCTCGTTTGCTGCCCACTCATGTTGCGCTAGTATCGGAGACAACGCCTTACCGCCCCAGCTCAATCCGCCCATCAGCGCCGCACCGAGGAAACCTGAACCGACTACACCCCAGATATGTGCTCTGTTAGAACTGTCTAGTGATTTGTTCAGTTTTTTTTGGATATCATGTGAGATTCCTGAGGTTTCATGTGAAGTGTCGCGCTCTATTTCCTTGTCTCCGGAGTACATTTTCCCGTCTTTATAGGATATCTCTATAGCAGGTTGGGTTATCTCCGGCGGGATGCCCCCCTCGGGGGTGGTTTCACCGCCTGCGGAAGCAGGTCGGGTGAGGGTTATGACCCCGTCCTTGATTTTGAATATAAGCTGCTCTTCAGGGGGGCTTATCACATTTCCTTCCTCATCCGCAGAAGCCCACGTTTTTGTATCCTTATCAGGATTCTCTTTGAACCACAATGCCATCTTCTCAAAGGTGGTGGTAAGGGCGTCGTGTGTTGTGACATCGTATTTTGGCCTGCCACTGGCATCCTCATCCGGTGGGAAAAGCACGCTAGCAGCATCAGGACTTATTATGTCAAATCTCTTATCCACTAGCGCTCCCACTGCCAGGTTCTTGAACTTGATGTAGCCTTTTTTGCCGTCTTTTTCTATCTTAACGCCAAATACCTCAGCCAGGCTCATTATGGACCTGCCAAGTTCGTTATCCTTTAGCGAATCGACGGTCATGAACCGGCTTCTCGCGGCGATGATGGCACTAGCCAACCGTTCTAACCCCTCATCAATCGTTTTCTGATCCCCCCCCTCCACGAGTGCTTTACGGTATCTCTCGATATCCTCATCACTTACTATACGTTTGTGTTTACTGTCGTAGCGTTGTGATGCGGCATCCCTGACTTCCTTACCCATCACGAACCCTGAGGCTGATGCCACTACTATTGAGGCTATGGCTACGCCTGGGACGAGGAATCCTGCCATCGCAGCTGCGGCAGCGCCTAAACCTACGACAAGCGATAATGCAGTAATGACCTTTTTTAGCTTACTGGTGCCGCCGTGTAATTTCTCCGCTTTCTTCTCATCACGTTTTCTTTTTCTTTCTCTGGCCTTTTTAGTGTCATCCGCTGAAGTATCTTTCGGTACTTCACTAGTCTTGACGCCACTTTTGGGGACTGGTAGTTCTATCCTATCAGTCTCAGGAGGTTTAACCTTATCCTTAGTATCAGAGGTTGGGGGAGCATCTGCCTTCGGATCTGCAACAACTTCTGGCATTATCTTGCACCCCCTTTCATGGCCGCATTTTCGGCCTTTACGTTCCAGACTTCTTTCACGAAGTCTTTCTTGAATTTGACTATCTCCTCTTTGAATACCTTTTCCATGTCAGGTAGTTTGGCATTGATGAACGAAGATATCTTTTCCGGGTCCATTTCCTCTGAGAGGCGGATGAATTCGTCCTGCTCTTTGGGGGTGAGTTTGTCCATGATTCTTATACCAATGCACATCTGCAGATCCTCTGTGAGGTCGCCGAGAATCTCCATTTTTTCCTCTTCAGTGCCTTTGAAGTGTATCAGTTCGAATATGTTCGCGTCCAGCCATTTATCGTCTGAGGGTTCCATTTTATTTTACTTGTACATTGTTTATTAGTATCTGGTAGAACTAATATATAAACGTATTAGAAAGCCTCTTTTAATACCAACTAATCCAATATAAGACTGGAAAATGGAGACCGTCTAGGCGGCCTCCCAGGAGGTGTTTCATGGCTGGCGAGGACACAGAGGGTGAAATAAGGAGATATCTGGAATCCCATAAAGTCTGCAGGTTAGCGATATCGGACGGGAATATGCCTTCAGCCCACACAGTATACTACGTCAGTAAAGGCCTACACATTTACTTCAGCTCAGAGCCTGGGTCGCAGAAAATCTCGATACTCCAGTCGAATCCGAGGCTATCGCTCACGGTCGACGAGGAATATGACGACTGGAGAAACATAAAAGGCGTTCAGATATTCGGCAGCGCGGAAGTGAAGGACGAGAGTGTGTCTGTAAAATTACGGCAGGCCTTCCTTAAGAAGTTCCCGCACATCAAAGAACTCGGTGGAATACCAATGCACCACATATTCGTGGAAGTCATACCAGAAAAAGCATATTACCTGGACTTCACCAAAAAATTCGGTCACAAGACCGTCCACTATATCGATGAGAAGGCTCAGAAGGTGACCTGGTAGTCACCCATGATAGTCAGCTACAATCTTTTTAAGGAATTTCGCTGCCGTTTCCTGGTTGTCAGGCCGGTAGATGACCTTTATCATGTCGCTACCTACGAGGCCTTTGATTGTGAAATAGTCCTCCCGGTCTAATGAGTAGAACGGCTGTTTGATGTCCTTGAGCACCGTCAACTGTCCGAAGTTTCGCAAGTAGTCTGTGAACTTCATATTCACCTTACAATCTAGTTTGTAGTCTTTGATGAATCCTCCGACGCAGTCGTTTGACTCCAACTCAGATATTATCCTCATCTTACATACTTCCTCGCGCTTTTTGCAAGGGAGGATATTGCATCAGACACTGTCTCGCACTCCTCCATAGTGTTGAAATAGGATAAGCTCAGCCTCACGCAACCTGCGCCGCCGTCAATCCTCACGTGCAATAGCGGCGCACAATGATCGCCGCTTCTTGCGATTATGCCGTAGCTTTCGGAGAGTATCATCTCGACGTCGTCATTTGCCAATTCCTGGATGTTGAACGAGACCAACGGCAGGTCAGGTTGTTTATTGTAAACGGTTATGTCAGACTCTTCGCAAAGTCTTCTTATGATTCGCCCATTCATTGACTTTGTCTTTTTTTCAATCCTCTCCAACCCGATTCTCTTGAGGAATCTCACACCAGCAGATAATGAGGCTATCCCAGGGTAGTTTGGCGTTCCTGCCTCGAACTTCAAAGGCATGAAATCAGGCTGCAACGGCATCTTCGAATGTGAGCCTGTGCCGCCCTGTCTGAACGGGTCGACGGACGCCGGATCCTTGAGGTAGAAGCCTCCTATACCCTGGAATCCATAAAGGGCCTTGTGGCCCGTGAACGCGAAGGCATCGACTGGAAGTTTCGAAAGTTCTGTCTTCACGTGGCCTGCAGTCTGGGCTCCGTCGACTATGAAGTATACCCCCTGTTTTTTAAGGTAGGAGCCTATCCCCCTTATGTCCTGGACAGTCCCTAGCACGTTGCTGCCGTGGGTCATCACAACCAGCTTAGTCTCATCTGTGAGCGCATCCCTGATAGAATCCAATCTGACATACCCGCTGTCATCGAATGGGACGATTGTCAACTTCAACCTGCCCATAGACTCTAAAGTGTTCAGGGGACGCAGCACGGAATTGTGCTCCAGCTCGGTTGTTATCGCATGGAATCCCCCCTTCTGCCTCATCGCGAACCCATGTATGAGCGTGTTAAGTGAATCTGTCGCGTTGGCTGTGAACTGGAAGTTACCCGGCTCATCTGCTTTGAAGAACTCGCACAGGAGTTCCCTCGTCGCGCTAGGATAGTCTAACAGACCCTTCACGCTGACTCGACCGCGACTTTGATAAGGTTGCCTCAGTGACCGGGTGACTTCTTCCAGAACCTCTCTTGGCTTAGGCCATGAGGTGGAGGCGTTGTTGAAGTAGATGAGCCTGCCTGGTTTCACAGTCTATAGATATGGTGGAACATTAATATACCCCCAGTTACTTGCATTTCTTCGCCTGTTGCACGTACGTCTGAGAGTACCGTCCCGGAGTCGGAGGCCTTCTGTCCCCGACGATGAACCTTGTGAAGAATACCTTGCTTGCGCCGGCTTTGAGTGCCCCGTCCACTGAAGCATCCACTTCGCTTTCAATCCTATACTCGGCCTCAGTCACCCATATCGGCTTTTCGAGCCTGTTTCGGTCCATCAGTTTTTTGAATTTAGCCACGTTCAGGTTATCTAGTTCTCCAGAGTTAATGTAGTGAATATTTGCTACGTCAAAATAGTTTCCTCCCCCTGCCTTGAAGACTCTTTCCCAATAGTTTATGAACTCAGGCTGTATCCCCTCAGCCCCGCCTTGCACGACGGTGCAATCCGGGCAGGCTTTTTTCACAGACTCATACGTTGCCGCAAGTATCGTTACATACTCCTCGGGAGTCCCCTTGAAGAACGTCAAATCAGGCGCCCTCAACGCTGGCTCGTTCAGGGTCTCCCAGTGTTTAACAGGTTGCTTTAATCCTGGCATATCTTCGACGCCGTCCCCATCGTACCGTTCCACCAGTTTCTCCATGAAACCCTTATATTCTCCAATGTTACAGGGTATGCACCTTGATTTAGGTATCCCGTCCACGAACCCGAATTTCCCCCGGGGATAGAATATGTCCTCCTGCGTTACCTCACACTCCCTTTTGTGGCATCTTATCTGGTCCCAGTCAGCATAAGGCCATATAGTGCCGAGTAAGGCGACGCCATTATCCTGCGACGCTGTTACCCACTCATCAGACGCTGTAAAGTCGAAGTTACCCTTAGCCTTCTCCACAAAGCCCCACGCGAATGGCCCCGGATGAGGTCTAGCCCAACCCATCCCCAAATCCTTCACAGCCTTTGTTTCGCCCGGAGCCCCCAACACGAAACCGAAACAATTCTCTGAAGCCTGCTCGTTAATCTCAATCTTCCTGATGGTTGTTGTGGTTGTTGAGGTGGATTGTGTCGTCGAGGTGCTGACTGTTGTTGACGTTGCATCGATGGTTGAAGATGGCGGTGGTGGAGTCACTACAGTGGTTGAAGTCGACTCCAATGTCGTCAACTTTGGCTCAGGAGGTGTTGTGATGCACCCTGATGCTATGAGCACGACCGCTGCGAGGATGAGTAATCGCATGTCTACTTAAGCTTTATCCTGACGCCGTCTTTGGTTATCCTCAGAGCTATCTTGTCCTCGCGCATCAGCCACCCCAGTGCGGCCGCGAACAACGGACCTCTCATCTCCACTGACATTCGGACGTCCCTGAGGGGCACGTCCCCCTTCCCGTCCAGGAGCTTGTATATCTCCCCTGCAGTCAAGCCGATTTCGTTCTTTATGTCAATCTCCTCAACGCGCTTCCCCTTGGAGGCGGCATGCTTTTGCAGCACGCGCATGAATCCGCTACCGCCTAAACTTTGGACTTTCTCTTCCATTTATGTCACCGTAATCCATTAGTAGCATGGGTGTAAAAACCTGTCGGAGGGATGTCCTAAAACCTGGAATTCGACTATCCTACCCTTAACCTATTTATAGCCAATAATCCCAATTCATGCCCAAAGCATGAAAGTCCTACTGGCGAACCTCCCGTGGATAAGCGACAAGGAGAAAATAGGCCTTAGAGCAGGAAGCAGGTGGCCGCATCTGAAATTGAAGAAGGAGCAGCTGCCATACTATCCGTTCCCGTTCTTCCTAGCCTATGCGGCCGCAGTGTTGAGGGAAGGCGGACACGAAGTCCACTTAAAGGATTGCATCGCAGAGGAGATTGAGGAGAGGGATTTCCAGGATTACATGAAAAAACTCCGCCCAGACGTGGCCGTATTCGAGACGTCCACGCCTTCAATCAACAACGACCTCAGGTGGACGAAGAAAGCTAAGGAACTTGCCTGCACGACCGTACTCACCGGCCCCCATGCGACTGCGAGGCCGGAAGACCTCTTAGGCCACGATTACGTCGACTACGTTATCATATACGAGTACGAGTACCCGCTCCTAGAACTGGTGAATGCCATTGAATCTGGCAAAGACGTGAGCAAAATAAAAAGCATTGGATACAAGAAGAAAGGGAAGAAAGTAGTGAACGAGAAAGCCACCCTGGTGGATGTGAACAGAATCCCCTATCCGCTGCGCGATGAGCTTCCGATGGAGAAGTACATAGACCCGTTCTGCAAGCACGCGCCGAACGCGCAAATGTGGTCGAGCAGAGGCTGCCCGTACCAGTGCACCTACTGCCTTGAGCCGTGGGTGTTCTACGGCACAAGAAGCTACCGGGCGAGAACCCCCGAGAGCGTCGTCGATGAGATGGAGTATCTTGTCAAAAAATACGGCGCGAAGGAGATCTACTTCGACGACTCCAGCTTCAGCGTCGACCAGGAGAGGGTCTTGAAAATCTGTGATGAGATCCTCAAAAGGAAGCTGAGGGTCTACTGGTCATGCATGGCGGACGCTAAACTAAAGGAGGACACCCTCAGGAAGATGAAGGAGGCCGGGTGCATAGCAATTAAATTCGGGGTCGAAAGTGCGGACCCGAAGATACTTGGTAACATCAACAAGCACATTAACCTCGACCATGTAAGAAACGTCGTCAAACTCTTGAAGAAAGTTGGGATAGAATCACACGCAACATACATGTTCGGCCTCCCAGGGGAGACTAAGGAGAGCATGAAGACTACGATGGAATTCGCGTTCGGCCTCGGCACCGATACCGCCCAGTTCTCGGTCGCCATACCCTATCCTGGGACCAAGTTCTACGAGCAGGCCGAGAAGGAGGGGTGGCTGACTGCGAAAGGTTGGGAGGATTTCACAGGCCAGGACTCGGTGATACAATACCCCGGCCTCTCCGGTGCTGAAATCACGGCCATGATGCACGACTGCAGAAGAAAAATCATGTTGAATGTGGCCCTGAACCCGAGACAGAGCCTGCAATACCTGAA
>JAZDIN010000051.1:0-14005 GCA_043804895.1 Candidatus Altarchaeota archaeon
TGGCTGGTAGGGTGAAGGTTTTACCCTGGTCTACGGTTAGCCAGTCTTTCAAGTCTCCGCTGAACTCCACAGTACATGATAAATCCTCGTCTCCGCTGGTGCTTACGGTGATAGTTTCCTCAGCGTAACCGCCCCGAACCAACTTACCGAAATCGATAGTGCTGGGACCAGCACCAATACTAACAGCACAGACTGTTCCAGAGAGCAGAAGTAATGTGAGAAATATGCCGATGTGTCTCATCTCATTTTAAGTATCTATCGGACTCCTTAAATACGGTACTAATCCTGTGGCCGATATTTCCTGTAGTAGATGACAATCCACGCTACTATCAGGAGTATCGCAGGGGCGGCTATGGTGTAGAAGTTTATGTCGAAGTTGAATAGTGGCGTAGTGTAGTTCCAGACTCTTATGGTAGTCTCTCGCACTGCGGTCCTCACACCCGCATATTCTGCCCACAGGCGGACCTTGTATTCTCCGGTTTCCGTTGGCTTATACGTGAGGCTCGTGCTTTTGGTCGCGCCTTTCTCGAGGTATTCGTTCTTAGTCTCCTGGATGTGCGTGCTCTTCCCGTCTTTTATGAATTCTACCCTGAGTTTAGCGTCTATTGGCATGTCTCCGGTGTTCGTGAGCTTCGCGTAGACTGTGACAGTCTCCCCTAACGTCATGTTGGTGGCTGATACTGAGGCGTCCTCGAGGACGCCCTCGACTTTGACTGCATCGTCTTTGGCATCCAATGACACTATGTAGAATGATTCCATAGTGTTCCAGTATTCCCTCTCGTCCATCTCCACCCTCATCTCCATGAGGTAGAGTCCGGGGGCCATGCCTGTGGAGCGGAGGTTGGTTGTGAACGTCTTCTTCGACTGGGGGTCAACGGATTCCGAGTTTATCACGCTCGCGGAGTATGTGGTCTCCTTGTCGCGGCTTAGGGCTCTGAAGGAGACGGTCGGCTTCGCAGCGGTTGCAGCGTTGTTTTTCAGCGTTAACTCGGATTTTATCGGCTGCCCCTCCTTCGCACTAGCTACGGTAGTCTTGAGCACCCTCAGCCAGGAGCCTTCGGTGCCGAGGACCTCTACTGAAACTTTAACAGATAAACTTGTTTCCAGGCTCATGCCAGTGTAGCCTGCGGCCATGGATTTCGGCTTGGTGGTAAGTTGTATTCTCCCAGTGTATACTCCATTTGGCGTTGAATCCGGGATGCTGACGTAGACTGGGATGTCATGTTGGCCATCAAGGACGAATGTATTGTCTTCGAACCTTATCCAATCCGCTATGTCGCCTGATTTTGAGAGCGTGCATAGTAGGTTCCTGTCGGCCGTGCTGGCTGTCAGGTGGGTCCGGTACTCTCCGCCGCGCGTGGTGTTCTTAACTTCCAATGTGGCTGGGCTGACGCCAAGGGTTATGGCTTGCGCATTGGACGCTAGGAGGATAATCGTCGCCGTCAATAATATTCGTACGGGTTGTCTTTTCATAAGTCTACTCCTCTTCTGCCATCAGTGACAGTGTACCGTTGCAGGTCCCGCCTACTCCGGACACCGGAATTTTAATCCTCCAGTATATTGGCTTTTCGCTCGAAGTACCGTCTAACGTCTTCCCAAGGTCGAAGTATTCCTTGAGGATGTCGTCGGTTTCGTCCTGGTCGTAGGTGAGTGCGAACATGCTATCATAGACTGTTAGTGTAGTATTGTGGTATTTGACTTGGCCGACGCCTATGGGGTCCCCGATTGTGCACGGGAGGTCGGTTCCGTTCGTTAACATGTCTTGGACGACGTTGCCGATGTTCTGTACTGTGATATTGTCCTCCCTGCTAGTCTCACCAAAGGTAAAGGTAGAGCCCCCCTCATCGGTTTTGAATATGAGACTGGGGTTTGTTATGTTGATGGCCAGGAGCGAGTTGACTGTGAGGGGGTATGTGACGTTGTGGCCCCATAGGTCCTCGTCCCAGGCACTCATGTTTATCGCCCATTCATCTGAAGCGTTCGCGTAGTATGCGAGGTTGAATGAGCATTCTGCGTTCCCTGAGGGACAGCTGAAGGAGCAGCTGTCGTTGATGTAGACTGAGTTGTCATTAGGTCCTGAATCATGGGTTGCGGAATGGTTGTCCCACAGGACTGCCTTTACCAGGTTTATGTCAAGGCATCCGTCGTCATCAGACACTGTAGCGTTGTATGTGACGTTCTTCCAGCTGCCTGGATTCAGGACTATTCCAGTGTCGCCGTATATCGTGTGAACCACTGGAGGCTTGTTCAGTGTCGTGGATGTTGAGGTAGTAGTCGTAACACCGGTTGAGACGTTCAATGTGACGTTGTTGCTGACTGTCCAGCCTCCGCGGCCGTCTGAGCCTGTGAAGACCGCGTATTCTATGCCGTACCAGTTGTTTATGGGTTGTATGTCTACTGTGTGGTCTGTGTCGTCTATGGTTAGGAGGACGTTTGGGTGGTCTGGGGAGGTTTGGAAGGTGAGAGTGTCAGCGTCAAGGTCCCAGAAGTAGTCGTCCAGGTCGAATGCGTCTGACAGGGTCTGGTTGCTGTACATGTGCTGTTGTCGTATCGTGTAGTTTATCTCAAGCTTCGGCGTTAGTGAGCTGTCTGTGGCGTTGCTGCTGTAGTACTGCCGGAGCGTATTGTCCTGCCCCTCCTCCCCTATAATTATGACTCCCTTGTTGTTGTCTATGCTCCCGACCCAGTTGGATGTTAGGTCTATGACGTTCCACGTCACCCAGCCTGCGAGCTCCACTGCGCGGTATGATGTTAGGGTGGGATCAGTTTTGAAAACCGCTACCCCCCCCTCATAGCTGAGTACCGTGCAGTCGTCGCAGTCCACGTCGTCTTTAAGTATCTTCACGCTCTGGAAGCTGAGGTTCCTGAGAGTCATCTTCCCTGTCTTGTTGACTGCAGTCATCGTCGTAACGTTCAATTCGATATAGTTGAATGTGAGGTTCACGTCCCTGTCGAGGTTCAGGTTCGCAGTGTTCGTGAAGTCGACTGTAGGCTCGAAGATGACGGTTGCGTTGACTGCGCTGAGGTTGAGGGTGAGCGCAGCCCAAGCGACTTCGCCTTTGATGCGGCTGTAGTTGAATATCCCGTAGGAGTCGACTATCGTCGGCGGCTTGTTCACGAGCATCAAATCAAGCCTCCCATCCCCCTCATCAGAGACGTGAGGGTACATTCCGGCCCGCACGTTGTATGTGAGGGCTAGGCCGTCGGATTCCACTAGCGTGTTCCTGCGGACTCCTGAGTCGATGGCGTACTGTATGCTGTTGTTCACAGGCTCATTGAGCTCGGTGGAGGACGTCTGTTGTATGTTGAGCGCAAGGATGAATAATGCTGCCGCGGCAACCAGCCTAGAAACTCTTCCCATAGGTAATAAAATGGGCTTTATTGAATTAAATATCGGCGCTATGGGGCTGGTATTACGTAGCTTGCGTTTCTGACTAGGACTTCCTGCATGCACGTGTACTCTGCGCACTGCTTTATGGCAGTCACGTTCAGCGAATTCAACGGGTAGACCATATTACCTTGCGAGGTCTGAACACTGCAAACGGCCTGGCCGTCTTTCATAGCGCAGTATTTGTTAACCCACTCCTGGGGGGCGTAGTATCTGTTGCAGACGAGGCCGTTGCACGCCCAGTACGTCTTATCCAGTCGCTCATCAGCTAACACTGGTTTATCGTATGTGACCTTCAAGTCCTTCGGAACCGTGCACTGCACCGACTGTTTCGCAGTGTTCACAGACACCAACAATGCTGCAAGAACGACAACAACTGTGACCAAGGCCACGATGGCGATGTTCTGGACTTCCATAACCAACCATTACGTATCCTAATATATAAGTAAGCTCAGACGTAGTCTCCGCCTTCAATGTCCCATTGCACATCAGTTTGCCTATCCTCCCATGTTGTCTGGCTTTCATCCCAGGTGTTGGTCAGGTTGTAGGCTGTGTCCTTTATGCTGTATGAGCTGTTGTAGAGGTAGAGGCTGAGTATCGTCTGGTTGAGTGTCGCATTCGCTGGAATCTGTGTGGTGTTGAACCACAGTAGGCTGCGGAAAGAGTATGTGAGTTTACCTACTTTCAGCGTCCTGTCAACACAGTAAATGCATGGTGGCAATTCACCCACCTCATCGTCTATGATGTAGCTGTCGTTCGCGCTCTCCTCCACAGGTTGGATGTTCCGGTAACCGAATACGGGGTTTGCGTTTCCAGGGGCCTCCCCGACCGTGAACATCCATTTTGTCGTGTTAGTGTAGAATCCTCCGTCTGTGGCGTTCACATACCACCAGTAGCTTCCGTTTTTGAGCCGGTAGAGGTCGAGTATCTCATCAGCTGAGAGGCTCCGATTCCAGACGGCGACCTCGTCGATGGAGCCGTTGAATTCGAAGGTTGAGATGTCTGGGCATCCGAAACATAATCTTCCTATCCCGATATTGTCTGTTGAATCGGCGAGGAGTCCCGTCCCGGTTGTGTCTGAGCCGCATTCTGCACCATTATGGTATAACCGCAGGATGATGCTGTCCCATGTCATCGCCACAAACTGCCACTCATTGAGGGATATTATGCTGGTGCAGGGAGCATACGTTCCAGTCCCATTTGATAGACCATTTCCATGGATTACATGCCCTTCCAGCGCGTTATTTGTCGTGTTCCAGTATAGGCTGAACTGTCCTTCGATTTTTCTGTCCACGATCCTCGGGAAACTTGTTGAGGGTATGTATGGTTTAATCCAAGCTGAGACTGTCATGTTTTTTCTTTTGAGCACGTCCCCTGGGTTTGGTATGTGGATGTAGCTGTCTGTGCCGTTTAAGCTGAAAGCCATCCCGTATTTTCCGGTCTCGTTCGGTAGCGCGCCGGCCATGGCCGTGCCGTTGTACCCGTATCCTGAGTGGTCGTAGACCCATGTGTCGTTTTCCCCGTATTTGCTGTCGTTGTCGAGGTGGTAGAGCATTATCATGTCAGAGTCGTAGGTTGATGAGGCTGGTAGGGCTGTGATGTTGTAGTTGACCCAGGTGTCGTTGTAGACTGTCTGGTTGTAGTAGACGAGTCTTGTCACGTCCGAGGAACTGTTGCCTGCGTATATCCATACCCCTAAGGTGTCGTTGTTCAAGTCTGCGACTGTGGCGTTGAGGATTCTGAACGTCTCAGGTGCTATGGACATGTGCAGTGGCGTCTGGAGTGTGACGTTCGGCGCTGTTGGCGCGCCGCCTCCGCCCCATTGTATGACGACGCCGGCTCCTATGGTGAACGTCCTCTGCAGGCTTCCTGTGCTCGTTTTCCCGTCTGACACGTTAACATTCCAATGGTATATTCCGTCTGTGAGGTTTGTCCAGTCGTAGGTGACTTTGATGAGTGCTGGTGGTAGGCCGCGGGCGGTCTTCGCTAGGGCGTATGAGTCAGTCTCCTGGCTGTCGTGTTGTATGGCCCTCAGCCTTAGTGTGTATCTTCCGTCTTCAGGTAGTTCGGAGACGTTCCACGTGTATAGTACGCTGTCGGCTACTTCGCTGTATCCTGTGTAGAGGAGGGTGAACTCACCATCTGCGCCGTATCCGTCCGCAACTGACAGCTCATACCTTGAGAAGTCAGTCCCCCTAGCAGTCCCAAGAAACTGTATCAGGCCGCCTGTTGTGCCATTCATTGTATAGATCTCCGCTATGGGCGGGAGGGTGGTGGAGTTGAATATCCCCCTCAGGTTGACGCGGCCTTGTCCTTGTGTTAGTATGTCGTAGCCTAGGTCTGTTGCAGTCGATTTTAGGAGTGATTTAACCTCAGTCTGGTCGAGGTCACCCCAATTTTGGAGTAGAAGTGCTGCTGCTCCTGCGACGTGCGGTGCTGCCACGCTCGTTCCGGAGCGTGTGATGTGGCTTCCGTCAAGGCATAAGCTTCCCGGGAGGATGCTGTCCCACCTGGCTGAGCAGATGTTGACTCCAGGGGCTGTTATGTCAGGCTTCAAGAGCACTCCCGTGCCCCACTCCACGGGGCCTTTTGAGTTGAAGTCCGCGATTCTGTCATTCTTGTCTGATGCTGCGACTGTGATGGCCTTCCTTGCCGTTGCCGGGGATGTGATTGTACCAGTTCCTCCGCCGTTTCCTGCAGCAACGACGATGACTATCCCGTTGTCTGCTGCGTTGTCGACTGATGTGGATAGGGGGTCGTCTGGGCCGCAGTACTGGCTGTATGTTCCGCAGCTTGTGCCTAGGGCAAGGAGGATTATGTCAGCATGGTCTGAGTAGTCTCCGTCACCGTTCGGGTCTGAGGCCTTCTCTATGGCTGCGAGGACGTCAGAGTATGAGCCGCTCCCGTCAGACTTAAGGGCTTTGTATGCTAGGATGGTTGCGCCGGGAGCCACTCCCTTTAAGGCGCCGTCGCCTGCTGCTACTCCCGCCGTGTGTGTTCCGTGGCCGTTGTCGTCCATGGGGTCGCTGTCGTTGTTGACGAAGTCCCATCCTCCTGCGACTTTACATCCTGGGCCTAGGCATCCGCCAAGATCTGGGTGAGTGTAGTCGACTCCAGTGTCTATCACCGCTATTGTGACGTTGCTGCCTGTTATTTCGTTATCCTCCGGGTCCCACAACTGCCATACGGTGTCGGCTCCAATCAACGGCACGGAGTCCATGAGCGTAGCATCCACCTTGTAGTTCGGGTATACGCTCTTCACCTGAGGCATATTCCTCAACTCCTCAGCCTCCTCTCTTGTTAGGTTCAAAGTCATCCCATTGAATAGACTGATGAATCTCTGTTTTATCCTCCTCCCATCCTTCAATGTTGGGATATTATCCTGGATGGCCCGGAGTGCGGTCTTTTGTTCGTCCAGGATTCTGCTTCTGGATAGTGCAGCGCTGTCAGGCAGCTGTTCTTTGAGGACGGTTATCTCATTTTTGAGGAGTACTTCGTCATATATCTTCACGCCCTTCTTCCTTGTCTTAACTTCCCTTTCTGTTATGTTCCTCATGATTTTCGCCCGCTCTTTCAGGATGTTAGGTTGGTGGAATTCGACGATGTAGCCTGAGATTTCCGGTTCCTCTACTGTTGAGACGTTAGTTGAAACGACGGTGTTGTAGAGCATCCTCTCCTCTGTCGCGTTCCCTCCTATGAACGAGACATCCACTTGGTCTCCGTCAGCGTCAGAAAGGGATGCACTCAGTGTCACAAAGTTGCCGACTGAGGTGATGCCATCTGCTGGGGAGAGGAAAGATATCGTCGGCGGATTGTTCATGCTGCACCATAAGGGATTTTGCGCTATCATTACATTCCCGTCAGCAGCGTCTGCTGTTTCGCCTGACCCTCCGCTTCCGTCGAATGAGATTGTGCTATTTTCTAGTGTGTCGCAGTATCCTATTGCAATCGAACCGCCTCCCCCTCCGGTTCCTCCGATGCTGTCTCCTCCGCTCACGTTCAATGTTTGGGCGAGCGTGATGTCCCTGGCTTCGACCGTTATCGCCCCGCCTGACCCGCCTACTCCTCCATTGACGTCAACTCCGCCGTATGCGTTCAATCCTGCAGTCACTTCAGCCTTACCCTTGTGCGCTGCCACAGTTATTGTCCCGCCTCCGTTGTTCACTGACTGGTCTGATGTCCCCGAAGATGCGGATAGGTCGCAGGTTACTGTGATGTCGGAGGCTGTAGAGTTCAATCTTATTATTCCGCCTCTGCCTCCGGAGCCTGTCTGGGAGTCTCCCCCTGTTACGTTAGCGCATCCCATATGTATCGCGCCTGATGCTGTGAGCGTAATATCCCCCCCGGGTCCTCCGTTGTCGTACCTTGAGTAACTGCCTGATGCGGATACGTCAGCGACTGTGATGCTGTCCTTAGAGTGTATCATCACTTGGCCTCCTCCTTTACTAGCCTGGTTATTTGAGGCCCCTGACTTCGTGGATATGTGGTTGACGTCAACCCATGAGCCGGCTGTGATGGTCACTTTGCCTCCACTTCCTCCGCTGCCGCCTTCAGTGGGCAAGAGGTCCACATCGCCTCCGTCCGTGGTTATATATCCTGACACTGACGCTGTCTTGGATTGTATTAATACATCGCCTCCGTCTCCGCCGTCAAGCGAGATAGAATCTGAGGAGCAGTCTCCTCCACTTGTTATTATCCCCCCATCTATCCTCACATTATCAGCCTTAACGCTGACTGCCCCACCGTCCGGTTCCTGGACTTCATATCTTCCGCTGAATAGTATGACCCTGCCTGTCGCATTCACGAGGCCTTCGGGGGTTACCGTAAAGTTCCCTGTGCTGTTGAAGTAGATGTTGGTTGAGGAGTTCTCGCCTGATTCGAGGAGGTTGATTGTGCCGTTGACTGTTATATCCTGCGCTGAGCATATGTAGCCTCTTTGTGTGCTATCGTACGAGCATAACGGGCTGTCTAGGATGTCGTCGATGCTTGTGAGGACGATGCTCTGCGGCAACGTCGCGTTACTCCATTCGACTATGAGCGTCGGCTTCCCCCCTGCTGCACTTGATGAGGTTAGTGAAGCGTAGTCCGCTGGGTTGCTTTCATCGAGAGAGGATAATCCAACCGAGAATATGTTCCCCGGGAGTCTCGCCTTCAGGTCCTTCCTACCCCTTGCGCCGAGGCGGAACGTCTTAATCCCTTTAGAGTCGCATTTGTTGTTGAGGTCATATCTTGTGCCGTTGCCTATCTCCTCGTATAGTCCGTTAGCATCGGATGTCAGCGCATAATATGTTCCTGTGTCGCCCATCTGGTTGACTGCGCATGAGCATTGGGTGCAGCCTTCCTCCATCTGGCTTTCAACGTTGACCCTTAATCTGACGTCGGAGATGGATGCGTCATCAGGTATCCCGCTCACGTTAAAGTCTATGAAGCTCCTGGATACCGTGTCCGAGTTGTTTCCTAGGGGGAGGATTAGCGAGTCAGTGACCATGCTCCCGCCGTCGCTGTCCCCGTCTAATGTGACGTTCCCGCCACCCAAAGACCATGTGGGGTCGACGACGACGGGGTATCTTGCGTTCTTCATGAACTTCTCATCCAAGGTCATCGTATACAGGTAGTCTCTGGACTCCCAGGATAGTTCATCAGACACTTTCCCGCGTCTGCCGCGTGCGTCGTACATGTAAGGCTGGGAGAACCCGAACACCCTGACGTTGTTCCTGTCGTAGAATCCGTACCCTCCCGCCTCCTCCTTGAGTTGGAGTTTGGCGAGGGTGAGAACGAACTCGAATCTCCTGGGTGCGCTGTCGTTGTTGAGGATTATCACCTCCTTAAGCCTCCTGGGGCCGACCGAGTATATGAGGTCTGAGGCGTTCCATATGTTCAGGTAGGCTATCGTGTCGCCGCTTGCGAGGGCTGGCACATTGTTCGCATCCTTGGGTGTGGACAGGACGTAGCCTGAGCCGACGCCAAACCTTAACGGCCCGGATGCTGAGCTGAAGTATGTTGCGTAGTCGACGTCAGCTACCGAGTAGTCGAAGTCCTCCGTTACCTCAGGGATTATGTGAGTGTCATATTCCTTCCATGTTCCATTTTCGAGGTAGTTGAGGGGTTCCATGCTTATCTCGGAGGTGAGTGACCCGTCTGTGTTGATGAAGCTTCTGATGAATGCGCCGGTTGTGTTGGCGTCGCTCACCCTCTTGTCAACGTACATCCTGAACGTCCTGTTGCCCGAGTATGGTAGGCGCCATCCGGCCCAGTCTACCAACCCGTCACTGTCGGCGTCCGTGAGTGATAGATTGTAAAGGGGGTCGTTGCTTAGGTCATAGAGTAATCCTCCGTCGTCCTCGAAGAGGACTATCCTGTTGCGTTCGACCTTCGGAACGTTCGAGTACGCTATGACGTCCTTGTATTCTGTGACGCTCTCGACTGCGATGTTCTTCACCCACAAGTCCTCAGAATCGTATGAGACGTTCTCTTTCTTGGTGGGTCCGGGGGTGTCGTAGTACATGGTGTAGTTGCGTCCTCCAGTGAACACGCTCTGATACTGCCTATCCTTTGAACCTGACTCAGTAGTATCTGTGATGTTGAGCGTTTCCCCAGTCTTGTCATCGACTATTCGAAGGTCCTGCGCAAATATGGGAGCAGTTACAACAACCTTGAAACTCAACTGCTTTGAATACCTTGTCGTTATCCTCGTGTACCATGAAACCGGGCTGTCAACGACCGCAGACCCCGGGTATGTCATTCCGCTATAGTCCAGGAAGTAGTCTAACACGCTCACATTGACTCCTGCGTAGAGGCCGGAGTGGCCTGCCCAAAAGGTGACTACGCTGTCGTTCTCCTTGAAGTCGACAGTGAACGGAACCCAGTTGAGGCAGTGGAAAGTCAGATAGTCGAATTCAGTGCACTCTGATATCATAGTGACATCCCCCCTCTTCCTCAACGTAACAGTCATGTTATCGAACTCTAATTCAGGCGTCAACGCCACCACCCCAGTGGCCACGTTCGAGTCGTTGACGTCGTCAAAGACTGCGTTGATGCTCTCAGGCGTCCTCCTCAACCCATAAATCACAGCCTCTGAGGGGGATATTTGTGGTGCTGGCTCCTCAAGGTATTTTGCCCCACCCCCAACTGCCGGGGCTTCAGTAGGCGAGCTAACTACATAAGGTATTGTGTTCGTTGAAGGCTTAGAGCTGAGTAGTAAAGTTACATTCCCCCCCTTTTGGCTCACCTCATAGTGGCCGAGGGGATTGTTATCCTTATCGGTGACTGACACTGCCAGGTCTGATATCCCAGCCATCGAATAATTTATACTCCCCCTCACGTTGCTCAGGTATTCGGCTTTTTCTAGGTGCAGTACCGTCCTGCCTCCCACTTCGGCGTTCAATATCAAGTCTTTAGAGATGTTGGTGAGCTCGCAGGATTCAGCGCATGCGTTCTCGAACATGAACTTCGGGTTGTAGAACAAACCAGGCTTGAACGCCCAACCGCCTTTCCTGACGAAGTACGTGGAGTTCCCCTCCTTCAGGTTTATGTCAGCGTAGACTACCCTGGCTCCGACGACGTTCTTATCTTCGATGATGGCAGCGCCGTAAGATAGGTAGTACGGGTCATCCCAGTTTTTGTATTGCACCGGTACTAGGCCGTATAAGAGGCAGCATGTTTCGCTGCCGTAACATACGGTGGTGATGTTGCCTGAGGAGGTTGAGTAAACCTGCCATAACGTGCACAGGTTGTTTTCCTTAGGAGTGAAGGCGAACGTGCTACCCTTAACACTATAGTCTATGGAGGAGTAGTAATATTCTCTCCCGTTATCGTCAGCATCCCATATGCTCCCTGAAGCGTAATCCAATGTTGTGGTGACCTCATCTGAGGCGTCGGAGCTCGAATTCATGAGAGCCACTATCTCAGATACGTTCTCATCCAGTATCGGCTTCACTTCAGTCAACATGCTACTGTTGAACACGAGAATCCTCCTATCCCCATCGATGACGTAGACGGCCGCATCATCGCCTCCTGTCGCGTAACCGCTCAGTCTCAGAGACGCCGGAGCAGCAGTCAAGGAAGCATTGACTGTGACGTTGCCGTTCACATCCAAGTCCAGAATGTCAGTGTAGCGCATCGGCCCGGACACCGCCATCCCAGTCAAACTGGGATTCAGGAAGTATATGGCGGCCATCGCGGAGGCGACAAGCGCCACCAGTATTAACGGCGTGTTACCCCCATTCTCAGCCCTCACGGTAAGTGCCATATTCAAAAAGTCAAGACTATAAGATATTTGGCATTACCTAGTAAAATAACCGAGAATTAGGCTAGAAACCAGGCCTGTCCGGAGGCAGGTCCACTCTATCGGGAGGCTCCGACTCCCTAGGCGGGCCTATATCCCACGCACTAGCCTTATACTCGTAGCCTAGGTACTTTTTTAAGAACTCCCTCGCGTCCATCTCGCGTATATCCTCTGAATATTCATACTTCTTACGGTCCAACGTAATGTCCACAACCTTATCTTGTCCCCAAGCACCATCTTTCCCGATGCCTTTGGATATGTAACACAGGTTGCCAAGTATGGAACCCATGTTCGGCGGTTCTCGGTTCACTCTCTTCGAATTTTCTATGCACCAGAGGATATGGTTCCTCAACAAGGCCATTCTCCTTGTATTCCAGGAGACGCAATGACTCTCCAGCATCATAATCTCCTCGTCTGTCATCCTCTCTGCCTTCACTGGCACGTATTTCGCGTCGTCGTCGAATGACCTATTCACCATAGCTGACTCACGCTTATACGGGTTAGGATCTACCAGTTTAATTCTCACTTCAAAAAAATCCCCTAGGGAGTTATCTTCCGTGACGTTGTAGGCTAGCAACATCCGTCTGTCTTTGTCGAAATCGATAGTGAGTGTGGCTCTCCTACCCTCTACCATCCACCGTGCGTCCATCGGCTTGGGTCCGAGGTTGAGGTGCACCAAATCTCCGTTCACCACTCCCTTGTCTTTATATGCGGCCGTGACGGATTCCGTGAGCGCGCGTATTCCGACTTCATATGCCCAATCAAACTTTTCCTTGGAACTTGAAGGCCACTTTCCGTCTTCAACGTCGAATCTCCTGAACATGTCCTGGGACGTCAAGGATTCGGTGGGGGCGTCGATGGTGACATCCCTGCTCTTGTACCTGCACATTATGGGGTTTTCTAAGGTGTAGGGTTTTATGATGTAGGGTGTGTCATCTGAAAGCCGCACATCATGCACCTCATAGAGTATGCCTTTGTTGTGTTCGTCGTCGTAGAGTTTCCACGTGAGGTCCAGGTGCCTGCCTGGCGCAAGCTTAATGGCTAATTTTGCGTAGTCCCCACTAGCCCTATTTGGAGTATTTTCAGGTATGTTGTACTTGTACCACACTCCCTCCACGGCATGGTCGCCCACCTTGAAGTACACGCTCTGCGCTGACGGCCGTATCCCGTCATGCCTGTCCAACGCCCAGATGCCTTTCACAGCCTCAGTTATGTTTTTGACTGCTTTATCGAAGCGTCCGTACACTTCACTGTCGTATGTGAGCCTCTCTGTGCTGCCCTCCTTGTCAGCCCCCTCCTTCGGCATCGGCAGTCTCCCGTTCCCGTCGTACAGTTCTAAGAAGTCGGATATGTCGACTGGGATTAACCCCATAGCCTGCACTGGAGGCTCACGACTGAGGCCGAGTCCTCTGCCGGCCTTGTGGAACATCGAGGCTTTTCTATCGAATATTAGGCCGAATGGTTCGCCATACTTTGTCGAATAGTTCTGCGAGATTGTGTGTGATTGTGGGCGGGCCCAGTAGTCGTAGCTTTCGAAGGTCACCTTATCGAGGTCGCCTCGGCTACCGTCTTCCTTAAGGTCCCATGTGACTTTTATGTCTTTTTTAATCTCCCCCTCTGCGGATTCGGGTCTCAGCAACAGGTGTATCAGTTTATCCCTCTCATCCTTCCAGTATTCAGCTTTAACCTCTGTTCCATCCTCCATCTTCAGGGCTTTCACATTCCCCTTCTCCATGATGAACTTGAATCCCCCCTTCCCAGGATTCATCCACTCATTTTCATCCCGTCCGTGCAAGCCCCTTATGAGTCTGTCTACGCCGTATGTGAATGCGTAATCTACCTTCCTCATGTCCTCTTCGTTGAGTTTTCCGTCGACGAGCCCGGGGAGTCTCCCGTCCTTGTCGTATACAGCAAGGAGGTCGCTTAATGCGAGTGGCCCATGGGTCCATGTTATCGGTCGGTCCTCATCTCCCCCAGGAGTCATGAGTTTCCCGTCAGGGTAGGTTTTACTGAGGGAATGCACGATTTTTCCGCTGTCATCCCTCTCATGTATGCTCGCCTGATAGGGGTGTGGGGCCAATTGGCCTTCTTCGTTACATTCCCAGTGGATTGAGAGATTCTTTTTCTCCCCTAAGGGGATTGTCAGCGTGGCGTAGGATAATCCGCTCGTTCTCCTCGCCTTAACCCACGACCCATGCACTCTCTGGCCGTCTGCAAATATGAAATCCACGTCCTGAAACGAAAATTTCACGCCTTTCCCGCTGATCTCATCGATTAACCCACCGACATCAGAGAAGGCCGCCTCAACCGCACTCTTGTGCTTCTCATCATAT
>JAZDIN010000052.1:0-34570 GCA_043804895.1 Candidatus Altarchaeota archaeon
CCGATTTGTTTCACTGATTCGAACTTCAGTTTCACGGCCTCGTCCAGTCTTTTTATCCTCCCGCCCCTGAATGCCGGAGTGTTCTGGCCGCCCATCAGTTTCGGGGCTATGTAGAACAGGTATTTGTCCACTATGCCGGCCTTGGCTGCTGCTGCGTTGACTATTCCTCCTCCTTCGATTAGGACTGATGTGACTCCTCGTTCGCCTAGTTTTTTCATTAGCTTTACAATGTCGACCTTACTCCTGCCCACCACCAAGACTTCGGCCTTTCTTCTGACTAATTTCATCTTCTGCCTGTTGTACTTCTCGCTTGTCGCGATTACTGCGTTCCTGCCCTTGAGTACGTTCGCATTCAGCGGAATTCTGAGCCGGCTGTCAAACACCACCCTCAGCGGGTCTTTCCCCCCTTTGACCCTGCATGTCAGTCTAGGGTTGTCACGCAACACTGTGTTTATGCCGACTAGCACGGCATCATACCTGCCCCTCATCCCGTGTGCATGTCTCCTCGACTCCTCTGAGGTTATCCATTTACTCTCCCCAGTGGATGTCGCTATCTGCCCGTCCACTGTCATCGCAGTCTTCAGGACGATGAAGGGTCTGCCGGTCCTAGCGTGCTTCAGGAACACCTCGTTCGCCCTCTCGCACTCACCCTTAAGCACCCCCCTCCTAACTTTTATCCCTGCAGCAATCAGCTCCTCCCTCCCCCTCACCTTCTCAGTGGGGTCGTCTACTGCATAGACGACCTCGGAGACTCCTGCAGCAATGATTGCCTTAGTGCAAGGTGGAGTGCGGCCGTAGTGGGAGCACGGTTCCAGTGTGACGTAAAGCGTCGCCCCCCTTGCGTCAACTCCCTTCAGCGCTTCGACTTCTGCGTGCGGCATCCCTGCCTTCCTGTGGTAGCCTTCGGATATTATCCTACCCCCTCTCACGAGCACTGCGCCGACGTACGGGTTCGGCGTAGGCCTCCCCTTCAGTGAGAGTTCAAGGGCCTTCCGCATGTACTCTTCATCTTTCATAGGAGCTGGTCCATCTTCACCTTCTTATCGTGAAGATATCTCCTATTATATTTGTTCGGCTTCGTTATTAACGGAATCCTCCCCTCGACCTTGATGCTGGCTTCCTCAAGCCCTTTCATTTTCTGCATGTTGTTCGTCATCAGGAGCACAGACTTCACCCTCAGGCATTTGAGCATCTCGGCTGCGACAGTGTAAGTCCTCAAGTCAGATTCGAATCCTAGTTTCTCGTTGGCCTCAACGGTGTCGGAGCCGTTCTCCTGCAGGAGGTAGGCGTTAATCTTGTTGAATAAACCGATTCCGCGGCCTTCCTGCTCCATGTAGAGGACTACACCATTACCTTCGGATTGGATGTACTTCAACGCTTTAATCAGCTGTTTCCCGCAGTCGCACCTGAGCGAGTGGAACGTGTCTCCTGTAGTGCACTGGGAGTGCACCCTAACAGGCACCCTCTCAGACTTTATGTCGCCTTTATAGACTGCCAGATGCTCCCTCCCCTCAGGGTCCCGAAACGCCCTCACCCTGAAAGTCCCGTAGTCTGTGGGCAGGGAAGCCTCGCACGACGATGTTATCAACCTACCATCACCGGCGCGTTCTTCTTCTCAAGCTCCTTCGTCCGCCTCACCAACTTCACCGCAGCCTCCACTCCCCTCCTAGCGTAATCTTCAATCCTCGCCTGGCCTTGCGCCCGGCTCATCCCAGGGCCTGATATCCCCAGGCCGACCGGTTTCCCGTACTCTAAAGCCAAGTCCATCAGCTTCCTCGCTGCATGCTGAGCCACCACCTGGTCGTGGTCTGTGTCGCCTTCAAGGACTGCTCCAATAGCCACGACAGCGTCCACATCCTCCCTCTCCATCAGCTTCTTCGCACCATACGGCGTGTCAAAAGTCCCAGGCACCCTCACTATGTGGGTGACGTCGCATTCAAGGAATGCTGCGTGGGCTCTAGCCCTTTCCATCATCAGTTGCGTGATGTCGGCGTTGAATTCGCCCACCACAAACCCTAGATTTATTCTTTCCATCTTACACCTCCATTATCGAGCCTGAATTTTCTTTGCCCTGCCTTAGTCCCCCTCCTGCATTCTTCACGAACCACTCCGGGTTCTTCAGCAGGTACACTGCATTGCGCGCGTGCTTTCTCGCGCGGTCTTCTGTAATCCTCCTCAACTCCTTATCATCCTTTGCCTCGTCCTCATGGACGAACACCTCGACTATGTGCTTCTCTGTCATAAGCTGGGCTTGAATCAGCCCTGTCGAGGCCTCATGAGCGCAAACCTTATCAATCTCCTTACCTCCCGGCATGCCGCATGCGACGCATATGTCGCAGTCCGCGAGGAGCTTCTTGCATTCCACTGGTAGGTCCTTCACCCCTGGCACAGTCTTTCGAACTACGACTATGTCAGGGAAGTTATCCCTTATCTCATCAACTACTATCCTTCCCATGTCCACCCTCGCGAACGTGGTGTCCACGACCCCGATTTTCAAAGTAAACCCCCGTCCAACAATGCCAGACTATGCCTTTTAGCGTACCTCTCAGCCTCCCTGAGAGTCAATGCGTTGTGGTCGTCGCCCATCATCTCACACAACACCATCGTCTCCTTCATCCCGGCCTTCTTAGCAAGTTCAATGGAAAGTTCGGTGTGGCCTCTCCGTGTTGAGAGGTCTTTCGCTATCAGTAGGTGGACGTGTCCGGGAGCATAGAAGTTCTTCGTCAACCCATCAGACTCCTCCAGTTTCGCGAATTCCGTGATAGTCAATGCCCTGTCCTTATCTGTTATTCCTGTGTAAGTCTCCCTATGGTTGACGGAGAGGCTGAAAGCCGGTTTGTCTCCGTAGGCAGTCCTTTCCTGGATGAGCTTCTTCACCGTGTCATTGCCGCCTGCCATCAAATCGGTAATATAAGGCAGATTAAGCCTATCAGCAACATCCCCTCCTATGGCAAGGCAGATGAGGCCTCCGCCGTGCTGTCGCATGGCCCATATGGTGTCAGGGGTAACGGCCGACGCGTGGACCACCATGTCCACCTCATTCTCGCGGCCCGCGGAATCGTGCAGGAGAATCATGCGGCCCCTCCTAAGTTCGTCTACTGTTCTACCTAACATCCACTGATACTGGGAACAATTACTTAAAAACGATAAAATACTCAAAAAAGAGTATGATGGAATACATTGTGCATTAAAATCCCAATAACGCACATAACCTACTAATGGAAGTACTCAAAGCCGATGAGAAGCCAGTGTTACCTGCTCTGAAGACCGTGCATGGGACACCGTTGACCGAGCATGACCTAGTCTCCCTCTCATACATCGCGAACATGAACAACTGTGTATTAGAATTCATCGAAAGCAGCAACCTAACACTTAAGGGTAAGGCATACCGTGTGGAAGAGAAGATAGCCCCGGGTGGACTTACATACACTACCATGAGAGTAGCTAAAGACCTTACAGCAGAGGAATATGAACAACTGACAGAAGCCATAAACCCGAAATACAAGGGCAGGCCGATAGAGGAGATTCTTGTCGAGGAGGGGCTAAGAAGCCTCCTCCAGATAAAAGACTCCGATGTGGGGGGCAGCGTGTTCACATTGGGGGAACCATACGATATGATGACGTTATCTAGAGGCTTCAATATACTTAAACTAAAAGTTGACGGTGAGCTAGGGGATAACGCCAAAAAAGTCGGTAATTCAGATTGGATGGTGACCACCACAAAAGGCCAGACATGGAAGATAAGATATTTTGAGGACGGCGGAGGTAGGGGGGAAGTATTGGTATACGAGAGGGTCGGCGATAGCGATATCGAACGTCGTAGGCTGACCGGAGTGGAACGCCCAGGATACCCAGGGACGGTAGACGTTTACGGGACAGAGGAGCCGGAGCGGCTCATGAGCATCAGAAGCGCCATAGCTGAAGCCAGATTCCTGCTACATCAAGCTGAATTCCCAGAGATGAGTATACGGGCAAAGGCTGAAAAACAAGCTAATGCAATGCAGACACTGCAAGATTCGTTCCGAGAGAACATGTCCCAAACGGTTCCCTCTATCGAGAAGATAAAGGAGTGTCCGAGCCCTAGACGCACCCTCCACGCCCTAGACACGGTCTGTGAGCAAGATAGCGCACTCGCCTATGCACTACTGGAAGCCATTAGACCTGACAATAGCAGCATGGAAACCCACCTTGCTAAAGTAATGGTCAACTATCAGGGGGTAGGAGCAGGCCACACATGCGTGCTTTGCAGGCTCGCTGACGGAAGCCACTTCCTATTCGACCCCAACCAACCAGAGTCCAGCGGACGTATACTGCAAAATCTGTCATACAAGAAGCCGGAAAGGGGTGAACCCGCGATAGTGGACCTATTGCCTGAGGAACGGGGAGTAGAGAATAGTGAGAGGCGGGTATACCACCGAAAACTTGAGCTGTTACACCCGCTAGACTATAACCTATCCTCACAGCACCTGCACCTTGGCATGGTACACCATAGTCAAGAAAAACCCGAAGAGGCACTGAGGGAGTATAACAAGGCCTTGGAGATATGCCCCTCCTCTGTTGAGGCGATAGGGAATGTTGCAATCTACCATCTGCAAAAGGGGGATACTAGAATGGCGATAGACAAGGCTAATGAAGCCCTTAGGGTAAACCCCAGGTTCGCCGGAGGTTACCATATCATCGGACTTGCACTCAGTGAAGAGGGTGATTTGGACGGCGCAATAAGGGAATACAGCAGATCGTTGGAAATAGAACCCGAACAGGCGACGGTATATTATAATCTCGGACGTGCCTACCATAAGACTGACAGGACAGGCGAAGCAGTCATTGCATACCAGAACTTCCTGAAATACTGCCCTGAGGATGAACTCGAATTACAAAGGAAAAAAGCAAAGAAGTTCATCGAAAAACATAAGCGTAAGTAGGCGATTTTAAATCCTCAAATGCTAGTAGGTTACCTGATGATAAGGCAAATAATAAACAGGAGGGTCATAGACGGCCTCTACGGTGAAGGTCACCTTTATTCCGCGTATGGGATGTATGAGCGGAAAACGCACGGTTATAAGGTCTTTAAAGTCCCGCTCAACGCCAACTTCGTGTGCCCTAACTGGGATGGTCGCCTAGGCGATGATGGTTGTATATTCTGCCCGTCGCAGGCTAGGCAGTTCACCTACCAGAGTTTCAGGGAGGTCATCGACAAGGGGTTCACTGAGCAGATTAGGACTCAGGTCGAGCATTATAAGGCTATGGGGGCCGGGGAGAAGGGCCTCGTGTACATCGCCTTCGGCACCAACACCTACGCTCCGCTTGACAGGCTGAAGCAGATTTTCGACGAGGCTGTGAAGGCGCATGAGGACGTCATCGGCTTCACTGTGGGGACGAGGCCAGATTGCCTACCAGATGAAGTGTTGGACCTCCTGGGGGAGTACCGGAAATCAGGATACGACGTCTGGGTGGAGGCAGGCCAGCAGACCGTTCACGAGCACACACTCAGGGAGACGAACCGCCACCACGGCCTCGCAGAGCTTATCAGGGCAACGGACGAATGCCACAAGAGGGACATACCACTACTTGCTTTCATAATACTCGGCCTCCCTGGTGAGACCCATGAGGAGATGATTGCGACAGCGAAGATAATCTCAGCAGTCGGAGTCGATGCAGTGAAGATTTACCCGCTGGTTGTCATGAAGGACACTAGGCTCGCGAGGATGTGGGAGATGGGAGCATACAAGTCGCTTGGATTCGACGAGTACGTGAACCTCGTTGCTGACTTCCTCGAGCACCTGAGCCCGTACGTCCTCATACAGCGGATGTCGAAGGACTGTGGATTGGAGATTAAGCTCGCACCGGAGTGGAACACCTACAGGAACATAGTCACGCCCATGGTTGAGAAGACTCTCAAAGCCAGGGGCACCAAGCAGGGCGTTAAACACAAGCTTACGTTAAGCGCTGAGGAGCTTATTCCCCTCGCCAGGGAGAAGGGCGGGAAGTTCTACGAGGAGCTTAAAGAGCAAAGAAAGAAGACCCATCTGGAGAAAGTCGACTAGGTCACAGCCACTTCTTGTTCCTGAAGTAGACCAGCATTATTATCGCGACGATGGTTATAATTCCCCAGAACATGGGGTACCCGTAATACCATGTGAGCTCCGGCATGTTCCACGGGCTCTTGTCGGTGTGGAAGTTCATGCCGTAGACTCCTGCAAGGAACGTTAAAGGCATGAAGATTGTCGCGATGACGGTCAGCACCTTCATCACCTCGTTCAGCCTGTTGCTTATGCTTGAAAGGTATATGTCAAGCATGCCTGAGGTCATGTCCCTGAAAGTCTCCACAGTGTCCATAACCTGTATTGTGTGGTCGTAGACGTCCCGGAGGTAAATCTTCGTAGGCTTGCGGATGAGTGGCGAGTCAGCCTTCTCCATGCCGTTAACGACCTCCCTCAGCGGCCACACAGACTTTCTTAGGAAGATCAGCTCCCTCTTTAGCCTGTGTATCTCGCGCAACACCTTCCGGTTAGGGTCTGAAACTACCTTCTCCTCTAGGAGCTCTATCTCCTCGCCGACTTTCTCAAGTATTATGAAGTAGTTGTCGATGATGGCATCAATCAGGGAGTACGCCAGGTAGTCTGCCCCGTTCTTCCTATGCCTGCCTTTCCCCTCCCTAATCCTCTGCCTCACCGGATCGAATACGTCGCCGATGTCCTCCTGGAATGAGAGGACAAAATTCCTCCCCAGGATGAGGCTCACCTGCTCTATCTTCAGGTCCTTCACCTTCTCGTCGTATGTGAGCATCTTCAACACCAGGAACATGTAGTCTCCGAAGTCCTCCATCTTCGGCCGTTGTTCGGTGTTCACTATGTCCTCCACCAAGAGCGGGTGGAAGTTGAAGTCTTTGCCGAACCTCTCGATTATGTCGACATCGTGGATTCCGTCCACGTTAATCCACGTCACGGTCGGGTTGTCCTTGAAAATCAGGCAGTCCTCCGCCTTCTCAACAACAGCCTCCTTGAAATGGCCTTCGTCGTAGTCGATGACTGTTATCCTCACCTTGCCAGTCTTTTCCTCTCCGATGTGCATCGGTGTCCCGGGCGGGAGGCCTGCCTTCCTGGAGCGTTTCCTCATGAAGCTTGGCATGTTCAGGTTATAGAATTGAATGTGTGCTTTTAAGCCAGCTTGTGTATGGTATTTATACGATCGATGCTATTATTGTAATACGGTGATGTCATGGATTTTGTCACAGTATCCCCGAAATTCCAAGTTGTCATACCCAAGGGCATAAGGGAGCATCTTGACCTGAAACCCGGGGAGAAGATGGTGGTGGTGGAGCGGGGCAGGACCCTGCACTTTGTCCCGGTCGGCGAAATGAAAGACCTGAGAGGGTTCGCAAAAGGATTGGACACCAAAAACCTGAGGGACGAAAGTGACCGTTTTGATTGATAGTTACGGCTTCATAGAATACTTCACCAACGGGCCGAAGGCTGGAAAATACGCTGATGCCGTGGAGAACGCAAGTCCGAATGACTGTATCACCCCGACAGTAGTGGTCTACGAGGTATACAAGAGGATAAAATCAAAGTATGGTCTTGAGAAGGCTCTCCAAGCCCACGCTCACATAACACTGCACACCCGGATAGTCCCACTCACCGTGGAGATATCCCTCGATGCTGCGGAAACAAGCCTACAGGAAGGCCTTGGCATGGCGGACTCCATAGTGCTTGCAACGGCAAGATACTACAATGCGACAATAGTCACTGGGGACCAGCATATGAGGGGAAAAAATGGCGTTGATTACATTTAGCCCTGTTAACCAGAATACCATCATGTTTTTAAAGGAGTGTTCCTTATAGTTGTTAGTAATTTTATCATGCCTTTATCCTATTTTGGAGGCGGTTTCTTTGGAGTCTAAAAATTTTGAAGGTACTACGACAATCGGCCTAGTCTGCAGCGATGGGATAGTCTTCGCCACAGACAAGAGGGCTAGTTGGGGCGGTTTCATAGCCAGCAAGAAGGCCAGGAAGACGTTCAACATAAACGACGCAGTAGGAGCTACTGTGGCTGGCAGCGTAGGCGATGCTGAGTCGCTTATGAGGCTCATCCAGGCCGAGACGAAGCTGTATGAAATGAACAACGGGGAGAAGATGGGCACCCAGTCGGTGAGCGTCCTCATGGCGAACATACTACAGGGCAGCAAATACTTCCCATACCTAGTGCAGCTTCTAATCGGCGGCTACGTGAAAGGGAATGCCCAACTTTACACCCTAGACCCGGTGGGTGGTCTAATCGAGGAGAAGATGGCCTCCACAGGCTCCGGAAGTCCCATGGCCTATGGCATACTGGACTTGGAGTATAAGGAGAGCAAGACCGTTGTTGAGAACATCCCCGTAGCCTTGAAGGCAATCAAGGGCGCCCTGTCAAGGGACTCCCACACAGGCGACGGAGTGGAGCTCGTCACAATAACCAAGGACGGTTTCAAGACATTTAGCGAGAACGAAGTCAAGGAGCTCATGAAGGGTTCCTAAGGGAAAGTCATTCTATGACTGGTTTTAGTTTGTTTACTGTAACTTACGATGGAGTTTAAGGAGATACAGCGTATCGTCGACGAGACTGCGCCAGAGGGCAAGATATTGAAGGTCGATGTAGAAGGCCCGAAGGTGATTCTCTACACGAACGATATGCCGTACTTTGTGGAAAACGGCAACGAGGTCCGGAACCTCGCGACCTCCCTCAAGAAGAGGATAATCATCAGGAGCACCCCCGAGTCCCTCATGGACCCTGTTGAGGCTAGGAAGGTTATCGAGGAGGTCATACCAGCCGAGGCGAACATCTGCGAGGTCGAGTTCGACGATAACTTCGCAGAGGTTAGGATAGAGGCTGAGAAGCTCGGCCTAGTCATCGGCAAACACGGCGACACCCTAGACCAGTTGACCAAGAGGATAAGGTGGACTCCGAAGCTACTTCGGAAGCCGCCCCTCCAGTCCGAGACTGTGAGGAGTATCAGGAAGACCCTCTTTGACAACGGTAAGGAGAGGCAGAAGATACTCAAAGCAGTCGGCAAGAGGATATACAGGAAACCAGACGCCGAATGCGACTGGATAAGGGTCACCCCACTCGGGGGAGCTCAACAGGTCGGCAGGTCATGCGTCCTCCTACAGACTCCGGCAAGCAACGTCCTAATAGACTGCGGCATAAACGTCGCAGCGCAGGATGCCGAACGATTCCCAGACTTCAGGGCGATGAAACTCGCCATAAGCGAACTCGACGCAGTCGTCATATCACACGCCCACCTCGACCACTGCGGATTCGTACCATACCTATACAAATACGGCTACGAAGGCCCAATATACTGCACCGAACCGACACGTGACCTAATGGCCTTACTCGTCCTAGATGCGGTTGAGATCGGCGTCAAAGGCCAGAACGAGCTTCCCTTCGGTAGCAAGGAAATAAGGGACATGATAAAGCACACGATACCACTTGAATACCAGGAGGTTGCTGACATCACCCCCGACATCCACCTGACCCTATACAACGCAGGCCACATACTAGGCTCCAGCGTATGCCACTTCCACATCGGGGAGGGATTGCACAACATGGTCTACACCGGGGACTTCAAGTTCGGTGACACAAGGCTCCTTGAGGCAGCACACTATGATTTCCCACGAGTTGAGACGCTCATAATGGAATCAACATATGGTGGCAGATACGACGCTCAGCCCAACAGAAGGGACGCTGAGATGTTGCTCATAGACACGATAAAGAAGACCATCGAACGCGGCGGCAAAGTCCTGATACCGGTCTTCAGCGTAGGCAGAAGCCAGGAGGTTATGATGGTCCTGGAGAACGCATTCCGTTTCGGAGACCTTAAGGTGCCGGTTTACCTGGACGGTATGATATGGGAGGCGACCGCAGTCCACACATCATACCCTGAGTACCTGAAGAAGCACATCAAACACCACATATTCAACGGATACAACCCGTTCCTGGTAGACCAATTCGAGAGGGTCGAACACAGCAAACGCCAGGACATAATACAAAGCCCGGAACCATGCGTCATACTCGCAACATCAGGGATGATGACCGGCGGCCCCAGCGTCGAATACTTCAAAGCCCTCGCCGAGGACGAGAAGAACACGATAGCGTTCGTCGGATACCAGTCCGAAGGCAGCCTCGGAAGGAGGATACAAAACGGAATAAACGAGATGGCAATAGACGACGATGGGAGAACAAGGGGGATCAAGGTGAAGATAGGGGTGAAGACCATCGACGGATTCAGCGGACACGCAGACCGCAGACAACTCCTCGGATACTCCAAGAAGATAAGCCCGAAACCGAAGAGGGCCATAATCATGCACGGCGAAGCAAACAAGGCCATGAACCTCGCCATGACCCTCTACGACATGTTTGGGATCGAATCCACAGCCCCCAAAAATCTGGACAGCATAAGGCTCATTTGATTATAGGGGTGGAAATGTTAATCTCAGAGGCGGTGTCAAAAGCCCAGGTGATATGATGTTAGACGCATACTCTCTACTAGCAAGAGTCCGTGACAACAAACCCCTGATACACCACCTAACAAACTGGGTCACCATCTACGACTGCGCGAACATCACCCGAACCTTCGGGGCATTGCCTGTGATGGCCCACGCGAAAGAGGAGGTTGAGGAGATGGCAGGCCACGCTGGGGCGATCGTACTCAACATAGGGACACTCACTCCAGAGCTAATCGACTCGATGGTGCTCGCAGGCAAAGTCGCCAACCGCCGCAAAATCCCGGTCATATTAGACGCTGTCGGAGCGGGCGCAACAAAATTAAGGACTGAAAGCACCATGAAACTCCTCCATGAATTGCACGTCGACGTCCTCAAAGGCAACCAAGGAGAAATCGGAGTCATAGCAGGCGCGAAGGGGAAGGTGAGGGGCGTCGAGTCGATGGGAGTCAAAGGCGACCCTATCGAGATAGCTAAGGCACTCTCAGCGAAGCTGAAGAACACTGTGGCTGTGACAGGCAAGACCGACATAGTCTCAGGTGGAGGGGAAACTTACCTAATCGACAACGGCACCCCAATGATGGGGTCCATAGTCGGCACAGGCTGTATGGCAGCTTCCGTGATAGGATGCTTCTGCGCTGTCGAGAACGACTATGCTAAGGCCTCCGCAGCCGCCCTCGGGTGCTTCGGAATAGCGGGCGAAATCGCATCCCATAAGGCGAAAGGCCCAGGCTCCTACAAGGAACACTTCTACGACGCAGCACACTCCCTGGATAAGAAAAATGTTGACTCCCTCCTAAAAGTCAGAGAGCAATAACCCTATTCTAGCCCTATCTTAGCACAGGAATAACCCAAAGTTCATATCATGGTCCACCTAATCCATTATCGAGGGAGGGGTGGAATGATGGAAGCCACGGAAGCATCAAACACGGCGGCCTACTGGGTAACAGCATACGCTCTGGCCTACCTGCTTTACCTCCTAGTGAAAGCAGCCAGCCAAAAGGGGGGATTGGGCTACCCCACCATGCCATACGACCACGGCCACATCATCCTCAGACGAAAACACATCTACTGAAAGGTCAATAAGCAACAAACCAAACACCAACAACAAAGGCGGCGTAGAACCAGCCCACAAACCTACGCCGCCTAAACCGGGGTGCCTGCAATAAGGCAGGCACTCCAAACAATCCTGGAAAATCTACTACGCTCCACCTGTTTATGTATATAAGCCCATATTAGAAATTATTCATATGACTGAGGATTCTCGTAAGTCGTCGCTTCGTGAGAGGTTGTCTGAGAAGTATGATCACCCTGAGGTTAAGGAGGCTAAGAGGAAGGAGGTTCTGAAGACTTGGGTTAAGGATATTGATGTCAAGTATGCTGCGGTTGAGGAGCATCGGCCTGATGAGCGGCAGAAGGCTATTATAGCGAAGGTTGTTAAGAAGATTGATGAGCGTGAGAAGAAGCAGAAGGGTGTGTGATTTCCTATGAACGTTAAGCGTGTCATTGTGGCCTCGTTAATCGGCCTCTTAGCTGGGATATTCTGCGCATACGGTACTGAATCCAGTTTCCCAGGAATGTTCAGCGTCGCGATACTAACCTCCATAGTATATAACAGAGTCCTTATCGGTTTCGTCATAGGCCTCGCAGAGAACATCCAGTTGAGGCCTATTCTGCGCGGAGCCTTACTGGGGGCTATTGTCGGACTCGGAATCTCATTAGCTTCTGGAATACAGGGTGGGGTAATAATGCTAGTGTTCAGCGTAATCTACGGTGTAGTAATAGACGTTATAACGACACAATACGTTAAGTGACTTATTAAAGAATCGACTGAATATTCTCCTATGCTTAGGGGTTTCTACTTCATCACCGACCGGGGTCTTAGCAGGAGGCCTGAGGTTGATGTTGTGCGGGAGGCTTTGGAGGGTGGGGCTAAGATCGTCCAATACCGTGAGAAGGACCTTCCAGTCGAGGACATGATCAGAACAGCCTCGAAATTGAGGCTGATGTGCAGCGGGAGGGCCTTGTTCATAGTCAACGACGAGGCTGAGGTCGCGATGGCAGTCGACGCTGACGGACTCCACATCGGCCAGGATGACATGAGCCTCAAGACTGCAAGATACATCCTGGGGAAAGACAAGCTCATCGGAGTCACAGTGCACAGCGTCGAACAGGCTGTGGCAGCAGACGAAGGCGGCGCAGACTACGTCGCAGTCTCGCCGATATTCCCAACAGCCACGAAGAAGGACGCAGGCGAGCCTGTCGGCCTCCAGATGTTAAGGGACGTTAAGGCTAAAGTCACCATGCCCGTAGCTGCCATAGGCGGAATCAACGAATCCAACGTCGACTCAGTCATAGAAGCCGGAGCTGACATGGTCTCATCAATATCAGCGACCGTCGGCAAACAAGATATAAGGTCTGCTGTAAAATACTTCTCAACAAAATGGACAAAATAATCGTCCTCGACTTCGGAGGCCAATACTGCCACCTAATAGCAAGGAGGATCAGAGAGTTGGGGGTCTACTCCGAGGTCATGGCCTCGGATACCTCTGCAGATGAGCTTGGCAGGATAGGGAACCTGAAAGGTGTCATACTCTCCGGAGGCGCGGCCTCAGTCTACGACAGTAACTCCCCGAAATGTTCAAAAGACATACTGGAAGTCGGAGTCCCACTCCTTGGTATATGCTACGGCCACCAGCTCATAGCCCACCTCCTCGGAGGGAAGGTCGATGTCGGGAAGGCAGGAGAATACGGTCTCACGAAGTTGACGGTCCGAGGCGGCGGACTTTTTTCCGGCCTTGGCAAATCCACCCCAGTCTGGATGAACCACAGGGATATTGTGACAAAACTCCCAGAAGGGTTTAAGGTGCTGGCATCCACAACCCACTCGAAGATCGCAGCATACGGGAACGATAAGAGGAGAATCTACGGCGTCCAATTCCACCCTGAAGTCACGCACACGAAAAAAGGGATGAAGATACTCAGCAACTTCGTGAGAATCTGCAAGGCCTCCAAGGACTGGAGTATGAAAGAATTCATCACAAAATCGGTGAAGGAGGCGAAGTCCATGATTGGGGGCAGGAGGGCGGTAATCGGCCTCTCCGGTGGAGTAGACTCCTCAACGGCGGCGGTCCTGTTAAGTCGCGCATTAGGCGAGAAGTTGACTGCAGTCTACGTCGACACTGGCTTAATGCGCTATAAGGAGACGGAGTTCATGGAGAAGACCTTCACAGGCAGGAAGATGGAATTCAGGATTATCAGAGCTGCGGACAGGTTCTTTGGTGCATTAAAGGGCGTCACAGACCCTGAGCAAAAAAGGAAGGTAATCGGTGGACTCTTCGTGGACATATTCGAGGAGGAGGCCGAGAGGGTTGGCGCGGAGGTTCTTGTGCAGGGGACGATATACAGCGACAGGATAGAGTCCGGGGTCACAAAGCATTCGGACAACATCAAATCCCACCACAACGTCGGCGGCCTCAAAAAGGACATGAAGCTGGAAGTCTACGAGCCGCTGAGAGATCTGTACAAGGACGAAGTCAGGCAGATAGCGAAGCAACTGAAGCTACCTAGCGAAATCATCACAAGACACGTGTTCCCGGGGCCGGGCCTCGGAATCAGAATACTCGGTGAAGTCACTCAGGAGAAGGCTGACATAGCCAGAAAAGCCGGGTATATCATCGAGGAGGAGCTGAAGAGGGCCAAAGCATATGAGAGGTATTGGATGGGCTTCGCAGTCCTCCTGCCTGTGAAGAGCGTTGGAATACAAGGGGATTCAAGAAGCTACAAATACCCTGTGGTAGTCAGGATAATAGAGTCGAAGGACGCGATGACAGCCAACTTCAGCAAAGTACCCTACGACATACTCGAGGCCATCTCCACAAGGATAACAAACGAAATAACCGAAGTCAACAGGGTCGTATACGACATAACTAACAAGCCGCCGGCGACGATGGAATGGGAGTGAAAATAAAGGATATTGGGGGGGAGTTCGCGCTTATTGACCGTGTGGCGCGGAGGGGTGGGGCCGTAGTCGGCGTCGGGGACGATGCCGCAGTTCTCAAGTACACTAAAGAAAAACACCTTCTCTTCACCACAGACATGTTGTGTGAAGGCGACCACTTCAACCTCCTTTGGAGCACGCCCAAGGAGATTGGGATGAAGGCTATGGAGGTGAACGTTTCAGACATAGGAGCTATGGGCGGCCTCCCAACGTACGCCGTCATCTCATTGTCCTTGAAGCCTGACACGTCGGTCGAGTTCATGGATGGATTCTATGAGGGAATCTACAAGGCCGCGGACGAGTACAACGTGAAGGTTGTTGGCGGGGACACGACCCATGCGGCCCTGATGGTGGTGAACGTCGCGCTCCTCGGTGAGGTGGAGAAGGACATGCTCTCCCTCCGCTCGGATGCTAAGGTGGGGGACCTAATCTGCGTGACAGGAGACCTCGGCAAAAGCACTGCTGGGTTGGAACTTCTGAAGGCTGGAATCAAAGGCGACGTGAAGGCTCACCTGCAGCCGAAGTGCAGGCTAAAAGAGGCGAGGAAGATAGCTAAATACTGTAACGCGTTGATAGACGTCTCAGACGGCCTCGCAAGCGAGGTCAACCACATCTGCGAGATGGGCAGAGTAGGGGCTGTCGTCCACAGGGATAGGATTCCAGTATCAAAGTCGACTGTGGAGTCTGCGAGGAAGGTCGGCAAAGACCCGGTAGAATACGCCTTAAACGGCGGGGAGGACTTCGAACTAGTGTTCACAGTGCCGAAGAAGAGAATGGGGAAAATTAAGGTAGACTGTCCGGTAACGGTCGTCGGCGAGATACTCGAGAGGAAACAGGGGGCTCTCCTGGAGTCAAACGGTACAAGACGGCAGCTAAAAGGCGGATACGACCACTTTAAATGATTCAATCCACGACCACAGGATGGTATGTGAGTTTCCCGCCTTCCTCGAGGCTGCACAGGCCTATCAGCATCTTGTCGGGGTCGCCGGGGTACGGGGCGATGTAGAGGTGTTCATTGGTTAGGTGTTCTCTCAGTGACTTGTCGTGTAACCTCATTCTACCCCCCTTCGACTCACCATCCCTACCTACCTCCGTGTACAATAACATCATGTTAACGTCCAAATCGCCGACATGTGACGGGGCTGGCCCGTAGCCTGGGGGGTGGATGTGGCCTGCCCCGTATCGCTGGCCTGGTTTTGCTCTGTCTAACTGGCCCCATTCCAAATCAAGTGGTGACGCCACGACTACGTCTCCATGGCTGCCGGTCTTGTATTCGTCGCCGCGTGGGATAATTTCCCTATGTAATACGATGTCATCCCTCTCTTGGTTTTGGGACTCCCTCGAGTAGATGAGCGAAACCTCTCTGTTCACCCTCCTTGACTTCTTGTACGACTCAACTATATCCTTCGCAGTATCCTGGGATATGTGCCTGTCTACCGTGCCCAAGGACACCTCGGTTATGCTCTTATGCGCACTCCAGTTACGCTTAACATAGGCTGCGCGGTCTCTGTTGTCCCTACATGAAGACAACATCTCCCACGCATCATATACCTCCAGGCCACCCACGTTGCATATTGGGTTATTCCTGTCCCCTGCCTGCCTTGGAGGGATGAAGGCTGGGCCTAAATACCTCCGCGGGCCTAGTGTTATCTCTATGTCGTCATGTTTTTCCTTTGACATGCGGTCTCACCTGCTATATTATATACATTGTAAGATAATATCTTACATATGACTGTGAACATCAACCTCTTGAAGGATTTGCCGCAGGGTGCCACTGTCGTTGAGGCCTTTCCGAGTAGGGGTTATGTGAGCACTATCGCCGCTAACCATCTCATAAGGCAGTTGAAGATGGAGCAGGTGGGCTATATCGAGTGCGATAAACTGGATGCGATAGCTGTGGTCCATGACGGGAAGCCGATGCACCCTATCAGGATATACCAGAAGGACAATCTAGTCGTATTCTTCTCAGAGCTTATCATACCCTTCAACATGGTTCATGAGTTCACAACCGGCGTTGCGGACCTGTTGGCAGGCCTTAAACCGAAGTCGATGCTGCTTCTGGCGAGCATCCCCGGCGTGGAGTCGAAGAGCGAGCATGAGATATTGGCGGTGTCAACTGACCCGGAGATGGCTGGGAAGCTGGCGAAGCTTAAGGTTAAGCGGATGGAGGAGGGCGTCCTCACCGGCATGTCCAGCAGCCTTATGATGAAATGCGTCGCCCTCAACATACCCTCCACCTCGCTTCTCATCGAGACTGCCTACATGCCTGACGTCCTGGCTTCAGCTTCGCTTCTGAGAATCCTAAGCGACCTTCTCGGGGTGAACGTGGACGTGGATGAGCTCGTGAAGACCGGCAAGCAGATTGAGGACAAGTTCAGGGATAACTTCGAGCAGATTAAGATAGGCCATGAGAACCTGCAGGAGATGCACCATCAGCTGCCGATGTACCGTTAAAAAAAACTAACTCTTGGCTTTCTTCACGCACTGCATGAACGCTGCGAGCGATATCACGTACAGTATGTACTTCAGCCATCCTGCGGCCACGAGGACGCTCACCTTGAGCGGGTTCGTGTCCTTGTTCACCAGGTGCGAGGTTACGCTGACTGTCTTGCCTAGGTTCGGAATCTCCATCCTCACAGGCAACACGCCCTCGCGGACTGGGACGTTCAATGCGCCGTCGCCTGAGCCGAGGACGTTCATCGACTTCATCGTCGGCGCCGCTTCCTCCACTTGGGCCCAATCTGATGCTATCGTCACACCCCCCCTTTCAGGCGCGCCGCCCATGTTGTAGGTCCCGAACATCCCGACGACTCCGAAGAGGAGCACAACAGCGATGCACAGGACTACGAGTATTGCGGCTCCGGCGAGCATCATCTTCATGGAATTCGCTGCGACGTGCCTTTTGATTATGAGCGCGATTGAGACTATCACCGACAGGGCCAGGAGCATCGAGCTGAAGACCAGGAGGCCTGCGCTGTATATGATGTAGAGTATGCTGTACCCGATTCTAGGCTTCAGCATGTAGCCTATCCATCCGAAGACTACTAGGAAGACCATCAAAGACTCTAGGGAAGGCAGTTCGCTGCCGCCCATGTCAGGGCCGAAGGTCCACAGCACCACATAGTCTTTGGGGAGTATTATCTGTGTTTCGGCTTCTGTTATGGGGAGGTCTGTGTTAGCGACCGGCACGTCTATGTAATCGATCGGTTTAAGAGGCGCTCTGGTGTCGAAGTATATCATGTCAAGCGTCCCGCTTTGGGTTTTCGGGAAGGATAGGAACAGTTTCCCGTCGTCTTTGGTCAGCTTCACAGAGTTCCTGTAGCCTGTGCCAGCGTAAAGGGGCGTTCCAGGCGCATCAATCTGTATGTAATCCACCCCGGTGTTGCTGTACTGGTAGGAGAGTTCGCCAAGCATGCTGCCCTTCTCGGTTATCGCTATCCTGTTCGTTGCCCTGCTGACTGAGGCGGCAAGGGATGGGAACATCTGCAGGTCTCTGACGCTCACGGTGAACACGTTGTCCTTTGAGGCGAGGAACGCCCTCGCGTTGCTGTATGACGGGCTCATCGGCGACTGCGTCAAGTCGATTTCCTCAGCGTCTGTGGATATTGTTATCCTCTTCTGCGGGTCAGATTCGATGAGCACATTATGCCTGCCCTCATCTAACGGGACTATTATGACGCCGCCGTCGAACGTGCCTGAGACGGTGACATGCGCGGTGTCACCTTCAAGTTCGAGCATCAGCTTACTGCCTGAGATACTATAATCCTTGGCGCCGGCCACGGACGCTACAGCCTCCCCGTTTCGGAGGTTAACCACAGCCTGGCCGAGGGAGCTGCCGAACGAGCGGTAGTCCAGCAGGTAGTTGAATTGGTTCCTCTCCGCGAATGTGTACTTGAACGCGCCGTCCACTAGCATCGCCACCTTCTCTGACCGCTGTATGATGACTTCGTCGCCGAATAGGCCGTACTGGTCTCCGTGTATCGCATACCCGTGTTTGAGGTCGAACTTCAACTCGTTCACAGGCCCTGGGACGTGCAGTCTCACCTGGCCCATGGTCCTTAATGTGAGGTCTCCCTGGAACACAAATTCTCCGACATTCAAGACCATGAAATATCCTTTATCGTCGAACGAGACTGGGACGCCTCTGCCGTTAACCTTCAGGTTGTCTATGAGGATATCAGACGGCCTCCCGAGGAGGTAAACTCTGACGTTTTCGCCTGATATGACTTGCCCCGAGCCTGAGATCATGAGTTTGTTAACGTCAAGGTCGCCCTTTAAAACCATGTCCTCGACAGCATAGAAACTCTGCTTAGTCTCGTTCACTATTATTATCTCAGCTGAGGCGGTCTTTGAAAAAAACACACCTAAAACCAATATAAGCACTGGAATCATCCACAGATTCAGCCTTTTTACCATGGATACATATTCGCATAGGCTATATATAAAAACCAGCCTTTTGCTTCGGTAAAAGCCGAAAAAAGGCATATAAAAGCTATTTATTTACTCTCTCATAACATAGATTATCCTCCTAACATGGTGATTCTATGAACCTTTTCAGGCTATTCAACGATTTGAAAAAAACCGAGGAATTCAGGGCCAGAGGCAAGATTCTCTCAAAACTCAGCGGCAAACAATCGTTCTCAGAGGAGGAGATAAACGAGATATTCGCGTACAAGAAGCTGGAAGGCCACAGTAACCCGGAGGCTTCGAAGATAACCAGGAAGGCGTTCGAGACGAAGGACGTCGCAGAAAAGTTCAGGATGCTCAAACGCCTGAACGGCGTCAACACCCTCACAGCATCGACGATACTGATGTTCCAGAACCAGTTCAGGTACGCTGAAATCAACATAAAGACTTGGGGTGTACTCAAACGCGAGTACGGGTTCAAGGCGCCTGACAAGGACGTGCGCTCAGACTACTCCCTCCAAGAGTACATGGGCTACTTGGAGATACTGAGCTCGATAGCTGCCGAATACGGGATGAACCTCAGTGACATAGAGCACGTCATAAATGTCTCCTAAAGACATGGCCAGAATTGTCCTACTCGGGCCTCCTGGTTGCGGGAAGGGCACTCAGGCCGAGAGGGTTTCCGACAGGTATAAGATACCTCAAATCTCGACCGGTAACATCCTCCGCCATGCCATAGAGGCGAAGACTAAACTGGGTTTGGAGGCTCAAAGCTACATGAGCCGTGGCGAGCTGGTTCCTGACGAGACTGTTGAGTCGATAGTCGCTGAACGTCTTTCCCACAACGACTGCAGGAAGGGTTTCATACTCGACGGGTTCCCAAGGGATTTAGAGCAGGCCAAGTCACTGGACAAAATAGTGTCCCTCGACGTTGTCTTCAACATAAAGGTCCCTGACAAACTACTAATCGAACGTCTGTCGAGGCGTCGTGTGTGCGACTGCGGGGAGACATACCACCTCACGCATAAGCCCCCGAAGAAGACTGGGGTGTGCGACAAATGCGAGAAGAAACTCTACCAGCGTAAGGACGACAAGCCGGCAACCATACGCCACAGGCTGCAAGTCTACCACAAGAGCACGGAACCGCTGATAAAATACTACGAGAAAAAGGGGGCACTCATCGAAATCGACGGCAGAAGAGAGATAGGGGAGATATCACAGCAAATAATCGACAACCTAGGATGAAACCAAGGTCATGCGTACTGTTACTTATACTCCTTCTACCATTATCTTCGGCTCAGGAGACTACGGTCCTTAACATCGCGCAGCCTAAGCACCTTGGCGACGAAAACATAACCGAGTGGGAGTTGGGTTGGATGACCGAGGGAACCTCCTTAGAGCGCGAATTCTACGCCGAATGCCCCTACGACCGGGCCTGGATTGACATGATGGTGATCGGGGCGTTCTTCAATGACGACCTAGTGATCGTCAATAACAAGACTGTTGGCAGCATCTGCCAGTCTGAGAGGTGGGTTCCGTGCAACATAACCCTCCCCCCAGGAGTCGTGAAGGTGGGTGATAAGAACTCACTGAGGTTTGAGTCAAGGTGGCATCTCATGACATACGACTTCGACGATTACATGTTCAAGAAGATGAAGCTTAAAATAGACTATGTGAACGTCGAGCCTCACATCACAGTCTCAAAATCCCAGTCTGCATATGAGCTCAGGCTAGGGGATGCGCTCAACGTGAGCGTGATGCTCACTAACATAGGCTGCAGGCCTGCGTTCAACCTGAGCGCGCATGACGTGAGGCTTACGTCGACATACGTCGTCTCAGGGTCTACTGGCGACTTCTTCTCGCCGCTCCGCGGAGGAGATGTTCTAAGATACCAGTACACGCTAGTCCCCTCGGAAACTGGATTGTTCACATCGCAGCCGGGATGGTTCGAATACTATGACAGCAACTGGACGAAACACAATGGCACCATCGAGCCGACTGTGTTGACTGTGAAGCCCCCGAAACCACAGCTTTACGCATACAAGCGAATCTCAGCTGAGACGATACCTGTGAACTTGCCAGCTGACGTTGAGATAACGGTGGCAAACAACGGTTCCGAACCTGCGTACAACCTCATTGTTGAGGATTCCGTGCCAGAGAACTTCAGCGTGACGTCGGGGTCTCCGAACCTGACCCTCGACTACCTCGCAGGAGGGCAGAACGTGACACTCAGATACACGCTGGCTCCAGGCGGAGTAAGCCTATACTCGTCCTCCGCCGTACTCCGATACAAGGACAAGGATGGATTCGACTACGAGCGAACATCTAACCCAGTGAATATAACGGCTGTGAAGTCGTCAGTACCGACTGCGTTATCCAACCGAACAGTAGTGTTCAGTATAATAGCGGTCGTTGTGGTGGTCCTTCTTGCGGCATACTGGGTCATGCGTGGCAGTCACGCCAAATAACACTTCCCATCAACGGTCTTGACAGTCAGATAATAAACGCTGCCCTCCACGTGGGTCTTCCCAGTCGTGTCAACCCAGGAGCCGACATTATGCTCCTCAACGCTGAAGCCGAACTTAAATTCCTTCCAAAGGAAACGCTTTATTATCTGGCTCTCATCAAGGTCCGGGGCCTTATACTTGCCTGCGCAGTAGTAGTACTCCCTGTTCTCACCGACGTTGTTGCCCCAGTAGCAGTTCAGCTCATAGGTCCTCTTAATTGATTCTGCGGCCGGCGACTTGAAGTTGTCCACGAAGACTATCTCAAGCTCTGGTTTGATTGCCAGCGCGTTCAGGGTTTCGCTATTGACCTTAACCTGCACGCCCTTGCTTGCGATGTTGCAAGGCGTAACATACACCTTAGGTGGAGGAGCATTCTTGTTGCTTGACGATATACAGCCTGCTAGAAGGACTACCAGCGCAACAGCAAAAGCAACCGCTACCCTGAAACGCATATTAATTAATGCACTTCCCTAAATAAACATCTGCAGCCACAGGCTGCGATGTTATCTCGGGTTCAGCACGCTTGCTGAACCCTCGATAAACCCGCTACTATCATGGTCAAAAGGAACGAGAATCTGTCTAAACTGCCTTCAGGCTACCTATTCCCTGAGATTGAGAGGAGAAAGAGGAAGCTGATGGAGGAAAACCCCAAAGCCAAGATAATAAGCTTTGGGATAGGCAACACAACCGAACCGCTCACCCCCCACATAACACAGGCCTTGAAAAAGGCGTCAGAAGGTTTGGGCACCCCTCAGGGATACTCCGGCTACGGGGATGAGCAGGGATTCACTGAGCTTAGGTCCAAGATAGCTGAGAAAATCTACCGCGGCAAAGTGGAAGCCGAGGAAGTGTTCATATCCGATGGTGCGAAATGCGACATAGGCAGGTTGCAGGTGATGTTCGGCCCCTCAGTGAAGGTTGCTATCCAGGACCCATCCTACCCAGTGTATGTTGACGGCAGCGTGGTAATGGGCGCGGCAGGCGACTACAACTTGGGGAGCGGGCATTTTAGCGGCATAACCTACATGGCATGCACTCCGGAGAATAACTTCTTTCCCAACCTTGCGAAAACGCCGAAGACAGACCTGATATACTTCTGCTCCCCGAACAATCCCACAGGGGCGGCATCCACCAAAGATGAGCTGAAGGAACTGGTCGACTTTGCGAAAAAGAACCATTCGATCATAGTATACGACGCAGCATACGCGGAGTTCATAAGGGACAAAACTCTCCCGAAGACGATATACGCGGTAGAAGGGGCCAGAGGAGTCGCAATAGAAGTGAATTCCTTCTCAAAGACCGCGGGCTTCACAGGAGTCAGACTGGGGTGGGCCACAGTACCATCAGAGCTTAGATTCGACGACGGGACACAAGTGAACAAGGACTGGAACAGGATAACCACGACCATATTCAACGGAGCGTCAAACCTAGCTCAACACGGAGGCCTAGCAATACTAGACGACAAAGGACTCGAAGAAATACACCAGACGATAGACTACTACATGGAAAACGCAAGGATAATCAAAGACGCCCTAGAAGGGATCGGCATAAAAACATACGGCGGAACCAACGCCCCCTACATATGGGCTCACTTCAAAGGCAGAAAATCATGGGACGTCTTCGAGGAGATGCTCACAAAAGCGAATGTGGTCACCACACCGGGCTCAGGATTCGGCCCAGCAGGTGAGGGGTTCATAAGGTTCAGCGCCTTCGGACACAGGGCGGACGTGCTCGAGGCTGTGGAAAGGCTTAAGAAGAACATAGGATATGTGCGCAGGTAGATTCACCTCCTCTACCTGCCTGACAATCCAGTTACTTCTTCCCCTCTAACTTGCACATCGTAGCGCTCTCGGCGAAGAATATGGACATCACAATAATGGCCGTAGCCGCCGCCACCTTCTGTTCAGCTGGAACGAAGATTATAAGGCCTCCAGCAACCAAACCTATAACAGCCGCTAATACATATTTCACCATCAATCACCTCAAAAGTTTAACTAATCAATACTCTACCTGAACATTTAAAAACACGAGAAAAAGACCAATACTCTGCAGACTATCAACCAGTCTGCAGAGCAAAATAGACTAACCTAACCGAAAAGCGAAGCCAGGCCGCTTGCAGCATCCTCCTCGCTCTTCTTGTCGTCCTCCTTCTTCTTCTCCTCCTTCACGGCAGGAGCTGCGGCTGCAGCAGGAGCTGCGGCTGCACTAACGACAGACTTCTCAATAGCCTCCTCGATGTTAACGCCCTCTAGGCTGGCAACCAACGCCTTAACCCTGGCGTCGTTAACCTCTACTCCAGCGGCCTTCAGCACGGCGGCAACGCCGGCTTCGTCAATCTTCTTCCCAGCGGAATGCATGAGCATCGCAGCGTAAACGTATTCCATCTTAAAAACCCTCCAAAAGTTAACCTAAAACGTAGCAGAAGTATAGGGAATAGCTATATAAAAGCGTTTTCTGGCGGAGCGAGTTGCCGGGTGTGCAGCGCTCTAACACATACTCTGGTAATATACGCCTGAAGCCATATCTATCAACAATTATGGAGAAACATGGGAAAGAAAAGAGTATCTGGCTCTTCTTAGCCATTGGCTTAGTGCTGACATTGGCAATATCCCTGTACCAGATAGCTGTAATCCAGAAGTCGTTCAATATCACCTCGGTGGCCTACTCGCCTGACGGCGTCAACTTCAGGCCGATTAACCTGCCCTCATTCGTAAACGAGGGCTACTTCATGATAAACTTCACGACAGACAGGAGAAACCTCAACCTTTATCTCTTCGCTGATGACTGCATAGAATACGGTTACCTTAACGGCGCCAAATTCTCCGGCGGCGAATGCACCCCCTGCAAACACTGTAGGGGTGTACTGGGCAAGGGGACATTCGACCCAGCCGCAGGAAGACAAAACACCCTCCTAATTAAAACAAGAAAAATCTCAGGCGGGACGCCGTTTTTTGTGGTTGAGAATGAGGAGAACGACGTTGTTTGGAGGGCACTGGCGGTTCTATCAATCATGGCACTCTCAATCCTTATCTACTCAAGGGTTGCGGGCAGGGATCTTCGAACAGACGTCAAAACCATCAGGGCTGCCATATCGAAGAGACATGGTTTGGCGTTGGTTCTGCTCATGTCACTGGCAGTCCAGCTTGCCATGACACCGTGGGGGCAGTCAAGAGATATCGTAGTCTGGTTGATACGCGCCGAGAACATCATACACAAGGGGGATTGGTCATTCACAAGAACTGCGCCCGACTACCTGTACATGGAGGAGACGAACATGTGCAAGCCGCCTGGGGCATACCTCTACGAGTTCATAATCCTCCGTCTGCTCTTCGGATTCAACCACATCTACACTACGTTCCTTGTGAAGTTGCCCCCGATTGCAGGAAACCTCCTCGTCGGTTATGCTGTATGGTCAATCCTCATGGGAAGGGTTAAAAACAAACGAATCCCGCTCGTCGCCGCAAGCTTATACGTCCTAAATCCAGTCGTCATACTGCAGGCGGCATATCTTGGGAAACACGATTCACTCGTAATAGGGTTCTTGCTCATGGCATTAAAAAACCTTGCGAAAAGGCGGTTCTCGCTTTACTACGGCCTGGCAGTCCTTGGCAAGCAGTTCCCCCTCCTCATGGCCCCATGGATACTGTTGCAAAGGGGGATGATAAGAAAGATGATCCTAGCAGGTTGTGTCTTCGTCATCCTCGCCTTCCCGTTCCTGCTAGACAACCCCATGTTGTTCTTCGAACGTCTAATCAAAACAAGCACTGAGAAGGCCCCGAGCGACCTGTCATGGATGATTAACCTGAAGCCGCTTGGGGAGGGGTTTGTGCTCACAGCCAGTAAAGTCTTCCTTGGAATCTACTTCCTGACGGTTGTTCTCGTAGCATTTGCCGTGGCTGCAGATGCCTATGCCATGGGGGCTATAGTCTTCACCCTCTTCGCAGTCTTCAGCAAGGTGGTGTTCGAACAGTACGTGTTGTGGAGCCTTCCCTTCCTAATCATAACGTATTATCTGACAAAAAAGAGGACAACAATGGCCGCTTTCATAATAGGCTCAGTCTCATGCGCAATAAACAACGAGGATTACCGTATGCTGCCTGAAAACCTGGCCAACCTCTGGAATATCCTACTGGCTTTGACTTACCTCGCAGCTGCCGTTGACTTGGCTCGCACTGGATTCACCCCGCGGAAGGTTAGGGACAGGGTTCACGCAGCATGGCAGAAATTAAAGTAAATTGGTCTTAATCTTTAACGTGTTGTCTTCCAGCATAGGTTTCGTCTTGTTCATGGACTGCACTTTCAGCCTGATAAGGTCCAGTAGCCCTCTGACCAGCCTACCGCAGCCGTACTTGGATTTACCGCGCATCCTTGGCATGTGCGTTACTTTCACCTCAGCCACCCTGAAGCCCTTCAAATAAAGCAAGGTTGGTATGTACCTGTGCATGTCACTGTATAACTCAAGCCCCAAGATGCACTCTCTCCTATAAACCTGCAGCGGGCAGTTGCTGTCATGGAAGCCGTCCCAGAAAAGCAGGCTTCTTAAGGTGTTGTAAGCTTTGGAAAACATCAGCTTACTAAACGAATCATGCCTGTCATGGCGCCAACCCACCACTGCATCATATCCTCCATCAATCTTTGCCAGAGCACTTGTTATCCCAGCTGGGTCAACCTGCAGGTCTGCATCCATCATGCCAATGAGTTTCCCGCTCGCTGCCTTGAACCCAACGTCCAATGCGACAGTCTTGCCGTAGTTCCTCTTCAGTTGTATGACTTTCACTTTAGGGTCGTGTTCGTGTAATGAAGCAAGGCAGTCGAACGTGCCGTCGCTGCTTCCATCGTCAACGAACACAAGCTCATAGCTTCTGCCCATGTCCTCCAAGGAGCTCTTCAATCTCTCATATACTGGAGCGATATTCTCGCACTCATTATATGCTGGAATGACGACGCTCAGATAGACCTCTCCCATATCATATCCTCTTCCAAAACCAAGAACATGGAATACTTTCCATTCAGAGTATTTAAAACAACACACCTCAATATGACCTACCTAACAAAATGGACGTTGCAGTGGTCGGTGGCGGGATATCTGGGCTAACAGTAGCTTACGAGCTTGCAAAACGCGGAACTAAAGTAGTGGTCTTCGAGAAACACCGGGAGGTGGGCGGAATAGCAGGCTCACTTGAGGCAGTCAAGGGAGTTCAACTTGAGAAATACTACCACCATTTCTTCACCAACGACAGCGACCTCGTTACCCTGCTTCGAGAACTCGGCTTAGAGAAGTCGCTGCAGACGTTCCCGACGAAGATGGGCTTCCTATGCGACGGGAAGGTATACCCATTCACCAGCCCAATGGATCTACTCAGATTCAACCCCCTCAAAATACTAGACAGAATCCGCCTCGGCTTAACCCTCCTATACCTCCAAAGCCTGAAAAGTCCAGGACACCTAGACCCGGAAAGCGGCCTTGAATGGCTTAGAAGATACGCTGGCAACGCTTCAGTCGAAAAGATATGGGGGCCCCTTTTGAAGACAAAGTTCGGCAGCAACAACCAGAACATATCAGCTTCATGGATATGGGGGCGAGTATCCGAAAGAGGACGCTCCAGGGGCGCCAAGAAGCTCAAAGAGAGACTGAATTACATCCAAGGCGGCTGCCACACACTACTCACTCGCCTGGTGGACTCGATAGTCTCAAAAGGTGGCATGATAAAGGTCGGCAGCGAAGTCACAAAGTTGAGACAACGTGGGGGTAAAATTGAGTGTATGCTGAAAAACGGTGAAACACACCTCTTCGACAAAGTAGTGGCCGCAGTCGAAACCCCGACATTCCTCACGATCACCGAAGGCCTTCCTGCCGATTATGCCACAAGAATCAGCGGAATAAAATACAATGGAGTAATATGCGCAGTCATAGTCCTCAAGCGGCCTCTGAGTGACGTGTACTGGCTTAACATATCCGACCCTACCATCTCGTTCGGCGGGGTCATAGAACACACAAACTTTGTTCCCCCAGAGTATTACGGGGGTTATAGCATAGTCTACCTGTTCAACTACGTTGACAAGGACAGCCACTTCAGGGCTATGAAAGACGATGATATCATCGGATTATACCTCGCTGACCTTGGGAGGATATTCCCGGATTTTGCGAAGGATTCATTAGTCCGGTACTCCATGTTCAGGGATGAATACGCCACACCAGTATACGTCAAGGGGTTCTCGCAACTCAAACCAGGCTATGTTACTCCTACGAAAAACGTCTACCTGGTCAACAACACCCAGGTATACCCCCATGGGAGGAACTTGAACAACCTCATAAGAAACTCTAAAGACGCGGTCAACGCCATACTCAAAGAATGAAAAAAAATATCGTCCGGCGAATCCACCTGGGGCTTATACTAGCATCCGCAGCCGTCCTCATAGCCTCGACATACCTTGCATATGACAACAGTGAGGCGTTCAAGGTCGTCAACACCATGTACTCGAAAGACGGCAGGAGCTTCAGGCCAGCGAACCTGCCATTCTTCATCGATGACGGGTACTTTCTAGTAAATTTCACCACAAACAGGGAAAAACTAAGCCTAGTATTCTTCGCTAAAGACTGCATAGAGGATGGTCTGCTAAATGGCCAGAGATTCTATCACGGTGACTGCAGCCGTTGCAAGCATTGCAGGGGCGTCAAGGGCACCGGCATCTTCAACCAGACCGAACGGAAATGGAACACACTGGTCATAAAGACAAGGGCCCTCGAGGGGATACCCCTCTTCTTTGTTGAAAACGAGGATACTGGTGTTCTATGGCGTTTTCTGGCATACGCCTCGGCTTCGACGCTGATGGCCTTACTACTCCTCTGGTACCTGGGAAAAGACATCATGCAAACACTTGAGAAAACAATATCATGGGTCAAGAAAAACAAGGGGATAACCCTACTGCTCACCTTATCCTTCACCATCTCGATGCTTCTCGCCCCAATCGGCCAGAAATCAACAGACGTTGACGGCTGGATTATCCGCGCCGAGAACATAATACACAAGACTGATTGGACCTTCACCAAAACCGAACCTGACTATTTTGTCAACGAGCATTTCAACATGGCCAAGCCGCCTGGAGCGTACCTCTACGAGTTCATAATCCTTCGTCTGCTCTTCGGCTTCAACCACATATACGCCCAAACACTCGTGAAACTGCCGCCCATAATAGGCAACCTAATACTGTGTTATCTGATCTGGTCCATTCTCAGCTCGAGGCTGAAGGACAGGAGAACCCCGCTCATTGCCGCGGCTGCGTATGCCCTAAACCCTGTCGTCATATTCCAGGCTGCAGTACTCGGCAAACACGATGCCCTCACCTTAGCGCTCGTCCTTTTGGCTTTGAGGAATCTCAGCAAGCGGCGTTTCTCCATATACTACGGGCTTTCCCTAGTCACAAAGCAGTTGCCTCTGTTCTTCCTTCCATGGCTTTTAATCCAGAAGCGGATGGTACGGCAGTTGCTTGCAGCGCTCGTCATACCCTTACTCATATTCTCCCCGTACCTACTGGACGACCCGGTATTCTTCATCAACCGCCTGGTTAAGACGCACACGGAGAGGGAGCCTTTCGAGCTGACATGGATGGTCAACCTGAAGGATTGGGGCGTCAGCAACACAGCCCTTGTGAGCGAACTAGTCCTGTTCCTCTACTTTGCGCTGGTGCTCATCATATCAGTCGGGATGAGGGACGAGCCGTACGTCATCGCCGCGGCGATATTCTCCCTCTTCATCGCATTGAACAAATCCGTGCTGGAGCAGTACATCATGTGGTCCATGCTGTTCCTGCTGCTCGTTTACTTCATAAAAGGTAACAGGCTCGCAGGATTCACATACCTCATCGGCACATTCACCTGCATCATAAGCCATGAAGGCGAGAATCTACTACCAAAGGACTTAATCAACCAGTGGACAATCGTCCTGGCGCTGATATACCTAACAACCGCCGCAACCATCATCATGAGCTCATTCAGAATAGAAAACGTAAGGGAATCAATTGGCGGATGGCTCACCTACGCCAACATTAAAAGGCGAAAATCCCGCTAGGCGAAGACCTTCTTCTTATAGGTGAGGTATTTGAGTATGAACAGTGTGCCTGAAACAACCGTGATGGAAACCACGTAATGCAGGCCGATATACTCTGTGAAGACCTTCACTAAGAAAGTGTTAGCTAGGGTGAATGACGCGAGGACCGCCAAGTACCTTACGAACCTGCTCCCAACCCTCCCCCTAGCATCGAATATCCACTTCAGCGACAGCATGAAATTAAAGACGACTGCAACCGACATGGACAGCAGGTATGCGGCCAGATAATAAATGCCAATATACTCCGTGAGACAGTAGGTTAGAAGCACAACCAGTGGATAGGTTATAATAGCGTTCAACAGATACTTCAGAAACTTCGCCGACAACAAGTCCCCCACCAAGTTAGAAAGTCTAGCTTTCATGAGAATAATACTGAAAAGAGTGTTTTGCGATGGGGTTGCCCTGGAGCCTTTACTAAAGGCTCGCGAAATGAGGGACTTCCGCTTACACTCCAGTCCCTCTGAATGTGACATGTGAAGGTGTTTTGCGGTGGGGTTGGCCTGCGGTCACCCCGGGTGGGAGATCATCACTTCTCCCTGCGAACCTTGTAGGGTTCTGGTCGTGCAGGGGCCGTTTCCACCGCAATGTAGCCTTGCCTCTTGACGCACTCCGTTCACTAGTCGCGGAGGCCTTCGCAGGCAGGCTTTTTATTACGGGTAATCGGAGGTTAAAAGCGTGTGGTGTCAGAAGTAGATGTCCCGTTCCCCCTCTTCGACTCTTTTGAGGCGGTTTTTAGTTTCTTTCCGGGTTTTTTCGTCGGTTATCTCCTTTGTGTACCTTTCAAGTATCTTTTCGCCTAGTTTTTTGTTCTCGTCTGAGGCGTAGTCCATAAGGTATTCCTTGAACGTTAGGAGCGCGTTCGGCCTGCAAAGTTCGTGTATGTTCCCTGGTTTCGCGAGTTCCATGAAATGTTTCCCTGTGCGGCCTTTGCGGTAGCATGCTGTGCAGAAGCTTGGGAGGAGGTTGTTTTCAAGCATGGCTTGTATCAGCTCCTCAACTGTCCTCTTGTCTGCCGTGTGGAATTGCGTTAGTTCCTCTTTTTTTCCGTAGCCTCCTGGGGATGTCCTGGAGGCTGCGGACGTCTGTGATATGCCTATCTTAAAGGCTTTCGTCCTGGTTTCCTCACTTTCCCTAGTGGAGATTATCATCCCAGTGTAGGGGACTGCCATCCTGAGTATGGCGATTACCTTCAGAAGTTCATCCTCAGTGACTGGGTGGGGTGGTTTCTTATACCTGACTGTGTCTGCTGGCTGCCAGCGTGGCACAGAGAACGTGTGCGGGCCGACTCCGTATTTTCTGTCGAGGTATTGTGCGTGTGACACTAGGGCGAGCACTTCGAACCTGTAGTCGTAGAGTCCGAAGAGGACTCCAAGTCCTACGTCGTCTATGCCTGCCTTGAACGCCCTGTCGTGGGCGAACAGTTGCCGCTCGTAATCTGCTTTCGGGCCCTTATGTATTCTCTCATATGTCTTGCGATGGTATGTCTCCTGGAATAGCTGGTAGGTGCCTATTCCAGCCTCCTTGAGTTTCCTGTAGTCCTCTACTTCTGTGGCTGCGATGTTGACGTTCACCCTCCTTATCTCCCCCTTGCCTGACTTGGTTGCGTATATTGTCTTGATAACGTCCACGACATAGTCTATCGGATTCATCTCATGGTCTTCGCCGAATTCTAGTAGCAGTCTCTTGTGTCCCATGTCCTCCAGCACCCTCACCTGCTCCTCCACCTCCTTGAGTGTCAGTTTTTTTCGCGGAGTTTGGTTGCTTGCGTGGAAGCCGCAGTATTCGCAGTCGTTGACGCAGAAGCTGGAGACGTAGAGGGGGGCGAAGAAGACGAGGCGTTCACCGTATATCTCGTCCTTTATTTTTGAGGCTGTCTTGTGCATCTCAGCTATAAGCTTAGGGTCTGTCGTGTTCAGCAGGCAGGCCACATCCTCAAGGTCGAGTCCCTTCTTCTTCGCTGCTTTCTTAAGTATCTTTTTTATCCTCTCCTCGGAGGGTTCCCTAGTATCCTTAAGTAGCCTGTTGATCTTACCCTCGTCAACGACATCCTTGACGTTAAGCATTCGCCTTCACCCCCAAGTCGGTAGGCGCACGCCCGAGCGAGTAGAGCAGCTTTAAAGTCTCCTTAATCTGATCTTCCGTGTCAGACGAGTTACTGTGGCCTGGGTATATGCTGTAGTACCGTCTGTGCGAAAGCGGAGTCAGATTAACCATCAGGGAGTTCCCGCCTGTTAAAAGGCCCCTGCGTCTGCAGTCGCCGCCCAAGGCTTCAAGCGCAGTTGTTACCAGGATTTTCGCCTGAGGGTCTGCGAGCCTGCTTACTGCAAGAGCCTTCAATACTGTGTCAACCTCAGGCGCGGGAGCGTCTGCCAGTGGCGTCTGGGGAGATGGTATGAACGGGCCGAATGAGTACATCTCTGCTTTCAGCGACTTTGTTAAGAGTATGTCGTTGGCAATGTCCTCTTTAGTCTGCCCTGGCAGTCCGATCAGCGAGCCTGTGGCGACGACAAAGCCGAGTTTCACAGCGTATTCTATCGTCTTTATCCTATCCTTGAGCGTTGACTTAGAGCCTGCGTGCATCTTACTGTAGAGCCTCGGATTAGACGTCTCAAACCTCAGAAGCACACCCCTCGCCCCAGCCTCGTACATCTCCCTATAACAGTCTAAGTCTCTGGTGCCAACGCTCATGAACAATAGCACACCGCAGCGTTCCTTTATCCCCCTGATAATCTGAGCTAGAATCTCTGGAGTGTACCAGTCATCCTCCCCGGACTGCAGCACCAGCGCCCTGAATCCGTGAACATTCACCGCCTCAGCTGCTGCTTCGACTATCTCCTCCACGCTCATCCTATACCTCGGCAGTGTACTGTTGCCTTCCCTAATGCCGCAGTACAGGCAGTTGTTTCCGCAGTGATTCGAGAATTCTATGATGCCGTGGACGCAGCAGGAGTTCTTCAGACTCTCATGCCTCACCCTGTTCGCGCTGCTATAGAGGAAACTCAACTCCTTCGGGTTGGTCGTATCCAACAGCTGCAGAATATCCTCCCTCTCCAATCCTCCCGCCTTAGCTTTCCCAATAATCCTGCTGAATCCCTCACTAACCTTCTCAACACCAGCATTCTTCACCGTCTCCTCATCAAGCCGTTGCAGCTTGAAGAAAGCCTCCCTCCACAACTCCAACACATCCTTAGCTTCCTCTTCAGGCATCACTTGCACTACGAACCCGCCCTGCGCGTAGACGTAGTCCCCAGGATTCACGTTTCTTAGCTCATTCAACACGTTCCTGCGTTCCCCGAAGTAGTCGACGACCGCTGTCCTGCCTGCTACCTCAACGACCCTGCCAGGTATGGAATAGCACATACTATCCCCTACCTCCACCGTCGAAGACTTTGAGTGCGCAGTACTTACCGCACATGCTGCACTCCCCGCCTACCTTACGTTTCCCATGTTTGACTCCGACTTTCGGGTCCAACGCCAGCTTAAACATCCTGTTCCAGTCTAATTTTCTCCTCGCCCTACTCATCTCATCATCCCTGCCCCTATTCCCCAACTTCACAATGTCTGCCGCATGTGCAGCAATCTTCGAGGCGATAACCCCCTCATGGACGTCCTCCTCCGATGGGAGCCCAAGATGTTCGCTTGGAGTGACGTAACAGAGGAAGTCTGCGCCATACATCCCAGCCAAGGCCCCGCCAATAGCTGAGGTGATATGGTCATGGCCTACTCCTATGTCAGTCACCAAAGGCCCGAGCACGTAAAACGGCGCATTATGGCATACGCTCTTCTGCAAACGCATATTATACTCAATCTGATCCAAAGGCACATGACCCGGCCCCTCCACAATAACCTTCACACCCTGCTTCCAAGCTTTAGAAGTCAAATGGCCTAGCACCCTCAACTCACTAAGCTGCGCACTGTCAGTCGCATCATGGATGCAACCCGGCCTCAAAGCGTCGCCGAGGCTGACAGTAACCTCATACTCAGCCAACACCTCCATGATATCCCCAAAACCCGTGTAGAGCGGATTCTCAGCCTTATGCTTCAACATCCACGCGGCCAGGAAGCATCCGCCGCGGCTGGTGATGGGAATAATCCTCTTTTTAGCCCGCCTCACACCCTCCCTGGTCAAGCCCGCGTGGACTGTCATGAAATCCACCCCCTCACGGCACTGCAATTCAACCTCCCTCAGATAATCCTCTAAGGTGAAATCCAATCCATGCTCAGCATAAACCTGATAAATCGGGACAGTCCCGAAAGGAACCTTACTCCCCTTCAAAATAGCCTTCCTCAACCCCCTCGTGTCCCCGTCCACACTCAAATCCATCAACGTGTCAGCCCCGGCCTCCACAGCCGCCTTAGCCTTCCTCAACTCCTCCCTCAGGCCGCTACTACTCGGGGAAACACCGATGTTAGCGTTAACCTTAGTCGACACACCAGCGCCAATAGCAAGAGGATTGATGCCCCGGCGGGCATTCTTCACCAGAACCAGACTACCATCACGCACACGCTTAGTTAACCTAGCCTTAGACACGCCCTCAACCTTAGCAACGTAATCCAACATACTCCCCAACTATTTAACGCAACCGGGTATATAATAAGACTCAAGCCCGCTTGGGGGAGCCTTGCTAAGGCTCGCGAAGGAGTCATCTTCGCCCTCGGGCTCGATGACTCTGGCGAATTTAACCTAACGTAACCTATCAATATCAACAAAACCAAGCCCGCATGGGGTAGCGGATATCCTAGGAGGTTGCGGTGAACCGTCACGCCGCAAGGCAGAGGCGCACTCTGCCTGCGCACGAAGAGCACGCTCTTCGTTGTGGTTCACGGGCGGGACGAATTGAGGGACCTACGGCCCCTCATGCATCTCACCCGAATGAACAGTTAAAAATCAGACGTTCGCAAACACCTCCAGACTCGGGTTCGAATCCCGATGCGGGCGACCCCCTCATTTTGTATAACTCCCCGGCATTTTATTAACACTAAGTGGGGTAAAGATAAACGCTGCTAAGCCTTGGAGGAAAAATGAAAACCAAGGAAATAGGAACTAAAACCAACTCTAAAACTGCC
>JAZDIN010000053.1:0-20941 GCA_043804895.1 Candidatus Altarchaeota archaeon
GAGGCATTCGCCTAGGTTGAATGGCATGATGACAATCGCGTCGGATGGTATTTGGGCCTTCATCATGTCCCAGAAGGGTTGGTAGGCCTGCCTGAGGTTCATGTACGTGTAGGAGTAGGCGTAGGAGCCGCCGATGAAGGAGAGGAGCGCCAACGCCAGGATGTAGTGCGTGTATTTTAACTTCAGTGAATTGTAGCCTAACGCCAATGCTATGACCATGAAGGGGATGAATGCGACGAACATCCTGGACAGGCCGTTGAGTGCGAATGCCAGGAGGGATATGAGGAAGACGAGGAGTGGGAGGATGAGGCTGCGCTTTTCCTTAACTGAGGCTACCCCTTTCACCATGAGCAGCGTGGATGCTGTTATGAGAATCAGCCAGCCGAGAAGGAAGACTGTGAATAGGGGGTAGATGCTAGTTCCAACGTTGATGTTGTCCATTATGTCGTCTCCGGAGTTTGGGGCTCCAATCCAGAAGTCGAAAAAGACCCCGACCCACCTTCCAGGGTTTGATATGTCCCTCAAGGCCACCGACAACGGGAGAGACTGGACTGAGGGGGAGTTCGGGTAGAATCCGCCGTATAGTTTAGGCCATATTGGGTTGCCGAATACCAGGTAGTTTTTGATATAAGCGGGGGATGCTAAAAGCATTACAGCCACGATGAACAGGAGCGCCTTTTTACGTTCCCTCAGGAATAGGTGGGCTGCGATGGACAGCGGAACGACCATGCCATAGTAGTGTGTCAGAGCGCACAATGCTGAAGTTAGGATAGGATACAAGAGACCCTTCCCAGACTTAATGTAGTTCAGGTAGAGGTGGTATGATGAGACCGCAAGTAGGAAGATGAGGGAGTCGACATACCCTATGCTGCTGTAGTAGACGTGGAATGGTAGGAAAGACAATATGAGCGTCGCAGTTTCCGCAATGTCAGGATAATGTCGCCGACATAGGAGGTAGAATGCTACCAAGCCGATGCTGCCGAAGAGGAAGGGCGATAATGTTAAGATTCCAGTAAGCTTGTATATTGCTGCTGTGAGGACATGGAAGAGCGGCGGCCACCAGAATGGATCTGGGCCTGTGACGTACTCGAACGTCGGCAGCTTCAGATTAGTTGAGATGTATTTAGCGATAGAGTAATGGAAGCACGCATCGCCTGTAACCGGCGTAGTGACAAAGAAGAGTAACCTCACTAGCACACCCGCCAGGAGGATGTATGGCAGCACCCTATTTGAAAGCATCATTAAACCTTTTGAATGAGACCTTTAATAGGATAACGGATGATGGAGCCTGCGTTCTCAAGCTCGTTTAGGTTGTCTTTGGCAAAAAAACACCGTAGTTAGATTATTAGGCCTGCTAGGGGTTTCATGATGAATTTAGGCGTTACTTTCACAATCAGTCCGAGTAACATGGAGAGTATGCCCTCGTTTTCTACCTGCACATTGCCGCGGTAGGTGTAGACTCCAGTCTGGCTGCCGCTGTAGTGCACCTTGGCTGTTATGTCATATTCGCCGGCAGGAATGAAGCCGGGGAGGTCATAAGAGTTCGTGTCTTCAGTCGATTCAAGGGTTTTCGGGAAGTCTACCCGACTTTCCAGGAATGCTTCTAGTATCCCGGCCATCGCAGATGGGTCTGATGTGAATTCAACGCCGGAGACGACGACATCCTGGGAGTCCACATTCACTTCCACTGATACTTGGACCGGTTCTCCGGCTGAGACGACTGCCATCTCCTTTGAGGGGTCGACGCCGTTGACTTGGACGTTAACGCTGAACGGCGCAGCCGATGCGCTGTTCAAAAGCAATGTAATCATCAAAAACCCTAAGAGTAATCTCACTTCCATGGATATTCCATTAAACGAACTGATTTATAAGATAGGGATTCATCAGGGCTTATCTTGTTGTTAGGTCTTTAGCGACTTCCGAGACTTTCTCCATCAGCTCCTCCTCGCCCTCGACTTTCCGCCCTTCCATTATCATCTTACCGTCGCAGATGACTGTATCCACGCAGCCTCCGTTGGCGCTGTAGACGAGGTTAGATATTAGGTTGTGGCATGGAGTCAACTGCGGACTTTTCATGTCTATCAGGACTATGTCCGCGAGGGCGCCCTCCTCTAGTCTGCCCGCGTCTATCTTCAGCGACCTTGCGCCATCCAGTGTCGCCATCCTGAACGCCTCCTTCGCAGGCAGCAGTGTCGGGTTGTTCCACACCATCTTCTGCAAGAGGGCGGCAGTCTTCATTGACTCGAACATGTCCAGGTTGTTGTTCGACGAACACCCGTCGGTGCCGAGCGAGACGGTAACTCCAGCCTTCCTGAGGCCTTCGTTGTTGAGTGCCGCACCGACCGATAGTTTCATGTTTGAAGTCGGGCAGTGTGCTACCTTAACCTCATGTTGTGCGAGTATTCTTATCTCCTCCTCGTTGAGCCAGACTGAGTGCGCGCAAAGTAGATTCGGGCCTAGGAATCCTATGTCGTTTAGGTACTCGACAGGCCGTTTACCGTGGTCTTTGATGCAATCGTCCACCTCCTTTTTTGTCTCGCTGAGGTGGAAGTGGATTAGTGTACCGTGCCTGTCTGAGTATTCCTTAGCCCACCTGAGGCTTTCCTCGGTAACGGTGTAGATAGCATGTGGGCCGAGCGCCAGCTTAACCCGCGGGCTGGTCTTTATGTCCTTCAACTGCCTCTCAGCCTCCCTCCACTGTTCACGTGACTTGTCTTTGCTGAACCTGTCTATGAACACGCTGTTCATGACCCCCCGTATTCCTGATTCTTCAACAGCCTTCACCGCACCCTCAAGGTGCCAGTACATGTCGTTGAAGCATGTTGTGCCCGATTTTATCATCTCAAGGCATGCGAGCCTAGTACCCCAGTAAACGTCTTCACCAGTCATCTTAGCCTCAACAGGCCAGATGAACTTCTCAAGCCACTCCTGTAGTATGACGTCGTCGGCGTAGCCTCGAAGCAACGTCATCGCAGCATGCGTGTGCGTGTTCACGAGGCCTGGTATCGCAGCCTTCCCGCGGCCGTCTAACACGAACTCTGCCTTGTCCTTGGAGCCGACTCCGGTTATGCGATTGCCGTCAACGTGTATGCTCGTCCGCCTTCCGTCCAAAAGGACGTCCTTGATGAGGATGCTCATCTAAAGGCCTCCGATTATCTGTTCTATGGAAGCCTGCTGTTTCATGGCAGCTGACTTGACTTCATGGAAGTCCAGCTTTTTTTTGGTGAGTCCGTTGGCATAGTTGTCGACGGAGCAGATTGCAGCGTATTTTAATCCTAGTTCGGATGCGAGGGTGGCCTCTGACGCTATTGTCATCCCGACTATGTCAGCGTATTTCGTTAGCATCCTCACCTCAGCTTTAGTCTCAAGACGGGGGCCCCTGGTTTGGACGTATATTCCCTTATCGATGACCTTGATTTTACTTTTACGTGCAGTGGAGAGGATTTGTCTTCTTAGTCCCTCGTCGAATCCGGGGGTGACGTGCCTTATCTCGTTATCGTAGAACGTCTGCGGATTTGAGTCTATGTAGTCATCAGGCACAACAATCGCTGGCGGCTTAATGCTCAACTTCAGGCTCCCACTTGAGCCGACCCCGATAACACTCTCAGCCAGCTTACTGAGGGCCCATATGTTGGCTCTGTGGTTTATCATGTGAGGTGGGATGTTTCCGCTGCCATGCCGTTGGATGAACGTTATGTCGTCGCCCTCAACCACAGTCGCCTTCCCGTAGGGGGTGTCAACTTCCCTTCCCACACCTCCCTCAATGAACTGCGTCTTCGAAAGGACTGTCCCGCCTATGATTCCAATCAATTTTACACCTATCGCTTTTATCGAGGGTTCAGCAGAATACCTCGCCGTTAGGCGGAGGATGTGGCTGAGAGCTGTCTGCTCTCAGACACACGCCAGAGACTACTGTCTCTGCCGTGTGAACGCCCATAATGCTGAACCCGAGAGAATATCGCAGCCTTCAGGCTGCGGTATTTATTTATGCCCGCAAATAGTTAAAAGGTGTTCCATTGGAGAAACTCAATTCCCTTGTTTCGAGGATACGCTGGAAGTCTGTCATAGCAGTCATATTACTCGTAGCGGTGGCATACACCCTTATCCAGTATTTTCCAGGCGGTTACCAGACGAGCGGGAACATCGGCCTAAAAGTCTCAGCCAAACCTGATTCGATGACTCCAGGCGGATCGACAACCCTCGAGGTTGAAGTGAAGAACATGAACTCTAAGGAGGAGGTGACGGTCACAATCAGAGGCCGCACCTTCGAGAAGGAGATTATGTTCGCAGACACGCAAACCCAGAACTATGCGAGCGACCCGATACAAATTGGCCCACAAGGCGTGAGGAAGCTGAGTTTAAGCGTCAAATCAAGCAGGGCCGCGCTTGAAGGCGAATACCCCGTGGAAGTTACAGTCTCGGCCGAGGGAGTCGACAAGCCTCCGGAGAAGATGGTGCTGATAAAGGTCGAACGCCCCAGTTAGGCGATTGCACATTTGTTCGGAGTATTGGTCAGTGTAGTAGAGAGAGGAGAACGTAGAGTGTGCCTGAGAATGCCGCCGTTGCTGGTATCGTTAATATCCAGGCCCATAATATTTTCCTCGCAGTCACCCATCTGACACCTCTTGCGTGTTCTACGGTTCCTACACCCATTATGGAGCCTGCTATGACATGGGTTGTGCTGACTGGTATGCCTGAGTGAGCTGTGCCTAAAAGGACTGCAGCCGATGAGGTTTCGGCGCAGAAGCCTTCCATCGCACGTATCTTTGTTATGCTGGTACCCATAGTCTTCACAATCCTCCAGCCGCCGAGCACAGTCCCAAGTGCTATCGCAGCCTGGCAGGACAGCATCACCCACTCGTCTACCCTGAACTCATTGTTTATCCCAGCTGAAAAGAGGACTAATGCAATCACGCCCATAGTCTTTTGGGCGTCGTTGGTGCCGTGACCTATGCTGTATAGGGTTGCCGAGACTAGTTGGAGCTTTTTGAAGAGGCCTGCGACGTTTTCCCTGTGATATCCCATGTTTACGGCTGTGTGTGTGGCCCGGATTACTATGATAGAGAAGATGACTGCTCCGGCCATCCCGAGGAGGGGGGCTATAATTATGAATGAGGCGACTTTGGCAACGCCGTGGAATACGACTGCTTTGGGGCCGACAGCCGCTAATGCTGAGCCTACCAAACCGCCGATGAGTGCGTGGCTGCTTGATGTGGGCAGGCCAAGGAACCAGGTGAGTATGTTCCAGACTATTGCCCCCAGTAGGGCTGAGAATATTATTTGCAGAGTCACGTATTCGCTGACGATGATACCTTTGCCTACGGTCTCGGCTACAGCGACTCCGAATATGAAGTATCCTGCGAAGTTGGCGGCGCCCGCAAGAAACACCGCTTGTAGGGGAGAGAGTGTCCTTGTCACAACTATCGTCGCGACTGCGTTGGCTGCGTCGTGGAATCCGTTGAGGAAGTCGAACGCCAGGGCGAATGCAACTATCAGGTAGGCGGATAATAAGACGTCCATTCTATCCCTGTTTTATCCTTACTCCACGAACTATCTTGCCGACGTGGTCTACAGAATCCACAGCCTCCTCAAGGTGTTCGTAGATTTCCTTCAGCTTGATTATCTCCACTGGGTCCTTACACTTGAATAGTTCGGCTAGGCTGATGTGGAATAGATGGTCCGCTTCATTTTCAAGCCTGTGAATCTTCTTAAGCAGTATCTTGGTGTCTTTCTTGTCCTTTAGGCTGGATATGAGCCTCTTCTGCTCCACTGAGATGTCAACAAGTATCTCTGCGAACTTCACTATGTTCTCGGGGACTTTCTTTACCCCGTATATCTCTATCTTCTGGGCTGTGTCATTTAGGATGTCCACGGATTTATCGACTTCGACTACTATCGAGTGTATGTCCTCCCGGTCTAGCGGCGTTATGAACGTGGTGTCAAGCTTGTCTATGATATACCTCTCCTCCGCGTCGCCTTTCAACTCTAACTCCTTTATCATGGAGACTCGCCTGCGAAGCTGGTCAGAACTTAGAGTGCTCAAATCGGATACCATGCCCTTGAATTCCACGCACGCCTGGCAGAAGACCTCGGCCAGCCTCTCCATGGCGTCGAAGAACGCTATCTCCCTCGGAAGCAGCAAATCCAGCAATGATGAACCCATTAAACCACCAGAGTACAAGATACTGGTTACAGTGTAAATAAATATGAAAAACCTTGAGGGCAAATTCCTGGTTAGGCACTACATGAAGTCTGCGAGGCTTACCTGTTTTTCCATGTCGTTGGTGGTGAGGGATTGTACGTCCCTTTCGAGTAGGCGCAATCTGGATTTAAGGTAGTCTGAGAGATGGTATTTTTCGGCCAGGTCCATGGACATCTTCAGGTATTTTGTGATGTTCCCCTGGCTTACGGTGAGGATGAGTTTGCCGCCGCATTTGTTGCACTTGCCGGATAGGGGAACCCTCCTGTAGTTCTCGTTGCATTTGACGCACCTGACGTGTTGTCGTGAGAAGGCCCTCAGGTTCCCGTAGGTGTCCCTGAGGAAGTGGGAGTTTATGACTATCTCCGCGACTTCCCGCTCGTCTATGGCCCTTATCTTTTCCGCGACTGCGAGTTGGGCTTTAATCTTCTCTTGCATGCTTTTGAGTGTGACGTACCTGCTTTGCGTCACCGGGCCTGTCACGTCGCCTGTGTCGTGGGTGAATTTTATTCCATGGTAGGGGTCGTTGTCCAGGAGGCTTGCTACGGTTTTCACTCCCGCTTCTGAGGGGTTCACGCCCTGGAGTGTCTTCTCGTAGAATTCGATGCCGTAGGAATCGGAAACCTCCATCTTGTGTGCTTCGTCGTCTATCTCCTTCGGGTTCATTATGGTCGTCACGACGAGTGGCGCGTCCATCTTGCCGCCTCGTTTCTCCGGGAGGTAGCTTCTGCTGAAGTTTAGGAGCATGTCTGTGAGGAGCATTATGCTGTCTTCGTCGCCGTCGGCGTTCCTTCTTTTGGCTGCGTGCCAGAACGGGTGCGCGTAGCATACGTTTGCTTTCGTGTAGCCTACGATTCTGCCGACTATTCCGGCTGAGGTGTGCGGCGCAAGGCCTACGATGAGGTGCCCTAGGAGGTCATCTCTTGAGTTGATATTGTATAAGCGGTTGAGTTTGTAGAATTTTTGGAGTAGGTCGTCTGTGAATTTTGCGACTTTCACCATGTAGTTCCCACAGTATTCTGAGACGATTATGTCCTGGGTTTTGAGTTCCAGTATCTGGTCTTCGAAGTCCAGGGATTTACCCTGGTAGTCGACTTCGTAGCCAAGCTCCCTAAGCCTTTGTACCTGAACACCAACTTCCTTCGGCTTGAAATGTGTGAGAGGAGCGTCTGTGGCGTCGAACCGTATCGTCCCATCCTTGAAGACGTAGATTTCGTGTATCGCCCTGAGGAGACCCTTCTCCAGGGGCTCCGGTATCTTGCTCTCCGAGATCATACCAATTACCCCTTTGACGTTTGCCGATTTGCCTATCCTCCTGACTGCGGCATCCCACAAATCCTTCAGCTCTATGTTCGCTTTAGTGTATTTCCTGGTTGGGACGTTACACCTCGGGCAGACTTTATTCTTTCCCGCGTAGCCGCATTGCCCGCAGAAGTTGATTTCAACCGTCTTTCCCCCGCAATCAGGGCAGACGGGGGATATCACCTTACGTTGGCAGTTTTGGCACAGGAACTGCGAGACCTCGACTTCCACCCTGTTTTTGTCGACTGCGGAATTTATACTCCTCTCACGGCCGCCTCCTTCGCCTATCGGGAACAGTGCATGGACCGGCGGTTGCATCTTACGTTCGCGGGATTTCTCAGGCCTGCCCATCCTACACCCTATGTAGACTCCGGACTTGTCCCGGATTTTGACCTTGCTTGCGGCATTTACAAGTTCGAATGCGTTTGAGTCGGGGGTTACGTTAACGTATGCTGCGTCAAATCCAGTTTTGTCGAGGTCTATGATGCCAAGTTGTGTTAGTAGGGGCCTGTGTTCGTCGATAATAACCATTCCATCCTGGACTTTGTGTGGGATGCCCAACACCTCAAGATTCCTTTTGGCTTTTGGGTTGTCGTTCTTGACATGCAACACTCCCTCAACCGTTCCTAATGCGAGCCAGTCCACGAGAGCTTTAACTTCCTGGGCTGTGACGTCAGCCCACCTGTAGGTGTATCTTGGGTGCAGGGGCACACCCTTCGCCAGAGACAATTCCACTGCCTCGTCTGGTCCGACGCTCAGATTCGCCTGCCCTGCCTCAAGAGACCACCATTCCTCGACGTAGCCTGAGGGGATGAGTTTCGTGTTAGTCTGCATGAAGTCGCCGAATGAGACGAGTATGTCCCCGAGGAAGAGTATCTCCTCAACCTGGTCGTCAACCTCGTACGCCTTAGCCCTTGAGTCGACCAACACGACGTCTCCGTTTTTCAGCTTCACTATCGGCCCTTCTATGGTGTCGCATTCTGTCACGACGCATCCTTTGCCGGGCTTTTCGACTTTCACTTGGGTTCCTGTGGCTAGGAAGTCATCCAAGAGTATCATGGTCGCAGGGTGTATGGACTTCGCAGCTATGCCGTTGGACCTTGAGTGACCGTACCTTAACCTGAATCCACCCTTTGTCGACGGGGCTGAGAATATGGGCCTTCCTCCGACGACTTCGTCCATGAACTTCGCAGTCGGCTTTTCAGTGTCGGATTTTTTCCCACCCTTGTTGAGTGTGCCAAGCCAGCTCCAGTCTAAGCCGATTTTTTTTGCGTGGTCCATGACCTTGCGGCTTTTCTGCGCGACTCCTTCTGCGATGACGAGGCACATCCCACCCCGGACCCTGTTGGACTCCACCCTAGCGAGGTCCCTGTGTATCGCCACTTCAATATCCTCGGTGGGGTCGCCGTCCACGCATACTGCGAGGTTCCTGATTATCTCCCGCACCTCCTCCTCGCTCGGCGTGTACTGTAGCCTGCTCGCCTGCTCATCGTATATCTTTATCTCCTCAACGTACCGTTCCACCTCGTCCGGCGTCGGCCTGTACTCGGCTAATCCGATTCTGCGCCTGATGTAATCCCCGACAAGGACTGCTAGGCCTTGCGCAGTCCCGCCCGCGCTTCTAATCGGGCCTGCGAAGTACACGCTCAGGTATTCGCTCCCATCCGGGTTCTGTTTTATCTTCACCCCGGATATACCCTCAATCGGTGCTGCCACGACTCCCTCGGTGAGTATCGCAAGCGAAGTCCTCAGAGCCTGTTCTACGCACGCCTCCTTCTCTTCCTTAGTCTTATATGGCTTCGAGTTGAGGACCCACTCCACGATAGTTGGCAGGTTATCTCTTCCGAACTCCCTTATCTTTGATGCTATGCCAGGAGGGCCAACAAGCCCTTCGACCCGGTCTGCGAGGTCTCCTGCCGGGAGGGCTTCGACGTCCGGGCTCGGGTCATAGTTCAGGGCTCTCGCTTTCCTTGCGAGGTCGTATATCCGCTCTATCTCAGACCTCATGCCGTCGTGATATCTTCTAGTGCGTTCGTCCATCTTTTGAGAAGTCGAGCATGCTGACTTCGTGGTTTTGTAGGTCCATTACTGGGACCAGTGCGGGCGTAGGTTGGTGTCCCAGGCGTTCCTGGTAGGCTGTCTTAGCCTGCCATGTGCCGGAGTTTATTATGTTGACCCCCTTGTAGAGGGCATAGCCGTTTGTGTGCACGTGCCCGCAGTGTAGGACGTCAGGCACGTCCTTGATGAACAGGTAATCCCTTTCTTCAGGTGATATGCTGTCTGAACCGTATGCTGGGACAAGGTTGCGCCTTTTCAGAAGCTCAATCATCGCGGCCTCCGGCCGGTTGTATGAGCCGCCTGATAGGCTACCTATGACTGTGTCTAGGGAGGTTCCATGGTACATAAGGAATTCCACCCCGTGCGCTGAGAACCTGCAGGGGTTCCCTGTTATGTGGACATTAGGTAGGCTGTATAGGTGTGGCGCCAGGTCTTTTCCTATTCTCGGTTGGGGTTCAGCGTTCCTGACCGCATCGTGGTTGCCCATCCCAAGGACGACTTCGATGTGTTCTGGTATTTCGGAGAGTAGTAGGCTTAGGAACTCGTACTGCCTGTATATGTCGGGTATAGTCAGCTCCTTTTCCTGGCTGGGGTATATCCCTATGCCGTCCACGAGGTCGCCTGCGACGAAGATGTACTTCACCTTAGAGGATATGTCGTCCCGGTTGCCTTTGCCTTTAAGCCAGTCTATGAAATTCTGGAATTCCCGCTCCAGGAATAGGTAGCTGCCAACATGTATGTCTGACATGAAGACAGCATAGACTTCCTCGTCAGCGTAATGTCGTGGATGGTTTAACGGTATGTCTGGGGGGATTATCTCCGAGGCTATGAACAGGTCGCCCATGAGGATTCCTTCGACTCCAATAACTTCGTCGTGAAGTATCCTCTCATACGATGCCCGGACGCTATCGTTCTTCTCCTGCACGAGTACTGTGAGTTCTCCAGTCTGGTCTTCGACGACGAGGAACCTGTTTCCTTTGCCGCTCTCCCTCTTCTCCCTAACCATGCAAACAATCCTACCCTTCCCTTTATGGCCGCTTTTGCGAAGCTCGGCTATCGTAATGGGCGCGGAGTAGTCGATACGCTCCTGCAGTACTCCCTTGAGGTTCTCATACCTGACGTTGAAGTACCTGACGAAATCATCAATCACACCTGAGCAGGTGCTCTTGCCGCTGACATCGCTGTCGTCGCGTATCACAAGCCTGGATTCGATATCACGGGATGACAACTTAGACTCTCTGACGACCTCAACCTTCTGCTCATCAACAGCCTTCCCGCCCGCTATCCTCTCCTCTATGTATTCAGGGCCTATGAACCATTCGCCAGAGTCCTTAGCAGCCTTGAGTATGGCCTCTGAGTCGAGCTTAAGCTCGACCATCCTGTCGAGCGCGACTGAGCTGAGGATGAGACCATACTCTGAGGCCTTAAGGCTTATTTCATTCCTGTCCACCCCGTTCCTCGAGTAATCTACTTATGCTTCGCGAAATAGTCCCTCAGTTTCTCGACTATCACCATCCCGGCCCTCGTCTGGCCTTCGTGGGTGTTTGCGCCGAAATGCGGGACTAGTACTATGTTCTCCAAGGTCGGAAGCGGGCTCCCTTCCGGAGGCTCCTTCTTGTAGACGTCCAAAGCAGCGCCTGCTATTTTCTTCTCGCTCAATGCCTTATACAGCGCGTCCTCGTCGATTGCATGGCCTCTTGCAGTGTTCACGATGAGCGCTGTAGGCTTCATCATCGCCAGCGTCTTCTCGTTTATTATGTCCTTGGTCTCAGGTATCGCTGGAACGTGTAGGCTGATGACGTCAGCGGTCTTGAAGAGGGTGTCAAGGCTCACAAGTTCCACGTGGAGTGCCTTTGCTTCCTCATGCTTCACTATAGGGTCTGCTGCTATGACCTTCATCCCAAACGCCTTTGCTCTGGAGGCAACCTCCTTCCCGATGCGGCCGAATCCGACGAGACCTAACGTCTTTCCGTAGAGTTCTGTGCCCATCATCTTCCGGTCCCACTTCCCCTCCCTCATCATCTTGTCGCCTTTCGTTATGTTCCTGCACAAAGCAAGCAATAGGGCGAACGCGTGTTCTGCGACGCTTATCGTGGAGGCCTCAGGGGAGTTCACAACAGTGATGTTCCTAGCCTTCGCAGCCTCCTTGTCGACGTTGTCCAAGCCGACCCCCGCCCGGGCTATTATCTTCAACTTCGTCCCAGCATCTATGACCTTCTTTGTCACCTTCGGCTTGCTGCGCACCATGATGGCGTCGTAGTCGCCTATTATAGCAGCCAACGCGTCCTCTTCAAGTCCAACTTTCACGTCCACGTCAGCGAACTCGCGAGCCTTCGCGACCGCAGACTCGTGGATCTTCCCTGCATCAAGAATTCTAGGTTTCATGCGAATGTATTCGACGTCCATTAATAAATTCAAAGAGTAATATGTTAGGGGATGGCTGACGTGACCGTTGAATTGGTTGGACTCACTCTCAAAAACCCTACTATTCTCGCTTCTGGCGTTATGAGCTCTGATAAGGCCTCCCTTAAGAAGGTCGCCTGTGGCGGTGCTGGTGCTGTGACGATGAAGTCCATCACCCGTGAGCCGCGACCAGGCCACCCTAATCCCACAGTCATACAGGTTGAGGGCGGCATCATGAACGCGATGGGCTACTGTAACATGGGCTTGGATAACGCTAAGACCGAGTTCACTGGGGTGTCGAGCGTTGGGGTCCCGGTTTTTGCTAGCATCGTGGCAGAGGATGCTAAGGGGTTCGCATACCTTGCGAGGGAGCTATCCTCCTTCGAGTTCTCAGCGATTGAGGCTGTCTTATCCTGTCCGCACACGCCAGGCTTCGGGTTGTTGGCTGGGCAGGGGACTCCGGAGGCAACGTACGAGATAACCAAGGCTGTTAAGAAGGCCACTAAGCTTCCTGTGATAGTCAAACTCTCGCCTAACACTATGAACCTCGGGGAGACTGCTAAGTCAGCAGTCAAGGGCGGAGCGGACGCCATAAACATGGGCAACTCACTCGGCCCTGGGATGGTCATAGAGACGACTTTAGGGAAGCCTGTGCTCGCTTTCAAGGTGGGGGGGATGAGCGGCCCTGCGATTAAGCCGATAGCTGTTAGGTGCGTTTACGACGTGTATGAGGCCACCAGCGGGAAGACTGAGATTATTGGGACAGGCGGCGTGATTAGCGGAGTAGACGCTGTGGAGATGATGATGGCAGGCGCTACAGCGGTGGGAGTCGGCACCGGAGTGTATTATCGCGGCATGGACGTGTTCAGGATGATATCCAAGGAGGTTGAAGAGTACATGTCAGCCAATGGGGTGAGGAAGCTCAAGGATTTGGTTGGGGTAGCCCATGGATAGGCCTGAGATTGTGAGGGTACTTGACGTTAGGACAAACAACTCCTCCCACCGTACGTTCACACTCGCTAAGAGGGTGGATGCTAGGGCAGGACAATTCTGCATGCTCTGGATCCCAGGTGTGAACGAGAAGCCTATGAGCTTCAGCAACATATCAGGGTACGTGGATGTGACTGTCAAAAAGGTTGGTCGGTTCACGTCGCACCTTTTCATGCTCGACAAAGGCTCCAATATAGGCTTCAGGGGACCATATGGGAGGGGATTCGATTACGTTGCAGGCGAAGTATGCCTTGTCGGCGGCGGCTGCGGGATAGCACCGCTGAGGCCGCTTAAAGACAAACTGAGAGGCCATGTCATAATCGCAGCTAAAAACGCTGACAACATCATGTTCGAGGGAGACTTCGTTGAAGCCGGCTTTGAGGTTCACACCGCCACAGACGACGGCTCCAAGGGCGTTAAAGGTTACGCCCATGAGGTGCTTGAGAAGCTTATGGACAAGAAAGATTTCAAATGCGTCTACGCCTGCGGCCCTGAGATTATGATGAGCAAGGTCCTTGACATGTGTGCAGAGAGGAAGGTGCCATGCCAGCTGTCGCTTGAAAGGTACATGAAATGCGGCATAGGCGTGTGCGGCTCATGCACCCTGGCAGGGATGAGGGTGTGCAAGGAGGGGCCGGTGTTCAAGGGCGAGGAGCTTGCAGGCACCGAGTTCGGGAGTTTCACCAGGGACGCTTCAGGTTCAAGGAGGATGACAGATGGATGCTAAGGAGACTGCGAAGATACTTTTGGACGGGAACGCATTGAACTTCAACGTGAAGGAGCCGTACACCTTCGCCTCGGGCATCAGGAGCCCAGTATACATGGACTGCAGGCTCCTGATATCAGACGTGAAAGGGCGCGGAAGGATAGTCGACGGGATGGTGGATGCCGTGAAGACACTGAAGGCCGACTCCATAGCTGCCGCGGCCTCGGCAGGCATACCATGGGGCGCGTGGGTCGCAGACAGGCTCAGCCTCCCCCTACTGTACGTGCGGCAGAGCGCGAAGGACCACGGTAAAGGCAAGAAGGTGGAGGGTAAAGTCGTGAAGGGCATGACCGCCGTAGTGGTGGAGGACCTTGTGAGCACCGGGGGGAGCTCGCTCGCCACAGTAGAATCACTGAGAGAGGAGGGGGTGAAAGTGGAGGACTGCGTGTCCATCTTCACCTACGAGTTCGAGGAGGCGAAGGAATCATTCAGCAAGGCAGGCGTTAGATTACACCCGCTATCCAACTTCCCGCAAGCAGTGGACGTAGCCCTGCAGAAGGGGAAGCTAACGAATGAGGAAGCGGATGAAGCTAAAAAATGGAACAAGGATCCTAAGAGGTGGAAGATATGAACTTCATAAAAGAGTACGTGAGAGTAAGTGATGAGCCGACGAGCAACCTGTGCGTCGGCCTCGACCCCGCGCTGCCGGAGCAGCGCAGGTCTGACGTGATAAAGAAACAGTACGCAGGCGACGCAGGAGACATAATACTCCAGTTCAGCCTAGACATAGTCGACGCGGTAGGAGACCACTGCTGCGCTATAAAGACGAACTCACAGTACGCCCTCTTCGCACTAAGCCACAACAAATTGGAGACACTCAACCAGGAGATACACAAACACGGCCTCCTGTCGATACTCGACCACAAGCTCGGCGACATAGGCTCCACCAACGACAGCGCACTCTACTGGGCGAAGAAGTGCGGCTTCGACGCGATAACCTTCAGCCCCTACGCAGGCAACATCAGGGAGGCGACGGAGATGGCCCACCAGCGTGAGTTAGGGATATTCGTCCTAGACTTGATGAGCAACCCGGAGGCTGAAGGATTCCAGAAGAGGACGCGCTTCAACGAGACCCCACTATTCCTGCGGGTAGCCGACGACAGCAAGAGCGCAGGCTCAGACGGCGTCGTCGTAGGCGCCACAGACCACGTCCGCGAAGTAGACATACAGAAGATAAGGAAGACGATAGGCCCGAACACGATAATACTGTTCCCAGGCATAGGAAGCCAGGGAGGCGACGTCAAAAAAGTCTTCTCAAACGGCGGTAAAAACATCCTAATCAACGTAGGCCGCCACATAATCTACGCCAACGACCCAGGCAAGACAGCGGAGGAATACAACAAAAGGCTGAAACCGAAGTGAATTTTTATTAGAATAATGTTCTATATTAACTATGGAAAAACAAAAGAACCCAGTTGAGGAGACAATTGATAAGGCCAATGGGTGGGGTAAGGATAGGCTTCTCATTAAGTATTCTAAGGGTTATGAAGGGAAGCAGACAATAATCACAAGTTGCAGTATAAGTAGTGTAGTTAAGGGTAGAGATAGCCCAGGAGACCCAAACCATGTTTTGATTATGACCGATAGTGGACTAGGCCTCATGCTAGGGCAGATATCTGAGGTTAAGACCTATGGGGGCGAAGTTTTACGGAGTATTCCGGAAAAAGATGCTGCAAACTTTGTTAAAATGACACGAGCTCCGCCACAAAACGTGAGTGAAAAGGTAGATCTGAAGTAGCAACGAATGGTATCCTAAACCCCTAGTATCTTCTTCGGGTTGTCTTGCAGCATTACTTTGAAGTCTTTACCCTCCAGACCGTGTTGTTCGAGTAGGTTGATGTATTGTTTCAGGCTTTCGCTGCTGCCCGGGTTACTCTTCTGGCCTGCGTCGCTTGTTAGTACGATTCTTTCCGGCCCGATTTCTTTTATGCACCGGACTTGTTCCTGGAGCGGGTAGTCCCCGGGGTGGTCGCGGTCCAAATACATTATGTAACAGTATTCTATGTACGCGCCCTTATCAGCGAGCTTCCTTTGCACTTCAATGGGCATAGCGATTTCCTTCTGCATCGGATGCGTTATTATCGTCGGAATCCCGCGATCCAAGGACTCACTCACAAGTTTCTCTGACTCCTGCCAGGATATGTGGCCTGTCGCGAGGATGCACCCCATCTCCTGCATCATCGCAAGACAATGGTTGGCCTTCCTTATGAGCTTACCTGACCATTCTGTTACCCTGATGGCCTTCAAATCGTCCTTAGTCCTTGGCTTGAAGTTTGGGTCCTTCACCCATTCGGGGGGTATCTCGTACTTGCTTTTGTTCTTTAATAGGTGGTTTTCTGCGTGGACTGTCGGGAACCAAACGATTATGGGGTTGTCTTTGCTCATCACCGAGCTCGCGTATATGGCGCTCTCGTTGAATCCGCCCATGAAGTAGTTCAAAGTCACGGAACCTATGAGTTGCATGCCCTTAGGGTCTTTGAGTGCGTTTATCAGCGCTATCGTCGGGAAACTGTGCGACTTCAAGGCGACTCCCTTTATTTTCCCGCTCTCCTCTTTGACCAACTCCTCCACAGTGTACTTCCTAGGCAGGATGTCGGGGCCGATGTGGAAGTGGAGGTCGTACGATTCCCTTAGGAGTTCATCTATGCCGTCCATGATGCACCTCCAGCTTAGACTCGCAAACCACCCTACCCCCCCTTATCACATTGGGTATCACCGGCTGCCCGTTCAACGCGTCTCTGTGACTTGCTGCGTTTAATATGATTAGGTCAGCTTTACAACCAGGCTTTACGCCGTAGTCCAATCCCATAATCCTGGCGCCGTTTACGGAGGCCATGTTGAAGAGGCTGCATGGGTCATGGGCGCCTGTCATCCTGGTCGCGGATGCGAGTACGTGCATCTCCCTGAGGATGCTGCAGTTTCCAAGGGGGTAGAATATGTCGCGTATGTTGTCAGTCCCCAACGCCACGTTCACCTGCGCGTCCAAAAGCTCCTTCACCCGTGTGATGCTGTTTGCTGCCCTCCGGTGGACTCCATCTGGTACGCGAAACTGCGTTATCAGGTTCGCGCTTGGGGTTACTATGACGTTCAACTGCGCCTTCACCAAGAGCTTTATCGTCTCTGATGCGACTTTGTCATCGACTGCTGACAGGGATATACAATGCGTCGCACTCACACGACCCTCCATCTTGTTCTCAATAGTCTTCTCAGCAAGCATCGGTAGAATGAAATCCTGGGGGTTGTTGCTCTCATCAACCTGAACCTCAAGGTCAACGTCATATTCCCTAGAGAGCTCGAACAGTACTTCCAGGTGCTGTTCCTGCTCCTCCCGAGTCTTCTCAACAAGCGGGAGGCCGCCCAAGAGGTCGGCGCCCTCCTCCAATGCGTGTTCGACCATGGCCCTGGAGCCTTCCTCCAATACGCCCTCCTGCGGGAAGGCGCACAACTGTAGCGTTACGCCAGCTTCATCTTTTAGACCCTTTAGAGCTAGTAGTGGTTTCAACCCTCCAGTCGAATCAACATCCACTTGGGTTCTGATGGCAGTCACGCCGTTTTCTATGAACTCCCGTATAACTCTGCCAGCACGCTCTCGAATATCCTCGACGGTGTAACTTCCCTTGAACGTCTTCAGTAGCTGTCGGTTGCCCTCAAGGCTTCTGCCGAAGTGTTCCGGCCTCATCCGAAAGAGGAGGTCTGACTTGTCGAGGTGAGTGTGGACGTTCACGAAACCCGGGGTGATAAGGCGGCCTTTAGCGTCAAGGCCTTTTCCGTTCAGCCTCCCGACCTCCGTGATGTAGCCGTCTTCTATGAGGATGTCAACAGGTTCAGGTGAGCTGATAGTGAGTGCGTTTTTTATCAGCAGGTTATCTTCTGAGTCAGCCACCATTTGAATGGATATGAGATGGGCGAGATATAAATATCCCACTAAGGCGCCGGTTTTAAAGGGGGCATATCATATATGTAACGATTTTTATGAGGAGACTGTTGCTCATACTGGCTTTCGTGGCACTTTTTTCAGGGTGCATATGCTGCGGTGGCAAGGACCCGTCAAGCTTCTTATCCGATTCTAGCGAAGATGAAGAGGAGCCTTTATGCGAAGCGCCCTACATTGAGGGCGGTGTAGAGTGCTGCCTAGACCAAGATGACAGCGGAGTCTGCGACAGCGAGGAAGGCTCCCAGGAGGATGAAGTAGAGGAGACTACTGAGTCGACTGAGACTACACAGCCTGAGACGCAGACTACCCAGCCTACTTCTACTACTCAGGCAACCTCAACAACGCAGACTACGGCAACAACGATAGCTCCGACGACAACAATACCGGCAGGAGAATGCACCTATGACATGCTACTTTCCTGTAAGGAGAACACCGATTGCGGGGGAGCCTGCAGCGGATACTACGTTTTCAGGCTCACCTCAGGGTGGAAGGAGTTCATGGACACAGGCTATGAGTTCAGGTTCAAAGACAGGGAGGGGGCGGAACAGACACTCAAGTACATTATAGAGGTTAAGACGCCAGAGGGCATAAAGGATGAGCGACCAATCTCGACAGGGGAGAGCTTCGTCGACTACCTGCGGTTGAAGGCCATAAACTACGGCGAGGAACAACCTAAGGTTTACGTCAGAGTCAACACAGAAGACCTCTCGACGATACCGTCACAGGCCACCCTCATCACGGTCGGCGGCCAATCCTGCGCTCAATCAGGCGAGGGAATGTGCGAGAGAAACTACGGAGGCTACAAGATTCGGATGGCGAACAGGATAGAGAACGGGGCAAGCATCTGGATAACCGGATCAGACGGCGTGCAGGTTAAGACGCAGGTGACAGGCTCGGCGAAAACATTCTCCCCAGACAACGGACTTGTAGTCGGCGGATTCTTCGACCCAAAACACTTCATCCAGGGAGGATACAACCTATTCTACGTTTACACAGTGTGACAATGCCAAAACTCCTTAAACCGACGCTGCGGGAGCGGAACCGCTACCTGGTCTTCGAGGCCATGTCAGATAACGCATTAGAACGGAAGGATGTGGTCGATGCAGTATGGAGTTCGCTGCTGCGCCTATACGGCGAAGTCGGCGCTGCGAAGACGTCCCTGTGGGTCATGGACTGGGATGCGAAGAAAAAGATGGGAATCCTGAAGGTCAACCACAAAAGCGTGGACACGATGCGCTCGGCAGCAACTATGGTGAAGGAGATTAACGGAAAAAGAACATCAGTCAACATACTCAGAGTCACAGGAACGCTGAGGAAAGCGAGACAAAACTTATGAGGCGTTCCTCAAGGCTGTGAGCTTTTTCAGTTCATCCCTCATCTTCCTTGAGCCCTTGCCCAAGTCAGCCTCCTCAATCTTCTCACCGCACTGCGGACACGTGAAGCCCAACTCGATTGCGGTGCCGTAGTCGACCCTCCTACACCCGCACTCGAACACGATGTCATCGGATCCTGAAAGCTTGCTGTCCAAATCCCTTATTTTGCAGTCAAGGTATTCGTCCACATACTCCCTAAGCTTATCCTCCCTCCGCACCCACTTGTAATAACAGTAGCCTGTGTCAAGTCGGTCGCGGTCTAAACGAACAAGGTTCTTCACCAGAAGCTCGTTCAAAATGGCCCTCACCCTCGAAGTCTCCAGCTTAACCTCCTTAGAGATCGCCTTATCCTCCATAGGCGTGTCAATAACCTTGATCACCTGAGTGAACTCGTCACCAAGCAACTCGACCAAAACCCCGCCATAAACTCCGCCCAAACCGGCCATGACCTACATAATGACCAACACAAGTATAAAAACATGTCGGATGACGATTTAGAGGTCAACGAGGCAAAAAAGATATTATCCTAGCCTGTTTTCAGCGTATTTGTTCAAGGCAGATACAGCCCTCTGCATATCTGGAAAGACTGCGAATCCGGCCCCCTCTAAAGCCTCGTACTCAGCAGGGTAATCCATTCTAGTTCCTATCAGGGACATTATAATAGGTTTTTTGTACTCCTCACTCAAGCGGACAATGCCTTTCACAAGTTCGGATGCCCCAGAATCCTCGGGTTTAAGTTGCATTGCCTCCAGCACATGTTTTTGTACAGTCTCATCTCCGAGGACATCTTCCAGCGAGACGCCAACGCCTCCGATGCTTTTAGCAGCTATCACCTTGGTCAGACTCCTGCCTATTGGACCGACCTTGTCCATGTCAATTCCCAGTCCTGGCACGGAGGGTATCAGACCCACAACCAGATTATCCACGTCTTCGCTAGAAATGAGTCTTTCCATCACCTCCAGCATTTTGGAAGCCTTCATAGCGCCCGACATATCCAAGGGAATCTTGATGTCGACAATAGGGGGGACAATCTTCTTCAAAGATGCCTTGTCATCATCGCTAAGTTTCGTAAAAATTAGGCTGCCTTTCTCCTCAACTGCCTGGATGCAGTCAGCGCCGCCAACGCTTGTGACAGCCGTCCTGCGGTCAACCACGTTTTTGCTCGCAGGCGAGGAGGATATGCGAATCGCATCCTCTAATTCAGTTGGTGTTTTTACAACCCAGACGCCGGCCTGCCTTAGGGCGGCGACTGCATTATCATAGTCCCCGGCCACATTCGAAGTATGCGACGCAGTAGCCTGAGCAGCCTCCGTAGTCTTGCCGGCTTTTAAGACAATCACTGTCTTGCCGGCCTTTTTAGCTTTTTCCGCCTCCTTGGTGAAGGCTTCGCCTTCTCCGGGCTTGAACGACTCGATGTAAAACGCCAGTACGTCGATGTCCGGCCTTTTTCTGAAATAACCGAGGAGGTCTGCGGGGCCGACGTCAAGCTGGTTTCCTGTTGAGACTACCGCAGCGGCCCCTGCGGCTTGCATCCGTTGGCCGAGTTCGTCTATGATTTCCCCGCCGCTCTGGGAGATGAATGCGATGTTGTTCTTCCCCCTGGAGGGTATTTTAAGTTTCCCCGGACCTTGGAAGAATAAGTAGTAATTCGCATCGTCTGCGGAGACTGACAAGCCCATAGAGTTGGGGCCTATAACCCTCACGCCAGAGCCTTCCAGTATCTTTTTCATTTGTTCGTTGAGTTCCTTGCCTGACTCGGCCTCCCCAAAGCCGGCCGATATTATAAGCACAGACTTCGCCTTTTTTGAGTCCACGATATCCTTTAGGACAGCAAGACAATCCTTAGCAGGCACTGTGATGACAGCAAGATCCACTGATTCCTCGATATCTGAGAAAGATGAGTGGACTTTCTGGCC
>JAZDIN010000054.1:0-3202 GCA_043804895.1 Candidatus Altarchaeota archaeon
GATTTACTAATAGACCAGAAACCGTGTTTAGAAGCTGAACTAGAATGGGACGGGGAACTATTCCACCTGGTTAGCAAAACAACAGGTCAATGGAATGGTAACGATTGCATTTACATCACTACCTCCACTACCACAACTACTACAACCACCACTACCTTGTGTGGTGTGAAGACGATGTGGAGCGAGGATCCCAGCAATCCGGAGGTGCTTGAGGGGGGCGGTACACAGGTGGACTGCGTTTATGCTATGACCTCGGATTGTTCCGCTGCCCAGGGGAGGACTGCATATATCTATCAAGGGTCCTGTGATGGAGGCGTCCAACAGAGCGGCCCGTGCACCACCGATGCCTCAGGTATGTGTTGTCTTGCTGTTACTGTTCTACCAGACCCTGGCTTGTACGAGTACGTTGGTTGTGTTGACGTCAATTACGATGGGGTGATGGAGTCAAGCCCCACAGAGTACGTCCTAGTGACTTGACTCGTTATTTTTCCAGTTGTCGTAGCGTTTCCGTGATGGTGTGTACCTTGCTTTTCAGTTGCGGCAGGTCAGCGTAGTGTCTCTTGTTCTCGCTCACTAGGTATGTGGCGTTCAGGTGCAGGAATGTGGCTGCTACGACGGAATCCGGGTAGTCCACCGGTTTGCCTTCAGCTATGAGGTAGGCTATCAGCTCCCCGGCCTTGAATGCGACGTCGGCGTTCAGGCTCATCCAGTCGAACTGTCCTAGGACCTGCCTGGCCTTTTCGATGGCCTTCTTTCTGTCGCGTCTTAGGTTCGACCCCACAATTATCTCGGACACGGTTACCGTTGAAATCCACAGTTCCGCGTCGAGTTCGATGAGTCTCTTGGCCAGCTTCACGGCATCGGCGTTCCCCCTTTCAACCTCCACTAGGAAGGTCGTGTCGAAAAGTACGCGCATTCTACTCTAATACTCCAACGTCTTTGAGCCTTTGGCGGTAGTCGCTTCTGACATGGCTCATCGTCTTCTTGAAGTTCTCCGGGAGGAAGTCCCTTGCCGTGTCCCAGATGTGGGCTGCTTTTTTTGTGATGTATATGCCGTCTCCTAACATGTTAACTATCACCTTGTCCCCTTCGCAGATGTTCAGCTCGTCCCTAACTCCTTTGGACAGCGTAATCTGGCCATTGCGGGTTACGCACACCTCAGCCATGTATTATTACTAGAAAAACTAGTATATAAATGTTTTACTATTAGTGGCTGATTCTTAAGTGACGTATTTATTATTCGGCAACTCTAATGTTTCTGGCTTAAGATGAGAGGGTATTTTTTGGTTTTTTTAGCGGTTTTCCTGCTTTTGGGTTCAGCTTCGGCTTTGGATGTTAACCAGTCCTCTCCTGATACTGTGAAGCTGTACATGTTCAGCCGGGAGGGATGTCCCCACTGCGTTGCTGAGAAGGAGTTTCTCCCTGAGCTTCAGGCGAAGTATCCGGAGTTGGAGGTCATAATATACGAGGCCGGTGAGAATCAGGCTTTGTTCGAGGAGTTCGCAAGGAGGTATAATGCCTCAACACAGTATGTTCCTGCGACCTTCATAGGCGGAAAGTTCATCGGAGGATTCAACAACAGGAATCTCATCGGCAGGCAGATTGAGAATCAGGTGATACGCGAGATAGACAAACTGTACAATAGGACGTCATGCATAGACGACACCTCCAACATGGTCTCCATACCCCTGATAGGCTCAATCGACCCGGAGAGCGTCTCACTCCCGGTGTTCACTATCGTTCTTGGCGGCCTGGACAGCTTCAACCCGTGCGCGTTCTTCGTCTTGTTCTTCCTCCTAAGCCTCCTCGTCCACGCCCGATCCCGCCAGAGGATGCTCATCATAGGCGGCGTCTTCGTCTTCTTCTCAGGCCTCATCTACTTCATTTTCATGGCAGCTTGGTTGAACGTTTTCCTCCTCATAGGCCAGTTGAAGCTGATAACCCTCCTTGCCGGCGTCATAGCCCTCATCGTCAGCATACTCAACATCAAGGACTTCTTCTTTTTCAAGGTCGGCCCCTCCCTCTCCATATCAGACTCAGTGAAGCCGCAGCTTTTCACGAGGATGAGGAACCTCGTGAAGGCGACGGAGTACACGTCGGTGCTCTTCGGAACCGCGGTTCTTGCTATAGCTGCGAACACCTACGAGCTACTATGCACAGCCGGCTTCCCTGTTGTATATACTAGGGTCCTCACCCTCAACCACCTGCCGATGACCGAATACTACCTATACCTACTGTTGTACAACGTCGTCTACGTCCTCCCCCTGTTTGCAATCGTGGTGATATTCACAATGACGCTCGGCTCAAGGAAGCTGCAGGAGAGCGAAGGCAGGATACTCAAACTACTCTCAGGATTCATGATGCTAGCACTAGGCCTCATGCTAGTCCTAGCCCCAGACATGCTAACGAACCTGCTAGCAGCCAGCGGCATCCTCGTTGCAGCGGTCGTCTGCACAGTCGTCGTCGCCGCAATAGACAGGAGAATGCAAAAGAAGAAGAACGGATGACCAGCTCAACGCTCGCTAGTATTCTGTGAGCGTGTCCTTCAGTTCCTTGAGTAGCATGTTCCACTGCGGCCTATCCTTCCGGGGGATGTAGTGGTTTATCGTGTTTGCTACTGATTTAACTTCCTTCTTGCTTAGGCTTAGCCGTTTTATCACAGCCTCCTTGTCCCAGGCTATGTGCCTGTGTGGGAGGCTTATTAGGTGGTATAAGTCAAAGTAATCCTTTCCTTCCGTCCTGTTAACTATGCAGTCTATCTTATGCCTTATCAGCTCCTCGATGTCGTATACGTTAAGCAGTGCCGACTCATTGGGGACGAAGCCGAAGTTGACTACTATTTTGGTGTAGTGTGCGGCGTCAGCGACTACTTTGAACTCCAACATTATCCTATCCTTATGGCGAAGGGGGTTCGTGTAATAAAGGTCGTATCTTATCACGTCTCGCATTATCCTCGGTTTTGCGACTTCGAACCCACTAAGTTTTCCGACCATCCTCTCAGTTGTTGGCACTGCTTTTTTCGCACTCCCTTTGAAGACGAGGTCGAAGTCTATGTCCTCTGAGAATCTTTTGTTTTTCAGGTACACCCTGTTTATCGCAGTGCCGCCTTTTAGTATTATGTTACCAAATCCCTGTAGTTTCGTGAGCGCTTCACTAATTCTCTCATCCTTTGCTACGTAGTTGAGCGACAGCTCGTTTTTCC
>JAZDIN010000055.1:0-20708 GCA_043804895.1 Candidatus Altarchaeota archaeon
ATCATACCCTCCAAGGATTCTATATCATTGTACTTTGCGAACTTGAAGCCTGGAACCAACGGTTCAAATGGCTGCCGGTACTTCTGAGACCAGGTTGCCGAAAGTGCCCCCATAGTCCGGCCGTGGAAGCTGTTCTCCATCGATATTATCCCTTTCCTTCCGGTGTGCTTCCTGGCGAGCTTGAAAGCCGCCTCCACAGCCCCGGTCCCGTCGTTAGTGTAGAATACGCGCTCCATGCCTGAAAGCCTAACAAGTTTTTTAGCTAGTGTGAGCTGCGGCTCGGTGTACACCCAGTTGCTCGCGTGCATCAGCTTCGAAGCCTGAGAGCGTATAGCTTTAATCACTGCGGGGTTGGCGTGACCTACCGATGACACTGCAATCCCAGCGTAGGCGTCAATGTACCTTCTGCCTTTGTCGTCCCAGACGTACACTCCCTTCCCGGAAACCAGGAGGATTGGAAGCCTGTTGAAGACCTGCGCCATGTATCTTCTCTCAAGCCGGGTCGCAATATTGTAGTCCATACTATCAGAGTATATTATCCCTTTCCTATTTTAACCTCTCCGCTTCTCGAATCTCCTAACATCCTCATGCGAGTGCCTGATAACCTTTGCAGTGTACGTCACCAACTCCCCAGGCCCCCCGTATTCCCCTGCCTTGCTAGACGGTTCAATGCTCTTTGAGAAAATAACGTTCTTCCTCGGCAATACCATATTGACCTTCGGGGTCCTAATCTCACACCAGTCATCCCTAACGCTGAACGTGCCATCATACTTCACGCCATCGATTATTACCTCAACAACGAAGGTGCGAGAAGTCAGAACCCAGCTCCCGTACACCGTCCTCTTCCTGGGCTTCCACCCCCTCAGAAAATCGAACAAACCCATATCAATTATTTGTCTAGTATACTATAAAATGCCGTCGGCTTCAGCCGCAACGAAGAGGCTATGCCTCTTCGTGCGCACGAAGAGTTAAGCTCTTCGTTGCGACGGTTTTATACGCCATAACAGCCAATTTTATCATAGTTTTACAGTCCATAAAGGAGGCTGTTATGAGCGTATATAATCTCTGAATTCTTAGTGTTGGTTACAATGTCAGAACCGAAGGTAAAGGCAAGGAAACAGTCCGGCTTAAAGAAATTCTTGCACAAGGTCACGGGACCGTGGAGGGCGCTGAAGGGGGTGTGGGAGCGTTTTCTTAGCATACTCCCAGCATGGCTTTCTCCGTGGGTGAGGGACATTGTTGACGTCGCAGTCACGGTTCTGGTGATAATAGTGGTGCTCAAATTCATCTTCAGGGCTGACATGCTCGTACCCCTCGTCGTCGTTACCTCAGACAGCATGGTACACGAATACGGTGACGGAAGCTGGAAAACTTGGATGACAAACAAGGGGATAACAGATCCAACCATTGCCGAATTCCCTATGCAAAACGGCTTCAACATGGGCGACATGATACTAGTTAAAGACCCGAACACTGCGCTCGGAGACGTTATAATATACGAGCGCGACCTCGACCACCTCACGTTCCAGAGCAAAGACCCGATAATACACAGGGTTGTTGGCATAGTACATGTCGAAAACTACCAACCGGTACGCTCCGAAGGCACCCTCGACTGCTACAGACTAGCAGACTTCAACCAGTACGTCGTTAAGGTAATCGAATGTCAGAGGAGTAAAAGCTACTGCCCATATACAAGATACCCCCTAACCGGCAACTTCAAGTTTTACCTCACCAAAGGGGACCACAACGACGGCTCAGACCAGTGCAGCACGAAACTTGGCATATCCCACCCCGTGACCGAGACTCAGATAACCGGCCGGGCACTCCTTAGACTCCCCTACCTCGGCTGGCCTAAGATGCTCCTCAGCCTAATATTCCAGATACTCTCACTGCCCTTCCAACTACTATAGCCTAAAGATGAGAATAAGCGACCCAATACTCTACGCAGCGGTGTTATATGCTGTCCTTTCAACCTCACTCCTAGTCCACGAGTTCGGCCACATCTACTCAGCACAGTACGTAACGAAGGACTGCATGTTCACGGAGACTGAGCTGAGATTCGACCTACTCCTATTCCGTCGCGCTGGGATGACGTACTTCACATGCAGCCACGGCATAAGTAGGCTCGAGAGGCCCTCCTTCGCTATCGACCTCAATGACCCGACTCTCCCGACCCTAAAAATCAAAGTAGCGAAGGCCGAAGGCATAAGATTACTCACAAGCCCCCTCACCACCGGCTGGTTCACCGCGCTCACTGGACCTGCCCTTGAACTCGCTTACATGACGATACTCCTAGACTGGCTTAGCAAGACATTCAGGAGGCTTAAGCCCCTTAAACTAACATACCTGTTCCTCCTACTCCTAGTGTTCGCCAGCAGCAGATTAGACTTCCAACAGGCCGTCCCAGAGGATAACACGAGCCTGTTCATAGCAGCGTACGTACTAGCGTACCTAATAATCGCGCTCGCCCACGTTACCCTGAACATGGGAAGCTACAAAAAGTTTGGGTAATTGGGGCGTTATATACCACTATGCCTAAATATTGTCCACGTGTAAGCTATGGGCAGGATACTCTCACACAGCCTTAAAGGCATAATGAAGTTCGCTAAGATGACATGGGCTGCCGTGATGGATAACAAGCCCCTCCTCCTCATATTAGTCCTCGTCTCATACACCCTCTTCTCACAACTGGAGACTGCCCACACATACGGGGGGCATATGGGTGGAAATCACGGGCATTTCAGCACACTAGCCAAGGCTATCCTATCCCACGGCATCATAGAGACCAAATTCGGCCAGCCAATGTTAGATCAAGGCGGGAACATCAGGGAGTACTACATCAACCATCCCCCTCTCCTGACCCTCTATATCGCATTAAGTTTCATGCTTCTGGTCCCGCTTGGTATGTCCTATACTGCTGCGGCGACATTGGTGCCTACGCTGTTCTCACTGGGGTCTCTAACAATACTATACCTCATCTGTAAAAGGCTGTGGGGGGTTAAAGTAGCTTTCCTGTCAACGGGTGTAATGGCCCTCACTCCCATGTTCAGAAGTTACAGTCAACTTGTCTGCCATGAACCACTATGCATCTTCATCATACTGAGTGCCGTATACTTCTACATCCTCTGGATGGAATCAAAAAAAGAGGGGTATTTCAAAGTCGTTTGCGGATTAATCGTCGTAGGGTGCTTCACAGGATGGCCGGTATACTACCTCATCCCATTAATGGCCTCCCATTACCTCATATTCAGTAAAAAAAGGGATGTTAAAAAAATATTGGTGCTGCCCCTGATCGGGCTTGTCATGTTCTCCCTCTTTATTGTACATGTCTACATACTCGAAGGTAACACCAGTTTCGAAAAGCTAATAAAGCATGTCAAGAACAGGACGGATTATAATGATAAGACTGACCCATGGCCCTGGAGACATTTCAAGATATTCGTGGGATACATGGGGGATATAATAAAAGCCAATACCCCATATGTCTTCTATGCTTCAGGGCTTATGTTCACAACTGTGGCTTACAAGCTTTACCGGAAACAGAGCATCCTAAACGAGTCATACGTCCTAATGCTACTCCTATTAGCAGTAATACATAACCTTTTATGGCCGGGGGGTGTCGGATTCCACAACTACTGGTCCTATTACTTCACCCCAGCTCTTGCTATCGCCTCCATCGTTGGCATTAATTCGGTCTTGGAGGGTGACAGGGAATACCTAAAGTTCGTTTTCTGGACTGTCGTGGCAATCCTGTGGGTAAACAACAACAACGAATTCATAAAATAAACGGGCGTGTATCGCATTTATTCTCCTTGGTTGATTGTTAATGGATGCGCCTTTCATATCTGGAGTTGGAGAATTGGAGCTGTCACCAGAGCCTCAGCGTCGACTTGAGTGAGGGTTTGCAGATTGAGGGCAGAAACGGCACAGGCAAGAGCAGCATCCTATCCGCCATCCGCTTCATCTTCAAGGAGACAGCCCGCGGATACAACAGCAGGATAAGAAACGGGCAACGTTCGGCCTCAGTTCGACTCAAGTTCACCTGCGATGGCCAGGAATATCTCGTAGAGAAGAAGCTCTACGTCGACAAGGCCTCCACTGCGTTGATGTTGCAGGGGGAAACGCTTATTGCAGACAATCCCTCAAGCGTCCATTCGAGGCTGCAGTCGATTCTCTCAGAGGACGTCCTAGACAAGCTCCTGTACATCCCCCAAGGAGGCATCACAGGAATACTAGACAGACTATCAGGAAAGGATGGGAAGGTCGAGATGGACCGCCTGTTCAGCCTTGATAGGCTGGAGCACGTGTGGGAGAAGACGGGGGTTCAGATACAGGAGTCTGAGGCGGCGTTAAGGTTTCTCAGCGACCAACTCACACGATACCCAGATGACGCGTTGGATGGTATGCACAGAAAGGAATGCGGATTCAAAGACAGAATATCGTCACTCTCACTTGGAATGAAGTCCTCCTCTTTGGAGCTTGAGAGGATTAAGATGAACCTAGCCGAAACTGAAGGAAGGCTTAAAAAAATCCAAGAGACTAAGTTGGCGGTAGACTCCCTCAAGGATGAAGGCAACATGCTGAAGGTTGAGGAGGCTGGGACAATAAAGGAGGCAGAATCCCTGCGTGAGAGGCTTGCGCAAATCGGCAACAAGGTCGAAGAGCTGGAAAGCATACTGAAGACGAAAGCCTCCCTTGAGAAGTATACTACCCTCAGGGACATAATGCGACAACTCCACTCCGTAGACGACCGGCTGAAGGCACTTGAAGACCTCAAATCCAAAAGGGAAAGGTTAATCGAGCTTGACTCGATACTGAATGGGAAGGAAGAAACTGTGCGCTCATATAATGAACTGAAGGCAGGCCTAAAGTCCCTCGAAGACGAACGTGCCACACTCATGGCCAACCTGAAGAGGGAGGCAGAATACTACAGCCAGCTTGGCGGACTTGACGGACATGCCAAGTGCCCAAGGTGCGGTCAGAAGGTCAACGCCTTCATAGTCGAAGGCGAGAGGACTGAGACGGCATACAAGATAAAGTCGATTGAGGAGGCTAGGCGGGCGGTTGAAGGCAAAATCAGCGGACACAGACAGGCGCTCAAATCAGCCGAGGAAAGGCTCAACTCAATAAAGAACGCCGAAGCAGAGCACCGGCACTTGCGCTCCGACGTGGATGAGAAGGGCAGGCAGTCGGCAGACTTACTCGCTGCTAGAGGCGCCCTGGAGAAGTCGCTTATGGCGGCAGGATACCGCGGCGAAAGCCAGGGGGAGGTTGATTCAAGATGCACCGAGTACAACATGCTTGACGGCAGGGTACAGTCCCTTAGGAAGGAAGTCAAGGATGTGGACAGTCTCTCGACAAAGGCGACTGCACTTGAGGGGAGACTCCGTCTCTTAAGGGAGACGTCATCGAAGATAGATACTAAACTATCCAGCATGGCGTACAGCGAGGATGAGAGAAGGACTCTCAGCGCGGGGAGGGATGCGCTAGCAGAAGGAAAGTACAAAATGGGGTCTGAGTTGAGGACGATGGAGTCAGAAATAAAGAGGGCTCAGGAGGAACTGACCAGAACTGAAGAAGACATCAAGGTGTACTCGGAACTCACTGGCAAACATGTTGAGACAAGAAGACAGGCTGAACTTTTAAAGGCTGCGAGGGACGTGTTCCACCGCGACAAGGGACTAGTAAGATATCTCAGGGAAGGCTTCATCCACAAGCTCAACGTCCTCCTAACCAGCCACTTCAAGAGATTCAACCAGAACCCAAGGTATGTTGACGTGAACTTTGACAGAGACTACAACATAATACTCAGGACCACAAGCGGAGACATCGGCCTCGAACAGATTTCAGGCGGAGAACGGGTGCAACTCGCCCTCGCACTCAGGATAGCGCTAATAGACATGATCTCCCCCATACCCCTCCTGATACTGGACGAGCCATTCGGCAGCCTGGACGAAGCCCACCGTGAACTACTCGGGGAATCGCTGAACAAAACAGCGCAACAAGGACAGCTAATACTGGTGACCCACGTGCACGTAGACAGTCTACAGCTCCCAAACAGGCTTGAACTCGGAGGCTACTAGACTATATCTCCATGACTTTCATGACCAAAAACACGGCCACTGTCACTACAACACCAACCACTAGAAAGATAATTCTATCCTCATTAGCAACCTCGTCATGTGCTATCGGATGGTTTAAGATCTTTTTACTTGCCATTTTACACCTCCCTATCACTTATTTTTTCCCCAATGGACGTCTAAATTAGACATCTAATACAACTAAATTATTCCCCATACACCTATAAATACTCCATATCCATGTGTCACGGCTAAAAACCCTTCCCATAAAACCAAATTTTACTCATGCCACCCTTTATATTACCTGATTGGAATATGTTACCAGATGGCAAGAGAACCTGAAAACCCCACAAGAAACTATCTTGTCAACCAGACCCTACTGCTCTTGGTGATTGTCACCCTAGGCGTAGTCCTCTGGCAGACTGCTGTATTCTCTAACAACCTTGACGCCAAGGAGCAGATTCCAAGTGTGGTCGGCAACGCCGTAGCATACAACTCCACGTTAGGCGGGCTCACAATACCCTCGATTGTCGGTGTCGTGATGGCGTCGGCGTTGATCGTGTATGCAACCAACCACTCACTCAAGAAGGCCAGGAACAAGATGACACGGTTGGAGCGCGCTTAATATTTGACGCTGAATTCCCTCAAACCTTCAGGCTCCTCATCCCACTTAACGTTCAACTCATCAACCACGGAACCATCAGGCCCCTTTTTGCACCATTTCACAACTCCTTTAACAGCAGATTCTTCACCCTCAAACACCGCCTCCACGCGCCCATCACCGAGATTCCTCACCCAACCGAACACCCCACTCGCCTGCGCCTTAACTTTGGTGCTGTGCCTGAAAAAAACACCCTGGACCCGGCCTGAGACATACACATGGGCTCTGACTGTCACATAAAGATTATCGTTGGCCATCTCTTAAATATCCTTGCCCATAATGATTAGAGGTCGTTGTCGTGTATGACAATAATCTATGAAAGCAACATCCTCATGCCACGGTGCAGCCACAATCATCACAGCCTTCGCCACCGGAAAAGGCGGAGCCTACGGCATAGGCCTTGAGAACAGGACGACGGTAGAGTTGCACGGCTCCGGTGGGGTGGCGTCATTAGTCAACGGGGAAAGCTCAGGGGTCAAACTAGCCGAGGCTGCTGTGAAAAGGACTCTAGAAAGGTTTAATGTGGAGTTCACTGGCGCGAAGGTGACGACAGAATCGGACATTCCCCTAGCTGCAGGCCTGAAGAGCTCCAGCGTCGCAGCCAATGCGATAGTCCTCGCCACCATTGGCGCCATCGCATCAGAACGCGGCGAAATCAAATCCCTCCGCCTCAGCAAGACCAGAAGCGAGCAGGAGATTATAATAGACGATTGTAAGGTCCAGGACGAGGAGCTAATCAACATCGGCATAGACGCGGCCTACGACGCGAAAGTCACCGTAACTGGAGCCTTAGACGACGCTAGCGCAGCCTACTTTGGGGGTTACACGCTCACCGACAACCTTAAACGTAGTATAATCTACAGGGGCGGTATGGAGGAGACGCTGAAGGTGATGATATACCTGCCTGAGGGGAGGATAAAATCCGGTGAAATAGACCCTCAGAAGGTGAAGCCGTTCGCAAAAGACATCGACCTACTCTGGGAAAGCGCGAGGGCTGGGAGGATATGCTCTGCGATAACTCTCAACGGCCTAATACACTCCCTCGCATTCAAGCAGAGTCCCGAACCTGCAATCAAAGCCCTTGAAGCTGGGGCAATAGCAGCCGGCCTCTCAGGAACCGGCCCCGCAGTCGTAGCCTTGACAAGAGACGACGGAAAGGCGGTACGGGAGGCTTGGAGCTACCTTGAAGGGGGGATAATCGAAACCACCATAAACAACGGGAAGGCCATGATACTATGACAGTCATAACCAAGGAGCTGAGGATTAACACTAAGGGGGACGGGGGTATGACAGATATAACTGGGGGCGTACAAATGCTCGTCACGGAATCCAAGCTGAAAAATGGGATTGCCGTAGTATTCTGCCCGGGCAGCACTGGGGCCTTATCCACAGTAGAATACGAGCCAGGCCTGCTCAAGGACGTGCCAGCCGCACTCGAGAGGATGGTCCCTAAAGGCCAACACTACAACCACCACGGAACATGGGGCGACGACAACGGCCCAGGGCATGTGAAAGCCACAATCCTCGGCCCAGACCTCACAATCCCGTTCACAAACGGCAGACTAACACTCGGCCAATGGCAGCAGATAACCTTCATAGAATGCGACACCAAAGACAGGGAACGGAAACTAGTAGTCCAGATAATCGGTGAATAGTTATATACTTAGACTGGTCTGATTATCTATCATACAGAAAAAATGACACCCCAAAGTATAGACGACGGTTTTGACGAGGCAAAAATCAGGCCCTACATTGGCCCTGACCCCCAAAAAAGAAATAGAGACTTATTGAAGAGTATTAGGGAGATGCATAATGCACCATATTACTTAGGGGAACACTCCATCAACCGCGGTTTAGAGACCAAACCCTACCCACTGGTCTATGACATCATCGATACGCGAATGGAGGAGATGTCTGGCAAGCAGTCAATCCTGCTTGTTGGTGTCGGGAGGGGTTCGGCAGCCATAGACCTGATGTTACGGTACGGCGATGATGTCGATATCGTCTGCACCGGCCTGCAGGGTGAGAGAAAGATACTTCACACGCCGGAGACTCTCAGAAAGAAGTACGGCAAGATGACTGAGGATGAATCAATGAGATACTGCAAGATGCTGCAAGAGACCTTCAAAGAGGCTTCCCTAGAGGACATCAACATGGTCTTGGACAAGCGTAAGTTCGATGTTGTCGTAATCACCCGCGGGGTGATGCAGTATGTGAAGGACCCGATTGCAGCGATAAACAAGGTGAAACGCATGCTCCACCCAGGGGGTGAAGGCGTGACTGAGCTGAATTCGGTTGCTATCGAGGGTGAGGACAAACTCCCAACGGACAGGGCCATGAGCGATGGTGTAATGGGATACCTAACCAAAGTAGGTCACGGATTCATTACCCTTGACAATCACAGCTTGTATTTCAGAAACGTTGACGACTTTCTACTCCCCCTAACGATGATAGGCCAGACAGTTCTTGAACCTAGAGACTACAGGATATACCAGCTAAAGCAGCCTTAACCGATTCTTCAGCCTTCACTTTGACTACTCTCTTAACCCTCTCGTCGTCCGGGAACGCCTCCTTGACTTTGTCGGCGACGCCGCCGGAGCCTTCGACCACCACGACCGGTTTTCCGAAGTTCAAGGCCATTCCAATCTCAGACAGGGTTCCTGTAGAGCCGTTGACTGCTATCACAGCGTCGGCTGATGAGACTACGATACTGTTTCTGGCGTAGCCGAGGCCAGTGGTGACAGCCACGTCAACGTGCTTGTTAGCCTCGCTTACATCCAACGAAGGTAGTATCCCAACGGTCAGTCCGCCGGCATTCTTTGCTCCGCGGCATGCGGCCTCCATGACTCCTCCGCGTCCTCCGCATAAAAGGATACAGTCCGCCTTTGCGATGTCTTCGCCGACTCTCTCAGCCATCGACTCAACTTCCTTTGACAGTTTGTCGTCCAATCCTATGACTGCAATCCTCTTCTTCACTTCCTCATCCTCCCTATCGCCTTGTCGCTTCTTTCCATCGCGCCTTTTATGTCGCCGAAATGGATTGCTGCCTCACTCATCATGGAAACGAAATCCGACCCCCTCCCCTCCTCAATCGCATCACTCAACTTCCTAACAGCATTCCCGTAGGCCTTATGGACTTTGGTCACGCTCCTATTGTGTAACTGGATGCCTGCGTATAGTTCCGGGTCTTGGCCGATTATCCTACCCACCATGTCCAACATAAGCTGGTAGATGGGGCTTGAGAATTTCCTTGACTTTTCCACATCAAAGTTCAAGTCCTTAATGGTCTTCCCGACGCTGATGTAAGCAAGGTGCGTCATACCCTGTACTACTGCCATCACCTCGTCATGCTCCTTCGGAGTAGACTCCACGACGCTGACGCCATTCCTCCTGAACATCGCCTTCAACCTTCCACTCCACTTCCCCTTTCGCACCGGCGTTAAGACTATCGTCTGGCCGCTGATGCTGCCGACCCGCGGGCTGAACACAGGATGGGTGCCCAATACCTCAACACCCGCTCTAGCGTGCTTCGCCATCAGCTCGCAAGGCAACTCCTTCACTGAAGTCAAGTCCATCAATAGTGCGCCAGCTTTCACATGCGGTGCGATCTCCCTTATGACCTCGGCGGTGACGGCTATCGGCACCGTTATGACGACGACGTCCGCGTCCTTGACAGCCGCGACATTATCCTTCGCATACCTGACTTTAAGTTCACGAGCCACCCTCCTACCCCTCCTCTCATCCGGCCCGCTAATAGTAACAGCGTAACCCTCATCCTTGAAGAGCCTGGCGAAAAGCCGCCCCATACTTCCTTCCCCGCCGATTAAAGCCACCCTAAAAGCCATCCTTATAATATTCAATATTCAATATATTAGCGGGTTTCTATGGATTACGACGACTATGGCGAGTTAAGCCTTGAACATGAGTACCATAACCTCGCCAACGACTACTATAAGATTGGGGAGTTCGACAAGGCCATAGAGCACTATAACAAGGCTCTTGAGTTGAGGCCTGACCTCCTTGAGACTTATTTCAACCGCGGCCTCGCATACACCAGGAAGGGTTTGTATGACAAGGCTATGGAGGATTTGAACAAGGTCATCGAGTTGAACCCTAACCTCGCTGAAGCGTATTACACCCGCGGCCTAATCCATGAGTACAAGCTAGAATACGACCTCGCTGTCCTCGACTACAACAAAGCCTTGCAGGTTGACCCGAAATACACCAAAGCCGACACCCAAAGGCAGGTGGCGTTGAACAAGAAGGCAGGCCTCGCAGCAGGAGGAGGCGGAGGTGGCCCCATGACCTCAGGCGCCCCAGGTGGCGGCGGGAAGGAAGGAGAAGGCCTGACGAAGTTCCAGGTGATGGAGAAGCCTAAGATGAGATTCAAGGACGTCGCAGGCCTTGAGAAGGTGAAGAACAAGATTTATGAGTATGTTGTGTTCCCGATAACCAAACCTGAGCTTGCGAAAAAATACGGTAAAGAGGCTGGAGGCGGCGTAATAATGTACGGCCCGCCAGGCTGCGGTAAGACTTACATCGCGAAGGCTGCTGCTGGCGAGGGTGCGGCTGCGTTCATCAGCGTGAAGATGAGCGACATAGTGGACATGTACGCAGGCAACACTGAGAAGAACCTCCACAACGCGTTCGAGACTGCGAGGAAGCATTCGCCGTGCATACTCTTCTTCGACGAGATTGACGGTATCGCCGGGAAGCGTGAGGGCATGGACCAGAGCTTCGAGAAGCGTGCCATAAACCAGTTCCTCCTGGAGATGGACGGAGCGGAGTACACGAATGAGGGGGTGCTGGCGATAGGCGCCACCAACGCTCCATGGGACATAGACGCGGCATTAAGACGTTCGGGCAGGTTCAGCAAGGTCATCTACATCGGAGAGCCTGACAAGAATATGAGGAGGGCAGTGCTTAAGATTCACCTGAAGAACAGGCCGTACAGCAGGGGCCTGCCGATTGGGAGGCTTGCGAGGATGACTGAGGGATACTCTCCCGCAGACTTGGCGCAGCTTGTCGAGGCAGCTGCGTCAATACCATGGCTTGAAGCCTACAACACTGGCAAAGAAAGGGTCATCACGTTCAAAGACTTCCTTAAGGCTACGTCAGGCGAAGACGCGGTAACTCCCTCACTACCGGCTTGGTATGGGGGCGTGAAGAAGAAGCTCATCGAGGAGGAAGAGGAGGACGACCAATACAAGAAGGGCTTCCTCCACGGGATACTCATGGAGGTGGTATCCCTAGAGAGTGCTGAAGGGCAGCAGCAGGGCGGGAAACAGCAGACTGTGAAACACAAGAAGGAGAATGAGAAGCTCCTTGAGGAAGAGGAGAGGCGCCTGTTCAACGCGCTCATAAGGGATATCGAGAAGAGGACTGACGGCACTTATCTGCTTCTTAAGAAGATTCGGACCATTTTCGCAAGGTATGTGATGTGACGATGAGGAGTATACCCCCTATATACGAGAACAAAAATCCCGAACCTATAAACTACAGCTTCTCTGAGAGATTCTGGGGAGTTCTCAAGTTCCAGATTTTCGTCCTACAGGACGTCGCGGAATGCAAACCTTGGCTGCAGATAGCGACTATAATAGTCGTGTCGGTATTGTTACAGAGCATTCTTGGCATGGGGGCCAAGATATTGATGTCTATGCCATTGATTGGCCCCGACATCTCAGACTACTACGGGGTGATACTAATCGGTTTTTTAACGGGCACATCATTGAGCCTGATATTTGCGGCGGTAACAGTAGTTTTCAGCGGACTCGTAAACCACCTGTTCATTAAAGTTTTTGGGGGTGGGGGCAGTTACAAAGAGACACTTTCATTGTACGGCTACATCCAACTTTGGGTGATACCGCAGACTATACTGGTAACGCCTCTCACAGTACTTGGGATACGATACGCCCCTGAGGCGGTCGTAATCGTTGTAAGTTTCATAATCCTCGCAGAGATGGCGCTTGCGGTTAGTAAAGTCCACAAGATAAGCATAGTCAGGGCTTTTGTGGCCGTATTCGCCTCCACACTGCTCATAGGCGCTGTGATGGTATGGGCTGCAAATCTAGCATCCCAAATGCTAGGGGAAGAAGCGGTTTTAAAATTTTCCAAAACTATGTTGTGATCGACCTACTTCTTTTTCCCCCTTTTAGCCATCAAGTCTTTGACTTGTGCCTGTGCTGCCGCGAGCCGCGCTATCGGGACCCTGTATGGGCTGCAGCTGACGTAGTTCATGCCTACTTTGTGGCAGAATTCCACAGATGCCGGGTCTCCGCCGTGTTCGCCGCATATGCCGACTTTTAGGTCCTTCCTTGCTGCTCTCCCGCGTTGGACTCCCATCTCAACCAGCTGTCCTACGCCAGTCTGGTCCAGAACTTGGAATGGGTCCTTCTCCAAGAGGCCCTTTTCCACATAGTATGGTATGAACTTCCCGACGTCGTCCCTTGAGAGGCCGAACGTCATCTGGGTGAGGTCGTTTGTGCCGAAACTGAAGAACTCAGCTTCCTTGGCTATCTTGTCAGCAGTCAATGCCGCGCGGGGTATCTCTATCATAGTCCCCACCTTGTATTCAACCTTCACCTTATGCTTTGCCATGACCTCCTTCGCTATGTCAACGACTATCCTCTTGAGCATAATCAGCTCGCTCACGTCGGCTACGAGCGGAATCATGACTTCAGGCTTGACTTTCACACCCCTCCTCTTCACAGCGACCGCTGCTTCGAATATCGCCCTAGACTGCATCTCGCAAATCTCTGGGAACGTTACCGCAAGACGGCACCCGCGGTGTCCGAGCATCGGATTCAGCTCATGGAGGCTCCTAATCTTCGCCTCAAGCTTCTCAAGGGGGACGTGCATCTCCTCAGACAATGCTTTAATGTCCTTTTCCGCTGTTGGCAGGAACTCGTGCAACGGCGGATCCAAAAGCCTTATCGTAACAGGCAAGCCGTCCATTGCCTTGAATATGCCCTCAAAGTCTCCCTGCTGCATCGGCAGGAGCTTGTTAAGGGCCACCTTACGGCCCTCCAGCTCCTCTGCAAGTATCATCTGCCTGACAGCCTTTATCCTGTCAGCTTCGAAGAACATGTGCTCTGTCCTACACAAGCCGATTCCTTCAGCGCCGAACTCGCGCGCGACCTTCGAATCCTTCGGCGTGTCCGCGTTCGTCCTAACACCAAGCTTCCTGAGGCTATCTGCCCACTGCATGAACACCTTGAATTCGCCGCTTATTGCAGGCTCGACAAGTTTCGCCTCACCTAGTATGACATCGCCTGTGCTCCCGTTCAATGATATCACTTCCCCCTCCTTGACGACGATGCTGCCGACGCTGAACTTCTTAGCCTTGTCGTCGACTTGTATTGACTCGCATCCTGCGACGCAGCATTTGCCCATGCCCCTTGCAACGACAGCCGCGTGGGATGTCATCCCGCCCTTCGCAGTCAGGATGCCCTTTGCGATGTTCATACCCTCGATGTCCTCAGGGCTAGTCTCACTGCGGACGAGTATGACGTTCTCGTCGCGTGTGTGGAACCACTCAACAGCATCCTCAGCTGAGAAGACGACCTTGCCCACAGCCGCACCCGGCGAGGCAGGCAACCCCTTCGCTATCACGTTCACCTTAGCTGTGGTGTCAATCTGCTTGTGGAGGAGGTGGTTGAGCTGTTCAGGCGGGACCCGAAGTATCGCCTCCTCCTTCGATATCAACTTCTCACTGACCATGTCCACAGCTATCTTAACAGCAGCGTGCGCGGTCCTCTTCCCGTTCCTCGTCTGGAGCATGTAAAACTTACCCTCCTCTATAGTAAACTCGAAGTCCTGCATCTCGCGGTAATGTTTTTCAAGCTTCTCATACGCTGCAAGAAGCTCATTGTAAGCCTGCGGTACTACGTCTTCAAGGCTTTCAACAGGCTGTGGGGTCCTTATTCCTGCAACGACATCCTCTCCTTGGGCGTTGATGAGGCATTCACCGTAATGTTCCTTCACTCCTGTGGCCGGGTTTCTTGTGAACCCCACACCCGTCCCTGAAGTGTCCCCCATGTTCCCGAACACCATCATCTGGACGTTGACTGCAGTACCCCAATGGTTGGGGATGCCGTTTATCCTCCTGTATGCGATAGCGCGCTTCCCATCCCATGACCTGAAGACAGCGTTAATAGACATCTCCAACTGTCTCATTGGCTCCTGCGGGAACGACGTGCCAGCGTGCTTCCTCACAACACCTTCATAACGCTTCGCCAATTCCTTCAAATCCTCAACGTTCAAGTCAGTGTCAAGCCTCGCACCCCTCGCCTTCTTGACCTCATCCATCTCATGCTCGAAATGTTCATGGCTGACGCCCATGACGACGTCTCCGAACATGTTGATGAACCTCCTATACGAGTCGTACGCCATCCTCTCATTACCTGTCCTCTTCCCAAGGCCTGTTACGGTCTTGTCGTTCAAACCGAGGTTCAACACAGTATCCATCATCCCAGGCATCGAAGCCCTCGCACCTGAGCGGACGGAGACTAAGAGCGGATTATCCACAGAACCGAACTTCTTACCAGTCACCTTCTCAAGGTGCTTTAGGTTGGACTCAATCTCCCTCTCCAGTCCCTTAGGCCATTTCTTGTTTTTTGAGTAGTATATGCAGGCTTCAGTGGTTATCGTGAACCCAGGCGGCACCGGCAGCTTAGCATTGGTCATGTCAGCCAGATTAGCTCCCTTACCCCCTAAGAGGTCCTTCATCTCCCTTCTGCCTTCAGCCTTCCCTGATCCGAAAAAATAAACCAATTTAACCATTTTACATTACCTGTGAACATCCGCATTGAAGCGAGTTCCCTTAATTAAGAAGGACGACTTAAAAATACCCAAAGATGAAGAAGACGAAGATACTATGCACCATAGGACCAGCATCCATCGATAAGAGCATCCTTGAGAAGATGTTCAAAGCCGGAATGGATGCTGTGAGGATAAACACAGCCTTCAATTCCCCCCCATTCTACCGCAAAATCGTCCGCAACGTAAGGGCTACAGCCGACATACCGATACTCATAGACGTGAAAGGCCCAGAGATCAGGTTCAAAGTATCATCCGACATAAAGGTCGAAAGAAATAGCACAGTGTCGATAGGCTTCAAACCCGGCCCTAAACCCTACTTCAACCGTAACATCTTCTCAAAGCTCAAAGTCGGGGACACAATCATCTTCGACAAAGGAAAATACTCCTCACGCATAGTCGGCAGGGAACGCGGGCTCATCAAGGTGAAGTTCAACTCCGCATGCCTACTGAAGAACGGGATGGGGGTCAACGTTCCAGGCCGGCGACTGGACGTGTCCACGCTCTCCAAAGAGGACCTCGCAGTCATACGCCTTGCTAAGGAACTTGACCTCGACTACGTGGCCCTGTCGTTCACGCGCAACGTCGAAGACATAAAAAAACTGAAGAGGCACCTTAATGGGACTGGAATCGGGTTGATAGCGAAGATAGAGAACCATGAGGGCGTAGAAAACGTTGATGCTATAATGCGCTCCTGTGACGGCGTCATGATAGCCCGCGGAGACCTAGGTGTGGAAATACCATCCGAGCGCATCCCGATGATACAGAAGGACCTGATAGGCAAGTGCAACAGACTCGGGAAGATATCGATTGTCGCCACAGAGATGCTCCAGTCCATGGTCGAAAGTTCACAACCGACACGCGCGGAAACGAGCGACGTAGCCAACGCCATACTCGACGGCGCAGACGCGATAATGCTCTCAGCAGAGTCCGCAGTCGGCAAATACCCTCTTGAATCAGTGAAGACAATGGCGAAGATAGCGTTGGAGGTGGAGACCCACATGCCGATTAAACCCCTCGACGAGGAAGCCCACGAAAAGATATCCCTAGCCATCTCCAAGGCCGTGACTAGCATCATAGACACTGTGGACGTCGATAAGATAGTCGTCGCCACCCGCACAGGCTACACTGCAATGCTCATCTCAAACTTCAGGATATGCAAGGACATAATAGCCATAACCAACGACCCGAAGGTGAGGAGGAAACTCCACCTAGTCTACGCGATACAGCCTGTTGAACACGCATACTTCAAAAAGAAGGAGAAGATACTAGAAATAGCAAAATACTGCCTCAAGGAAGGCCTCATCAAAAAAACCGACCTAGTCCTGTTCACAGCCGGAATCTACACAACCACTCCCACCACAAACCTAATAGAAATACAGAAAATAAAAGACCTCATAGAATACGATAAAAGAAAAAATGGCAGATAAGCAATCCTCACTTCTGTTTTTCGGCCTCCTCGAACTTAGCAATGCAAAAAAATCGTGTTATACCAATCCCCCTTATACCTGACACCGTTGACCCGGTTCTAAAGTGTTCTATGTTACGGAACCATGCATTTTCTACTATGTTACGTGCATCTTCCCACTCAGATCCTTACTGTGTAACAATACCTTATCAGCTTCATCTGATAAATTATGCGCAATATTATCCCAAGAGACTCTATACTGTCCAATCTCCTCATTAGTGGTAAACTTTGCACCTGATTTACCATCATATCTGGGTATACGGAACCCTGTCTTCTCCGCTTTTTTTAATGCAAAACTATTCCCTGCGTTGTTAGCTAAATCATATAGCGCAGATGACATATCCTTGAATGTATCAGACTCTAGTTTTAGTAATCTATACCTAACCCTATCTTCCTCAGGTATTGATGAATCAATAAAGGTGGTGTCAGAACCTAGTTGTGTGTCTAAAAACTTCATTACATCGGCTCCTTTACCCTCCTCTACGAATCTAGTGGCTGACCTAGCGAAATTAATCTTTCTAAACGCGATATCAAATCGCCTTTCAGACTCGTATGACTCTGCAAATTTTTTTAGGGTACGTGCGGTCCTCAACCTGTCTATTATTGTTGACGAGGGCACACCTGCCTTAACAAGCTCATCTATTTCTATTATACCCTTTATACGGCCATCCCAAATACTTTTGCCATGTTGTTCATCATCATAATTAGCCACATCTGCTTCATAAAAGTTCATAATTCTATTATCGTCTTCTTTTGAACTAACCCCTAACTTGATAAACTCCCTTCTGAGATCTATAGACATATCATGATAATACTGAGCAATTTCAAATAGGCCCAATCCAGTATATGCTTTACCCTCAGATAACCTAGAACATATCTCACCTACAACTTCGTCTTCAATAGTCCTCAAAGTTAATGTACCGCCCCAGATGATGTTTGTTTTAACATGTTCTGCTTCATGTTTGTAAACAGAGAATGGATGTGGTCCGTCTTTCTTTACTATGATCAAAGGAGATATAATATCACTTTCGCCAAATGACCCAGTGACTCCATTTGAGATTGGTGCATTTGGTATGTCTCCCTTTACATATACTGCCACATACGGCTCATTTTCACAAGGAATCAACTCTAAGCTGTCAAGTTTTTCTTTAGTCCATCCCTTACGAAAGGTTGGAGTAATATTATCCATAAAGTAGTCGATTGATTTCTTCCTCTCAGCAGGGGTTGCACCCTCCCGTAAACCTGCGAGATTCTTCAGATGAACTCTCGCCCTTTCAACACTTGCCTTCAGCCTAGCTTCCCCTGATAATTCCTCGTCAAAACTACAAAAAAGCCGATCTAAATTTGCGCCTAACCTATCCGATTCAGGCATGAGAGTCCCCCAAGTTGAGTCATATGGATGGATTATATCTGCGCCCTTCATAGCCTCCTCAACCGTATCTACACGGCCCTTGGCAATCATCTCTTTTAAATAGGATGCAACTTCTTCAAAATCTTTTCGATAGTACTCTCCCTCCCTTATCCTCTTGAACTCTTCTGCAAGACGCTCAGCCCCTGATGGAATCCTCCCCTCTAAAAACTCTTCGATTGGTTTGCCATTCGGACCCAAAAGTCCTACTACCTCTCTACCAGATATTGGCACTCCTGCTCCGACTGTTTTTACGCCTCCGAGGTCAATGACTGTGCGGCCGGTAAAGTTTCTTGCGCCGAACTTTGATAATGTCGTCTCCTGTGTTTCTGGGCTGATGACCTGCGGTGGGGCAGGCTGCTGTTCCCTGCTATCCACTACTTGCGGCATTTTCCGTCAAGCCTCCTTTTCCAGTATCTCATGTAAAATCTTTAGGAATATGAGTTCGCTGGCCTTGTCGATTCTGTCGATGTTCGCATCGGCTATGAGCATCTCCTTATGTTCCAGGTCGCAGACGAGTGTCATGCTCTTGGAGACTGGTTCGCCGAATAGGCTCTTCAACTCCTCATTAGAGTCTAAATCATCTATAGCCTTCTTCAGAAAGTCCAGGCGCACAGCCAGCAGAGGCGCACCCTTAAGCCTATTAAAACGTTCCTCAAGCTGTTTCGCACGCTCGTCAAGATTATGCGACTCCATCAGTAACTATTGACCAATATTCGAATAAATAGAAGGATTCCGATGACCTTATTCGCCGCCTTTCCCTTGCATTATCTTTCTTTTGGCGCCGTATTGGATGTATAGGACTTCTCCGCCGTCTTTTATGAACGCTTGGGCTTCCTTGTCGTCTTCAGGGTACGGCATCTCGAACGTCTCGTAGGTTTCCATATCCATCATCTGCAGCTTGTCGCCTACGTGGGCGAGAATCTGGGCTATCTTCCTGTCAAGCATCGGCACTTCGACCTTGTCGCCTGCGGGGACGATTATGCTCTTCTTAGAGTTCTCGAACACGCCCATCGCATCAACCCTCACGCGCGCGCCGCCGTGTTTGCCGGGTTTGCTGTGCGTCATTCCCTGAATCTTGCAAGGCATATCCTCTATTAGAATGTACTTCCCAGGCTTCAAAGACTTGACTTCGATGATTCTCTTCTCCATAATGAATCCCTAAACATATGTGCAGGCTCCTTAAAAAACCGAAAACAACCAACCGAACCTTTTAAGGATACGCTACACAATATGTTCCGTTGGAAAAGATGGACAGGCCCTCATGGGACGAGTACTTCGCGAAAATAGCTGAGGACGTTTCGCTCAGAAGCACCTGCTTCAGGAGGCAGATTGGAGCGATAGTCGTCAACCCCGAGCGTGAGATAGTCGCCACAGGATTCAACGGCAACGTGAGAGGCGCACCACACTGCGACGAGATAGGCTGCCTGAAGGACCAGATGAAGATAAAAAGCGGCGAAGGCCATGACTGGTGCACCGCAGTCCACGCTGAACAGAACGCCCTCATACAGGCCGGGAAGGCTGCTAAAGCCTCCACACTATACATCAACGCATTCCCCTGCAAGATATGCGCCCGCCTAATAGTCAACGCGGGCGTGAAACGCGTCGTCATAAGCGGAGAATACACCGACAAGGACGGGTTGAAGATACTCTCCGACAGGGGAATCGAGATAACGCACGTTAAAATCAAAAAATGAGAGTGGTAATCGGCTTGATTGGGAGGATAGCGTCAGGCAAGAGCATAGTCGCAGACTACCTAGTCCGCGAGAAACATGCCAGCTACTACCGCTTCAGCGACGTACTCAGAGACCTACTACTGCGACTACACAAGCCGAACACCCGCGCTAACCTACAAGAACTCGGCCTCGCCTTAAGGCGCGTCTTCGGCGACGGCATACTAGCCGAGGCCTTGAAGGTCGACATCGAAGCTGAGGAGGCCGAACTTATCATAGTCGACGGCATACGCTACGAAGACGAATTCCGCATGGTGAAGGAAATCGGCGGCATACTAGTCTACATCACCGCCCCCCAGGAGATGAGATACCAGCGAGTCGTCAACCGGGCCAGCCGCGGCGAAGCAGGCATCAGCATCGAAGACTTCAAAAGAAACGAAGCCCGGCAAACAGAAGAACTAATCGACACCCTCGGTGCGAAAGCAGACCACAAAATAGACAACACAGGAACAATAGAAGAACTCAAAAAGAAAGTCGACGAAATACTCAATGCAAAGACTTAACTAATACTACTTTACTATCAGCGTTACTGTGTTCGGTC
>JAZDIN010000056.1:0-11926 GCA_043804895.1 Candidatus Altarchaeota archaeon
CCCGGTCATGGCAGGCGCAGTTGAAGTCAGAACACAACCTACGGGCCGCAACCTCATAGCTGCCAGCACTCCAAGCCAAGGCCTGCTGAGGCAAAGCCAGCAAAACAAGCAAGACCAGAATATTCCTTAACATGACCACAACCCCCTACACTAGTTTATTGGACTCACGAACATAAAAAGAAACGTAAGGTTAATAGGATATATTGAGCGTATATCTATTGAAGATGACGGATGATGTAGGAGTGCTAAGATTTAATGCAAGTGATGAGCTTCCGCCTGACAAGGCCAGGTTCTACATTACACTACCCATAACTGTGAGGGCAGTTAAGGTGGATGCGCCATTCAGTGTGCAGACGATGGAGGGCGTATGCTCTGGCGGAAGTGGGGACTATCTTGTGGAAGGCATCAGAGGAGAACTCTACCCCTGCAGTGCGGAGATATTTCAGGAGAGATACGGAAAGCAGGAGGATATAGGGTATTCCCCGAGAGTCAGGGCGTAATAGAACGAATGCCAGATAAGGCTAAGGAGTACACCAGACACCGTATCATGACAATGGCTGCGAAGATGGATAAGCCATTTGAGGTGACAGCGACCGACTCCACTGGGCAGCCGTATTCGATGAAAGGTGCGGCTGGAGATTACCTCGTTTGCAATCCTAAAGGGAAACTGTACATAGTAAACCGCACATTTTCGACGAAACCCACACAGGTATCGTAAACCAGGATAAACCGTTGGAGAGGCTAGACCCAGCGACCATAGTTGTTCCGGATTTGATGCGACAGATAGCGGAAAAGCCCAGAACACGCGTCTGAGAGTGTTATCTTTCAAGTACCGTATCGCGTATTCTCCCAACCACATACCAGAACGACAGAGCCACGACCGCGAATGCCACTATGCCAAGCTGGCTTCTGATGTTAAGGTACGCCAGGTAGCCTAACACTAGCAGGACGAGAAGCCATAAGACGTAATAAACGAACCTGTTCATCCCTTAGAAAGCCACGCCCTCATGAGTTTCCGCTTCCGCCTCTTCTCCAACTTTGTTAAATCCGCGTCCTCATCGGACTCCTTCTTCCTTTCTCGCATATTCAATCACCTGCCTTAATCTCAACCAAAATCGTCTCCCTGTTATCAGACCACGCCCGCACAGTGTCAGCAGCCTCGTTGCCAGCCAAGACTATGACCGTTTGGTCTTGAGCCCAATGACCTTTCACAGTGAACATGACATCAGATCCTGGTGCCATAAGGGATTCCTTCGCACCAGCAGGTAACAACAGGCCGGAGACCGCCCCAACACCCTCAGGGGAGTTATGCCCCCCGAGTATTATTATGCGACGGTTGTACTTAAGTTTTTCAAAGCCGGGAGCGTCAGAGTACACGACGCCAACCCCGCTCGCCTTCAGGTATTCTACAAAACCGGAGGCCATCCCATAGTCTATGCTGTTGCCCAAAAGCACGACACCCCTCCCAGGACCGTAAGGTATGGACTTCAGCTGCGACCCTCGGGATGCGAGGCCAGATATTATCCTGTTGACCGTGTTACTTGACTCGCCTAACACCTGATAGTACTGGTTGTGCTCCATGCCTTGATTGCCATTGTCGAACTTGCACCGTTGACTCGAACTCCAGTCAGTAAGGCCATTGCTTATGGAACGATCTATGCTATCCTCGATGTTCCCAACACAGTCATTAGCCACGAGCCTGACCTGGTGGAGGGTACTTTCTGAATCCGCGTAGTATGAGGCTCCGACGCAGAAATAGTATATCCGCTCACAAAGGTTAGAGGCCCCCTCAGCAGCTTTGAACCATTTCTCCGATATGGAGTATGCGGGACGGTCCTGCGGGTCGCCGCAAACCCACTTCTCGCCGCCGCTTTTTATCGGGCAGTGGCTGAAGTCATAGTGGTTCCCCACATCACCGAAGACGTCGTATGATAGGAGGGAGGGATGAATCTCGGTTGCATTTGAAAGATGCATCTCGCACTTGGACTCATAATCTGCGCCCATAACACGGTAGGTCGTCTCACATACGCTTGAGAACGAACCTTTATCTGCCAAAGGAAGACACTCCGCCACCGCATCCACACCCCATGCGAACTTAACAGCCTCATGGCAGATGAACTTGCTAGCTACCGGACCCCACGCGGAGCCGGAAGGGCAAAGGAGGAGCGTCACAAACAAAGCGGCAAGTAAGAGCTTGGAATCCATGGTACAGAATAGGGTTAGGCCATTAAATACACTACTCTATCCACTTATCCAACGTATGTTTCCTGCGCTCCAGCTTCAGTTTCCGCACGTTGAATTTCCGGAATTCAAGACCCTCCTTCCTCAGGAGAGTTAACGCGTTAGGCGCGACAGCCGGCGCCATAAGTATGCCCCGCACACCCTGCTTCAAGTGTTCGGCAAGCCAGTCCCTGTAACGCTTCAACTGCAGGGCCGCCGGCAGGCCGGCAGTCACCGACTTCAACTCCACAACAGCATACGAGCCGCCAATCCTGCCGTAAAGGTCGAAGAACCCGAGGGGACTGTGGTATTCGACGCTCTTGAGCGTGAAGTCAGCGTCGACTTCGCCTGGGTGGGCTGCAAGCCAGTCCCTCATATCACGCTCCGTGTGAGTTAAATCAAGTTTCTCCCGGTCTGATAGAGCCTCAAAGGAGTGGTAGCCGATGACACGCTCGATTGTTATCCTGATCTCCTCGAACGGCTTCACAGTCCTCTGGCTGAAGACAACAAGCCTACCCCCATCAACGCTGGCTGTAGTGTCACAGGGGGGGCTCATCCAATTCACAGGCTTAAAGCCTGAAGGCGAATGGACAATCAACGTCGAATCAGGCTTGAACAGGATTATCCTATCCCCTAACCCTATCACAGAACGGCTCCTGCCCCAGTACTCAATGCTGCAGGAGCATACAACCACTATAGTCTTAGAATCCCCTAAGTCGCCGAGAAAACGCTCCAGAAGCGGATCAGAATCCATAAAGGAGTAAAGATGAAAATAAAATAAAAAAGGAAAAGAAGGATAGGGATTTAGAGGTCCCTAGCCTTGAGTGTGCTGCGGTTGTTGTCCTTACAGCGCTTCTTAGCCTTGTTGATTAAGACTTCAACTTCGCCGTTGAGGGCGTCGTAAAATTCTGCTCCAACACTCATGTCCTTTCCAACGTATTCCTTTACCTTCGATTTAACAATCAAATCTGCCATTTCATTCACCTATTTCCTCTTCGAAAAGAGATAATAAGTATATGTTAGGAACCTTTAAAAGCGTTCATTTAAGGCCTCCAGAGCATACGGCAGCCTAATCGCTCCTCGCGCCAGGGCCCTTGTCAACCTCCCCATATAGTGCCTTCACATCGAAACACAGCGAACCCTTACACGTCAAATAGACTGCACCGTCGGTTGAACACAACTCACCATCATCACATACATATGAAGGCATCTTGAGCGCCCCCTTATAGCGGGAATCATAACAAACACCCTCAATGCAAGGATTAGTTGGCCCGCAGTAGTCTGAAACCCGGCTCATGACATGTTGCGTGCAGAAGGAACTGTACCTGCCATGGTTCCTGCACTCAAAGGTTACGTAATCCTGGTACACTGAACCTTCCCTACAGTACCCAGAACCCCACCGTGGGATGCCGCAACTAGCATTAGTGGTGCACTGTATGACACAAGCAGGACATGAGCCTCCACAGTCAACACCAACCTCATCACCATCCCTCAGGCCGTTATTACATGAGACGCACAGCTGACATGGCCCCCCGCAGTCGACGCCAGACTCATTCTGGTTCCTAACGCCATCAGTACATGAAGGCCCAGGATTGCACACCGACTTCCCTGGAACACAAACTTCATCAGGCATGCACCACTCAAAAACCTCACGCACAAGAGACCCAACGCACGTCGCATTAGGGAGGCCTCGGTCGACGCAAGTATAGTTTATGTGGTCTTTCGCCACGAAATCCTTCCAGCAAACGTAGTCGGTCTCACCGCTTAAGCCGCAGTCCAAGTCGATGATACACGCCACAACAACAGAGGAAACATTAGTAGCGTTGTAGGAGGCTGCAGTAGACAGGTTAGACTCTTTAGGCAACTCCGCAACCCTCATGTTGTAGGCGACGAACACGACAACCAAGACGACACCAAGAGCCACAACATACTTCCACATATGCTTTACTTCGGAAGGGAGACCATAAATACTCACAGGCTTCAGCCTGTGGTATTTATAAGAAAGCCACACGACCCATATTCATCCAATTTCGTTATAAATACTACCTGGAGGCGCCAGCGACAGGCTTCAAAGAAGAACAATCAGGTTTGCCAACAACGGAGGTTGACTCTAAAGGAGATTGTGCATTCAGGTACTCACTCCACCCGAGGGCAAAACGGAGCATGAGACCCTCACCCTCCAAAGGAACCCTCAAACCAGGCGAAATAAGCCTCTCCTGACCCTCCTCAGTAAGCTTCACCTCAACAACAACCCCGCCGCACGCATCATCCACAGGGTGCACCAGGAGGCCGACAACACACCCCCTCCTCAACTCACCCCCCGCCCGAGCCGAATCAGTCAACTCCACAGGGATGCCCCGTATATAACTCAACCCGTCAACTACAACCTCAAACATTTCCAAACGCCCCCAAACAAAAAAACATCTTAAGTTATGGCCGAACCAGTATAAAAAGTCCCGACAAAACAGCAAGCTTATATTCACAAAAGCATCTACCAACAAGCCTGATGCAGTATAAATAATTAAGCTCTCCCAATTACTAACACCGATGAAATTCCTAAAGGACAGCGTCATTAAGGTCGATAGAGAGTTATCTGATTTGGACCGTTTCACATTAGATTTCATAAAAATACTGCGTAAACACACCACATATGTTATCGTCAGCGGATATGTTTCGATACTGCTTGGCCGGGCACGCTCAAGCGAAGACGTAGACATAATCGTGCCAAGAATGGACTACGCCAGCTTTTCGAAGCTTGCGGACGATATAAAAGGCGGGGGCTTCTGGTGCCTGCAAGCTGAAAGGAACAGGAGTATATACGAGTACTTCCAGGACAGAATCGCAGTCAGGTTCGCGAAGAAGGATGCAGTGATACCCAACATAGAGCTTAAATGCGCTAAAAACAGGGCAGACGAAATCGCACTTGATGAGGCCATGACCGTCAAGCTGGACGGCGACGAACTCACCATATCCAATTTAGAACTGCAGGTCGCCTTCAAGGAGGCGGTCCTGAAGTCGCCGAAGGACATGGAAGACGCGAAACACATAAGGAACATAATGGGGGCCAAGTTAGACAAAGATAGGGTTAGAGGGTATAGGAGGATACTTCATGGGATTTACAGAGGATAACAACAGGGAGAGGATGAAGTTCGTTGACTTATGGTCGAAATACGTGCTGGAACATGACGACAAAAACTGGTCACGCCAACAGAACATAATCATTAACTCAAGCCTGAGAACCGCCCACATGACCAAAAAACAGTACCTGCAAATGATGAGAAAGTAGCCCCGCCAGGGATAACCGTCCCAGTTCTTATTCCTTACATATTATCTGATGAGGGTATATAAATCCATATACCCTATAATTTTTCATGGAAGTCATCCACTACCCCCGGTTAGACACTGTTTTGAATGTTGAGGGATTCATCAAGTCAAACAGTGGCTCATACAAGAAGAAGGACCTCTGGAGCAGGCTGCCGAAGAAGATGATGTACCAGACATACTGCGTAATCTTCGATTATTTGGAAAAATCAGGGAAAATTGCCAGAGACAGCGAAGACAAGGTGGCGTGGATATGGGACCCGGACGGTGTCAGAAAGTATCTGAGCAAGCCCCACCTTGAGTGGAAGGGATAATGATGAAGTGCAGAGTATTCTTTGCTGACGAAAAAATCAGCGAATCATATGAGTCACTCAAGGATTCCAAGACAGAAGACAGAAAACTGCATGAATGGATATCCCGCGCCCTAAAAGACATCAAAGAAGACTGTTTCTGCGGCATCCAAATACCGAAGAAACAAATCCCCAAGGACTACATCCAAAAGTATCAGGCAGACAATCTGTGGAAGTATAACCTCCCCAACGCGTGGAGGCTAATCTACACAGTAAAGAGGGACGAAGTCGAAATAATCTCCATAGTCCTAGAATGGATGGACCACACACAATACAACAGAAAACTAGGATACAAGTAAGAACTCTCGTCCCGCCAGAAACCGAACAGACGTGGTTCGATTCCCCGAGCACATACAATTTTGTATGTACTTTTGAATAGGTATGGATTTCATAGATAACAGCCTTATTTGTTGTCCTCAGGAATTCGTGTACTTTTACTGTATTAACGTCCAAGTCTCCGTAGAAGTTGAAGTGCCGCACTGATAATCTCCATTATTAAGTTCAAGACACATATTTCGGGTAGTGATGCGCTTTAGTGTTTTGCCATCAAAGGGGATGTCAGAAATCGTATAGGTTTTTTTCCAACCCTCCTCTGGAGTCGAATATTCGTCCATAATTGTCTTCCAATCTTTCTTTTCTTCAGCTAAAACTTTACAGTCCAATTTGACTTTAATATTGCTGATATCACAGTCCTTTCTCCAAGAATCGCAATCTTGGCTTTTGTATAAGTATTCGCCTGCAGGTATACCACAGGGGGAGATGGTCGTAGTCGCTTTTAATGTAGAGGTTGTTTTTTGTTGGATAGTGGCTGGTTGCGTGATGATGGTTCCGATAGACTCCAGATTCCTGGCGTTCTCCGCAGTCACCGGCTTATACCCGTTGGGGTCTGTTGCCGACACCTTAGGTAGGCCGTTCTTTTGTAAAACCTCGTTTATTGCCTCGATGAACATCGGGTCCTTGGAGATGGCTAAGAGATAGTCTTCGAGGTCGGTGGTGGTCGAAGGATTATACTCAAAATACAAGTCTATCGCAGCATACATCCTCTCAAGGCTCTTCGACTCCTCCTTCGGGTCACGCCAACAGAAGCCACCCTTCCCGCTAGGATGGTTTAGGCCTCCTGGACAATGCCAAGCAGCAGCGACAGTAGTAGTTCTATCTATCGCAAGTTCGATAGTGGCCTTACCAGCCGCCAAATCCGATGGGATGACACTCATCAGAGGAGAACCATCAGGAGCCACGGCAGCGACAACAACAGGATAATCCGAATCCAACACCACCCGGTCAATACTGACAGTAAAATCCCCGTTCTTGTCCGTCGTAGTCGAAGCCCCCGGAACCTTCTCCCACCCATTCTTCCCCGGCCTCACAACAGCCACAGGGGCATTAGAAACACCCCTGCAGACAAACGGCTCACACGAAGGCCTACTTCGCGTAGACCAAGTACTAGCAACAGCCATGCCCGTCACCTTGGCTCCATCAGAGGATTTGGTGCCTGATGGAACACCGACATGACCTTGGATAGTAACCTTATCATTCCCTCCCGCAGCACCAAAAATGCTAAATAATAATGCACCGCCAATCAAAGTGAAGAGAAGGATGAAGAAGACAAACGCCGCAAGAAACACAATGACTATCGTCTTGATGGCAAGTTTATCCATCACTTACATATTCGCCCACACTATTAAAGTGCAGCAACCCCATAAAGTGTAAGGGGTAGGAAGTGAAAACTTTAGCCCCGCCAGGATTCGAACCTGAGTTCCCCGGTTTCTCCGACACCATAACAAGGTGTTCACCTCCAGTGTTCTTTCTTTTGGGGTGAAGCACTTTTCTTTCTTCGCAAGAAAGAAAAGGGCTCGCCAAAGCCGGGTGTGATAGGCCACTACACTACGGGGCTATTTTATGTTTCTTTCTTTTTGGGATGAAACACTTTTTCTTTCTTTTTAAGAAAGAAAAAGGGTTCGTTGCGTTCGCCGGGATTTGAACCCGGGTTTTTAGCTTGGAAGGCTAAAGTCCTACCACTAGACTACAAACGCGATGTTTTAAGGGTTATGTTTAGGGGGGTTTTATTGATAGGGGGAGGGGGTTTATATGTTATTTTTTGGATAGTTTTTTGTTTATTTCTTCTAGTTCTTTTTTGATTTCGTCTGCTGTTTTGAGTTCTTTTTCTGTAGTGGTTTGTTGTTTGAGGGTTGTTAGGTGGGTTGTGGTTGGTATGCCTGCTTCTTGGAATATTTTGTCTAGTTTGTTTTCTGTGGTTGGGGGGAGTGGTTGTTCTTGGGGTGTTGTTGTGGTTTTTGTTTTTACGCTGGAGAGTAGTTCGTCTAGTTTTGTGGATGGGGTTTGTTCTGTTTGTGTTTCTTTGGTTGGGGGTTTTATGATTTATATTTGGGGGGGTTTTTCTTCCAGTATTTTTGGGGGGAGGTTCGGGTAGTCCTCCTCTGGTTCTTCTTTTTTTGGTTTTGGTTTTTTGAATTTTTTTATGAGGAGGTATGCTGAGGCTGCTACTATGAGCGCTGCTACTGCCGCGGCTGCTGTGGGGAGTGTGTTATCTTGTTGTTTGGGGATGGTTTGTTGTTTGTTTTTTTGTTCTGCTTCTATTTCGAGTATTAGGTCGGTGGTTTGTAGGGCTGCGTCGGTTTGGTCTATTCCTCGGTATAGTTTGCGTGCTTTTTCCGCGTAGTCTTTGGCTGCTTCGTATTGTTGGTTTGTGTATAGTTCGTTGGCTTTGGCGTAGTGTTTTTGGGCTTCGACTCCGATTTCGCATAGTGTGATGAGGTTCCTTGCTTTTGTTTCCCCTTGGGTGTCTGTGGCGTTAGCGTAGAGGGTTTGTGAGGTGGTTGCGTCTTCGATGCATCCGGGGTAGTTTGTTGTGTTTAATTTTGAGTTGGCTCTGTCGTAGTATTCGTCGCCCTTTGCCTTGTGTTCTATTTTTTCTATCTCGCGGTTTATTTTGGAGATGATGCTTTCTATTGAGGTTACGCGGCTTTTGTCGCCGACTTTTTCGTATGAGTTCTTTGCTTGTTGGGCTGCTGTTGCTGCTTGGTTGTAGTTTTGTTTTTCATATTGTCTTATTGCTTCCTCGTAGTTTTTGTTTGCTTTAGGGTATTCTTCGGTGTTGTTGAACAGTTTTTCTGCCTTGTTGATGTTGGTTGTGTCTTTGAGTTGGAGGTATATGTCTAGGGCTTTTTTGCTGTATACAATGCCTTCCAGGTAGTTTTCTGATCGGTAGTATCCGAGTGCCCTTTGGTAGAAGTATTCGGCGTCTATTTGGTCTATGGCTTTGTTGACGAGTGTTAGGGCTTGGTTTGTGCGGTTTTCGTCTTTGATTTTTGAGTATAATTTCTCTGCTTCAATGGCTTTTTCCTTTGATGTTTGGTAGTCGCCGCTGGTGTAGGCTTCTTGGGCTTCTTTGTATAGTGCGGCTGCTGTGACTTGTAGGACTGAGGATTCGTTTATTTTGAGGGCGTTCTCTTTTGATGTGGTGTCGTTTAGTTGGGAGTATAGTTCGTATGCGAGTTCGGCGTGTTGTTGGGCTTTTTCGAATGAGTTGTTCGCTAGGTATTCGGTTGATTTTTTGAGGTTGTATTGGGCTTTGAGGTTGTTCAGGTAGTCGGCGTTTATTTTGTAGGTTGTGATTTGCCTTGCGCCGAGGATTACGAGGTTTTCGTTCGTTTCCTGTAGTTGCCCTGTTTTCATATCAACGATGGGGTAGGTGGTTTCGTATGTCCATTTGAGTTTTCCTGTGTAGTCTAGTGCGTATATGGTCTTGGATGAGGCGATCATCACCTCACCGTAGCCGTCTGCGTCGATGTCTGCTGCAGTTACGATGGGCTTTACGGCTAGTAGATGGTATTCCCACAGCTTGTTTCCGCCGGCTGAAATAGCGAAGATTGTGTCGTTTTCAGTGATTGCTAGGGCTTCCTTCTGCCCATCGTTATTTATGTCCGCGGCATACACTGCCGTTACCTGGCCCCCGGTGTCGAAACGCCATATCCTGTTGCCGAGGTTGTTTGTGACGTGCAGGTATTTGTAGGACCCGGCGAGTATTTCTGATGTTCCGTCTCCGTTCAGGTCTGCAGCGTATACTGCGTTGACTGAGCCTTCTGTCTCGTACTTCCATCTTAGTGTGCCGTCTGAGTTTATGGTGTAGACTATGCCTTCGCGTGCACCGGATATGACCTCCTTTTGTTTGTCACCGTTTATGTCAGCGACGTAGATGGAGATTGAAAGGCCGTAGCCTAGGTGGCGCCATTTGAGCATGTTGTCTTGGAGGAGGGGGTTGCGTTCCAGGACGAATATTGGTTGGTTGTATTCGGATAAGCCTGCGGCGCATGTTTTGGCTTCTATCACTGAGCCTACTACGATGTCTGTGTTGTTGTTGGCGTCTATGTCGTCCACGGTAACGGTGTGTGGGGTGTTGTTAGGCCATATGACCGATATCTTGTTCCTCCATTGTAGTATTCCGTTGTTGTCGAGGAGGTAGACGTAGCTTCCTTCGTTTTTGAAGAAACCTATCATGATATCCAGTCTTCCGTCGCCGTCTACGTCTCTTATGTCTAGTCTGTCGCCTCCGAGGTTTATGACCCATACTTCTCTTAGTATGGGGTACGTGGCAGCGTTAACCAGTCCTGCGGCTAGTAGGAGTGTTAGCGTGATTCTGATGGCGTTCATTGTTAAATAGTGGCTGGTGAACCTTATATATGCCCCCCGGGGGTGGGGCTTAGGAGTAGTATTATACCTGGTTTCCTATTGTTTTTAGCATATGAGGACATTGATTGTTATGCCAGCGTACAACGAGTCCCTCGTGCTCGCTGAGACGTTGAAGGGCCTGCAGGCATGCACGGAAGCTACCATCCTTGTCGTGGATGATGGAAGCTCTGACAGAACTAGCAAGATAGCCGCTAGATGCCATGTTAGGGTAGTCAGGCATATGATTAACCTGGGTTTAGGGGCTGCCATAGGGACTGGAGTGGAGGTTGCAAGGAGGGAGGGTTTCAACAGGCTTGTCACGTTCGACGCTGACGGACAACATAACCCTGAGGATGTGAAAAAACTCCTGAAGGCGCTTGATAGCAGTGATGTCGCTGTTGGTGTGAGGGAAGTCCACACAGACAGGATGCCACTTGTGAAGAAAATCGGGAATTACGCCCTGAACATCCTAACTTTAGCATTATTCGGAGTCTACTCAAGGGACAGTCAAAGCGGCCTCAGAGCCTTCAACAGGAAGGCTATCGAATCTATGAAACTTAGGGCTAGCAGGTACGAGGTGTCCTCTGAGATACTCTATGAGGCTAAGCGCAGCGGCCTTAGGTTGAGTGAGGTTCCTGTTGAGGTCATATACACTAAGCACTCCAAAAGCAGGGGGACTGGGGTGTTGGACGGTTTTAAGATAGTGTGGCATATGGTATTACACAGAGGCATGTGAGATGATAATAGAGGTTCTTGGGCTTGTATTCTCCGCTTTCGCGTTAAGTAGGGTTTTTTTAAGGTTCAGGGAGGGTAAACTCAGCTGGAGTATGCTGCTCCTGTGGAGCGTGGCATGGCTTACGGTGATAGCTTTCCTGCTTTCTCCAAGCACATTCGAGCCTGTCTCCAAGGTCATTGGGATACAACGGCCGCTGGATTTGATGCTTGTGGGGGGGGTTATTCTGTCTTATTATCTAACGTTCAGGATTTACGTCTTCCTTGAGGAGCTGCGCTCTGACGTCGCGGAGGTTGTGAGGGAAATCAGCCTGAGGAAAGAGAGGAAGCCTAAAAAAGCGTAGGGCTGAGTGTAGCTTTCTAGACTTCATATACTCTGATTGGTTTACTCATACCGTTTACGCTAGGCTTGAGCACTCGCCTGTCAATCTTTCTATTCCTTCGAACCGCTTGTTCAGTAGGTTGTATTCTAGGTTGTCGTACTGGAATGTTACAGTGTAGGAGTATCCTCCACCAGCTGAACAGTTGAAAGGCATACCACCTTCCCATCTGATGGATTTACCTGGCAGGAGCGTCTCACCAACAGTATAGGTGGTCACGCCACTGTCTATTGA
>JAZDIN010000057.1:0-2977 GCA_043804895.1 Candidatus Altarchaeota archaeon
CCATAATCCACATAATGGCCAGAACACAGGAGAAGGCGCAGGAACTCCTCCACACTGCAAGGGAGTCTGGGTTCAAAAGGACTGGGATACAATCCCTGAAAGAGGAACGGATACTGATTGAAGTCCTCAGCACTGAGAGAATAGACGCCCCAGTAATGGAAAAAGGAAAAAAACTCGTATCAGACGAATACATCACAAACCTCACAAAAAAAGCCAACAGCAAATACGACACAAGCACGAAAAAACTCAAAAAACTACAACAAAAAATCTAAGCAGCCTTCTCCTGGAAACCTCTCTTCTTCAGACGCTCAAGGGCCGCCTGGATGAGTACCTGTTTCAAGTCCTTTCCAGCTGAATTTTCTATCAGCTGTTCGACCTTCAGTGAACTAGTCAAATCTTTTAATACCTCGTTAGCCGTCGCCTCATCATCGCCGTCAATAACAAGACCCATACTCCTTAAGTCATCGGCGTTCAAAGTGCTAAGGATTTGAGACGCCGAATTCTGCGTCTTTATCCGTTCCTGTTCAAAAGGCGTGCCAAAAATACCGCTAGCCTCTTTCTTCCCACCACTGTTCAAACCACCCCCAATGACTTCAAGAAATCCCCTAGCACCCATGTTACTGCCAGCCTGGGCACCAACTTTTATGAGATACTTCTTCCCGCTTTCAGACGTCATTATCTCCAATTTGGCATTAGCCTCATTAGTATTGTTTACTTCCAAACCCAGACTCTTGATTATCTTCCTCGCTATACTGGTGAGTGAGTCCAATTCTGCATTCGCAACAGTGGAAGCTAGACGGCCGTCAAATTTGCCATCATTACCCTCCTTAATGCCCTTTGCTATGACGTCAAGTAATCCCTCACCATACTCTAACCTTCTAGCTCTTACGTCCTCCTCACGCCTATATTGGGTGCCTTGGAGACTAATCTCATGCCAAATCCTATCTGCCGTCTTATCATCAATACCTTCAATCACACCCAAATACTCTCTCTGGACGTCCCCTGTGAAATTTTCTTTGACAAAACCAGAAAGTTCCCTCCTACTTGCACCTTTTTTTGTGCCACCGCCTGTACTCTTTTTTCCACCACTTAATTCGCCAAGATCTTTGACTCCTAGGAGTTCACTCACACTCACTTTACCAGCGTTTCTTTTAGCTTCAATATCTGCTATGACGGCTTTTTCTGCCGCCTCAATAGTCGCCTCCATACAATTAACCATTGTGCATGATTCACTTAAATATGGTCTTTCCCATATCTCTCCGTCATGGAGGCTAGGCGGGTTCGTGAGGGTGTTTGGGAGTTTCGTGAGGCTGGGATGCGGGTGCCTGCGAGGATAATCGCCTCAGACAAGCTTTACCCGACTATTGAGGAGGGTGTGTTCAGGCAGATAAGCAACGTCGCGAAGCTGCCGGGGATACTGGAGCCGGCCTTGGTGATGCCTGACGGCCACTTCGGATACGGATTCCCGATTGGCGGAGTCGCGGCCTTCAGCATGGAAGAGGGCGTGATAAGCCCAGGCGGCGTTGGATACGACATAAATTGTCTTCATGAAACGACTGGTGTTCTCATGGGAGATGGAAGTATACTCAACATATCCGAAATAAATGTAAAAGATTCTGTTTTTGTTTATTCTAAGGATGGTATTAAAAAATCTCGTGTAGCTCTATCATTAACTAAAATAGATGATGTATACTCTGTTACCACAAAACAAGGGTTTAACATTACTACGACTTGTGATCATCCATTCCTAACGCCATTTGGTATGATGCCTATAAAGATGATAGGTCATGATGGATTAGTTGCAGTCTATGATGGTGCATTAACCTGGGATAATATAACCTCAATTAAACTTATAGAGAAATCCGCTACAGTCTATGATATTACTGTAGAAGATAGCAACCATAACTTCATAGCAGACAATTTCATAGTCTCCAATTGCGGCGTACGGTTGATGACGTCGAATCTCACAGCTGATGAGGTGAAGGGTAAGCTCAGGCCTCTTACTGATGACTTGTTCTCTGAGGTGCCTTCCGGGTTGGGTAGTGAGAGTAGGCTCAAGTATGGTGGGAAGGAGTTGGAGGAGGTCTGCGTCGGAGGGGCGAGGTGGGCTGTGGAGAAGGGTTTCGGAGTCAAAGAGGATCTAGGGCATACGGAGGAGAATGGTGCAAGCCAGGGCGCGGACCCAAGTAAAATATCTGATAAGGCGAAGAAGCGGGGTAGGCCGCAGCTTGGTACGTTAGGTTCTGGGAACCACTTCCTTGAGATATCGAAGGTTGCTGAGATATTCGACGTTGATGTCGCAAAGAAATTCGGTATAAACTCAGTCGGCCAAGTGACTGTGATGGTCCACTGCGGCTCCAGGGGCCTTGGGTATCAGGTGGCTGACGATTACATCGGGGTCATGTTGAACGCGGCGAACAAGTACCATATTGAGTTGCCTGACAAGGAGCTCGCGTGCGCTCCCCTGAAAAGCAGGGAGGCTGAGGATTACGTGAAGGCCATGTACTGTGCAGTGAACTATGCGTTCGCGAACAGGCAGTTCATAACACATTGGGTGAGGGAGGTCTTCAGGAGACACTTCCCGCAATCGGAGTTGGATTTGATGTACGACGTGTGCCATAACATAGCCAAATTCGAGGAACACCGGGGGGAGACAGTCTGCGTCCACAGGAAGGGAGCCACCAGGGCCTTCCCGGCGGGGAGGAAGGAAGTCCCCCAGGACTATCGCGACGTAGGCCAACCTGTGCTAGTTCCAGGGGATATGGGCACCGCATCGTACGTGCTCGTCGGCACCGAGACTGCGATTAAAGAGTCGTTCGGCTCAGTATGCCACGGAGCAGGCCGCGTACAATCCAGGTCGAAGGCTAAAAGCGGCACTCGGGGCGAGGACGTGAAGAGGAGACTGGAGGCAGCAGGGGAGTATATCCGCGCCGCAAGCTTTGAAGTCCTCGCAGAAGAACAGCCTGCCGCGTACAAG
>JAZDIN010000058.1:0-10688 GCA_043804895.1 Candidatus Altarchaeota archaeon
AGCCTTCGATTATGTCTTCAGGCTCGTCCCAGCCCTCCATTCTAGTGTCGAGCGTGTACTCGGTGTTGCGCCAGCAGAACACGCAACGTTGCGTGCACCACCCGACTGCCGGAGTCATCTGCATGCAGCGGTGGCTTTCTATCCCATAGAACTTCTGCTTGTAGCAGAAACCCTCCCCCCTCAGGCTCTTCCCAAGCCAAAGGCACGGTTTCACTGCACTGTGTCCTCCAACTAAGCTGTAGCGCTGTTTCGCCAATACACCCTTCAGTCCCTCAGGCAACATAGTATTGCTTTTAAACCAGGAATCTTAATAAGTTGTATCAAACTACTTTGAGGTGTGACGCATATGGTGACATACATCATCGCCAGGCAACTAGGCGGGAAACCGGTTATAACAGTGGGCGGCGAGGAACTCGGCCGCCTGGACGACGTCATCGTTGACGAGACGACAGGGGATTTTATCTCTATTATAGTGGAGCCGGTTGTTGAGGCACCCCCTAGGGTCGCCTACCCGAAGGACAAGGAAGGCAACTACGTCATACCCTATGACGCCGTGAACGCTGTCAGCAAGGTTGTTGTAGTCAAGGAATAGCCTGAAGACGCTGCTTTCCGACTTATCTTTAGCCCTCCAGGGCTGAGAGACTCAATCTTCTTTAGACCTCGTATGAGGTGTATTGGGCGTTGTGCCCTCAGATATACTCGAGAGCATAGAAGCTAAGTCAATAGGGTTATGCTCTCGACTATATTATAAACCCGTAAGACACATAAACTAATGTGAAACCCCTCGTGCTGTGCGTCGACAGAGACGATGACATCGGAAGAAAAGCAGGCACGAAAGGTCCGATCATCGGACGTGAAGATAATCTCGAAGTCGCGCAAAAACTGGCGTTAGCTGATCCAGCCGACACCGACGTCAACGCCCTATACGGTGCTTTGAAGATAGCTGATGAGTTGAAGACTGACATTGTGACTCTCACCGGCAGCGAGAAGGTCGGCGTCACATCTGACCGGGAGGTGGCCAGGCAGCTTGAGGAGGTGATGGTCAAGTGTAAGCCGGAGTCCGTTATATTCGTCTCAGACGGGATGGACGACGAACAACTCATACCGATAGTGCAGTCTAGGGTGAAGATAGACTCTGTGCAAAGAATAGTGGTGAGGCAGAGCAAGGAGCTTGAGAAGGCGTACTTCAAGCTAGACAACTTCATGAGGGAAGTGACCGCGGACCCGACCCTCGCCAGGCTCATATTCGGCCTACCCGGTCTCATACTCCTCCTTCTTGGAATCGGCGGGGCTCAGGCGCTCAGCCTCATAATGGCAGTGATAGGAATCTACCTGATAATCAAGGGGTTCGGCTGGGAGGAGGAGTTCTTCACAAGGACGAGTGAATTCCTGAAGTCCCTCTCAGTGGAGAGGATAAGCACCATACTATACATCACAGCCTTCTTGACGTTCATGCTCGGCGTGAGCTACGCATACGGGGACCTCCAGAGGGGGAGCCTCACATTCACAGACTCGACAGCGACACTGAACACGCTCGGCTTGTTCGTGCTAAACTCCAACTCACTGAACCTGATAGTCCTAGCAGCTATCATCGTCATCTCAGCCAGGCTTATAGACGACTGGAGCGCAAAGAGGGTCCTGCATGTGCGAAGATACCTCATACTAGTGGCGTTCATAGTGTTCATCAAGATAGTCCTCGACAGCAGCGCAAACTATTTACTGAACGAGGAGTACGGGTTCGAGAGGTTCACTCTGAACGGCCTCATCGGCATCATCTCGCTCGGCATATGGATAAAACTGACCGAGAACATCTTCATACACGAGATGGAGATAATCAACAAGCTGACAAAAGACGTAGCAGGCAAGGAGGTCGAGGACACGGAAGGCATCAAGATAGGACGGGTCACACGGACAACAATAGAAAACCTCGAGCTCGCCGAGATACGCGTCGGTCGCAGAGCCTTCCGCAAGAAAGACATAGTCTCAGTCGGCAGAGTCATCGTCGTCAACGCGAAAAAATCCTGAATCTACACAATGGCCAGGAAGGGGCGCAACTTCAATAATGGCATAACATCTACTAATGTCAAATCGTCCGAGGAGTTCCTCGGCAGGTTCGAGCACGACACCGAAGTCATGACCGAGATTAGGGAGTTTGCCTCAAGAAAACGCGTGAAGTCTGCGGTCTTCTCAATGATAGGCGCGGTGAAGTCTGCGACCATAAGCTACTACGACCAGAAAGCCCGCAAATACCACGATATCGAATTCAACGAGCCGATGGAAGTCGTCCACTGCACTGGAAACATCTGCATAAAAGACGGCAAATCGATAGTGCATGCGCACGCATGCCTCGCCCATGAGGACGGGAGGGCTGTGGGCGGCCATCTGGTTGCGATGCGCGTCTTCGCAGGGGAGATACACATCAAAATCTTCAGGAACAAAATCATCAGGGCCTTTGACGAGAAGACTGGCCTGAACCTACTGGACTTGAGTTAACGCCTGGAATATCACCTCAAGGACGTTCCCGAAATACAGGGTGAGTGGCAGGCTAATCAGCAGGATGGGTGCGAATTTGATGCCCCAGCGTATCCTTATCGCGTCAGGTATCCTCCCGGAAGCTGCAAGCTCCCTAATCCTTGCCAGCTGCTCCGGAGTTATGCCCTCGATATTCCGCCTCTGCGCCACCCTCACACCATCGACCACCAAGTCCTCGGAGAGTATGTCCCACTCCTTAAGCTCAGATATCCGGATGCCCTTGGTCAGGACAATCTCCTCCACAGCCTTCATATAGATTGTGGCAAGCAGGAACAGTGGCACAAGAAGGTACGTGTAAAGGAGGACTCCAAAACCAAGATAAAAAGCAAGGAGTGCGGGCATAACGCTCACAAACACAAACACTAGATTCCTCGGCTCACGCAACCTACTCAAAAAATAGGAGAACACGACCGGTCTCCCAAGGCCAAGCACCAGCGTGTAGACTATGACATAGGGCGTTGACATGAATGCCATGTCTATCAGATATGTTACAAATGGTGGCATGTGGAAGCTTATGAACGAACTATTAGGCCATGTGAACCCTGTTGAATCCAGGTACCCGAGGAGGCAGCCAACCCCGGCTATTATTTTCACGTCCCCTCCGCCCCACCCACCGAAGTAGAAGACCACGTACCCCATCACAAACAATATCGCTCCGAATTCAACAGACGCTAGTATGTGGCTCAAATCCCATGAGTAGACGCTGTGCGCCGCGGACACTGCGAGGATGAACGCAACAAGTCCCATACTGAACTTCTCAGGTATCTCGCCGGTCTTCAGGTCAGATATGCTCGCCAAAAGCAGCATCAACAGAGTCACAACAATCACAAGCAGTGTGAGCATTACCTTAGATATTGAGCCCTGCTCAATATAAGGGTGGGTCTAAGAGTTTTTTATACGCCACCTACCTATCATCTCATATGAGATTTCTTCCGGCATTTATCCTACTCTCCCTCGCGTCAACTGCTTCAGCCTACTCCCTCACCGGAATCTGCTTCCTGGACTCTTTCATCAACGGACTTGACACACTATCAACCATTGTCACTGACGTCATCAGCCCAACGACCACGACAACGACCACAACGACAACGACCACGACGACCACCACAACCACCCTATGGACTACGACGACCAGCACTTCAACAACGACTACAACGACCACCACAACCACCCTATTCGAAGGCAAATGCAGGGTGAACGAAGACTGCCCGAGCAACGTGGAGTACAAGTGCAACTTTGACGGTAACCTAGACAGGATAACAAACGTGTTCCACTGCGAGAATCCAGGATTTCAGAATTCAACATGCAAGGGCAGGTCAGTTCTGAGAAAGGACTTCGACATATGCGGCCAGGAAAAGGTATGCGCCAACGGAGTCGACCACTGCGTAGAGACTTAGCCCATCCGAAGCGTAATCACCACCACCTCAGGCCTCACGAGGAATCTTACCGGCACAAACACCATCCCAACCCCTTTCGTGACTATCAGCCTGCTGCCCCCAACGTCAAAAACGCCTGCAACGTACTTCTGCCTAAGCCTTGAAGGCAGATGGGGGGCCAATAGTGTGACTGGCAGAATCTGCCCACCATGGGTGTGGCCGCTCACTATGAGGCCTATGTCCAAATCCTTCACCTCATCTGCGTAGGCCGGGTTATGTGACATGAGTATGATGAAATCACCCTCCTTAGTGTCTCCTATGGTTGGTGATATGTTCTGGCTTTCAGTCCAGAGGTCCCCTACTCCGCCAACCTTTATCCTCGCCCCACCTTGAGTAACCCACATGGCTTTGTTATCCAATACAGTGATCCCAGCATCCTCTAGAGAACTCTTCGTCAATTCGGCGCCAGCCCAGTTGTCATGGTTCCCAAGGACTGCGAACACACCCAACGGCGCATGCAGGCTTTTAAGTTCCCTTACGCACTCTGGGATGTATCCTGCCCCTCCCAACACGTAGTCGCCACCAAGCAGTACCATATCTGGCTTCAACGAATCTATCAGGCCAACTAATTCCTTCAGCCGCCCTGTGGAAAAAAACTGCCCGCAGTGTATGTCAGAAGCGAATACAATCCTTACTCCATCGAATTCTCTCGGAAGGTGAGGGCTGACAAATTCAACCTCATTGACTTGCACAAAATACGGCTCTATAAGCGAATATGCTAAGAGAAGGAACACTAGCACGATAATAGTCAAGACCATCCGCTTCATGGACGATGACGTCAACCTCACTGGACCTGCACCCTGCGGCCTGCGGTGTTGTCGTCAGCCCTCTTCAAGACGACCTCAAGGACTCCATTGTTGTAACGGGCCACCGCCGTCTCAGGCTTCACACGGCAGGAAAGCCTAACATCCTTTATATACTTCCTCAGCGGCCTGTCAACTGTAATCAGCACGCTCTCAACGCTCGTGCGCAAGTCAATGTCAGATTTGTCAACCCCTGGCAGTTCAGCGACTACTGAGACTGAATCAACCTTCTCGATGACATCAGTCACAGGCTCCATGAAACCGCTCGTGCCGTAGGGGGACACGTTCCCGAACTCCTCGAAGATGGGCCTCCCATCCTTGGTGAAAGATAAGGTAAGGCCGTAGACTAAAGGTTCGCTCGAAAAAGGCTTCTGGGAGGCTATTTTCGCTTCCTCGAACATCCTCCTCACCTTCTCCTGGAAGTCCACGCTCTCTCCGCCGTAGTATATCATTGTAGATTATTGGTTGGAAAGCAATTTAAATAACTCACTTGGCGACTTTATCTTGGAAAGCTCATCCGGACTCATCACAGACACGCTGCTTCTGACCCTACGCTCGCTTATGCAGACCGTGTAACCATCCAGGATCTCGGACACCTCCTCAAGGACCGACAGCTTGTCCTGAAGCCTCCGCCAGTCGTTGCTGACGACGCTAAAGACCTTCTCCCTCTGGCTTGCTATTATGTCAAACGGAGCGTTGGTCATCGCAGTGTTGAATCCAATATCCTCAAATTCCTGCCTGACCATCCTCTTGAGGGATGCTCCAATAATGTTAGAATCCGACGGGAGTTGCGGCTTTTCAAACGTTAGCTTGAATTCAGACTGGGCGAAATCCTCCCCAAACAAGTCAATCAGACGCTCAAAGACCTCAAGGCTGACGCTGCCTGAGCTTTCGTACCTGTAGACCGACTGCTTTGAGACGCCAAGTCTCCTGGCAAGCGACTCCTGAGTCAAGCCCATCCTCCTCCTCGCTTCAGAAAGCAGCCCAACATCAACCCTGACACAGTAGTTGCCCCGCTCAGAATGGGCTCTCGGCTGCCTCCCGTTTATTATGCCCTCGACCGTTTTGATGTTAGACACGCAAATGCCGTAACGGTCGTAGACGACGCCGTCCGCCAAATCAGACGACTTCATACGCTCGCCAACGACCACCGGGACACCGCCCAAAAGCACAGAAACAATCTTCAACTCAGAGGCGCTCTCCCGGCTGAAACCCTCGACATTAGCAAGGGCCTTCACCAAAAGGAGCATCTCACCCCTCTTTGCTAAAACATCAAAGCTGCTTCTTGAACCGCGGCAGTCCACAGCCCTGAAATCGGATTCGGCGAGCATATGAAGCAGCGAATCCACCAGTCCCTTCTTGAACATACTCACCCTATGAACCTATCATGTATCGCTGCGACAACCCTGTTAGCGTCCTTAGATTTGACCACAAAAGCGATGTTCAACTTGCTTGAACCCTGCGCTATCATTATGATGCTTACGCCGGCCTCATTCACGGCGCCGAAGACTCCGGCTGCTATCCCCTTCGCTGTGCGCATGCCAGCGCCAACCACAGTGACAATCGACACTTCCCGCAAAACCTCCATCCTGTCCATAAAACTCTTCGAGAACTTCTGGGACAGGAAGTGCATGGCATTCTCCAAATCAGTCTCCCTTATCACGAAGCTGAGGTTGCTCCAAGACCCGGACACCATGAGGATGTCAATGTTACCCTCCCCCAAGGCCGAAAAGAACCTACCAGCAACATTAGGGGAATCCACTAAACTAGAGCCCTCCATGTTAATAATCACAACATCCTTAGCAGATGCAACAGCCTTGATAACTTGCTCAGCCATCTTCTGCTCCTTAACGATCAGGGTGCCCTCACAACTCGGGTTGAACGTGTTCTTCACCCACACAGGAATCTTAGCTGTCATGGCAGGTTCAATCATCTTGCTGTGGATTACCCTAGCCCCATAATAAGCCAAATCCAAGGCCTCAGAGTAGGACAGCGTAGGTATGAGTTTCGCATGAGGCACGACCTTCGGGTCAGTGGTCAGTATCCCATCCACGTCAGTCCAAATCTGAACCTCCTCCGCATCCAAGTACTTCCCAAGAAGTGATGCAGTATAGTCTGAACCGCCCCTCCCAAGAGTGGTGATCCTACCCTTCTCATCAGCTGCTATGAAACCAGCCACAACAGGTGTGGCCCTGTTGACAAGCTTCTTTAAAATCTCCCCGACCTTCTTCTTAGATTTCACGTGCAACGGATTAGCCCTGCCGAACACGGAGTCGGTGACAATACCGGCCTCACCACCGCTTAATGCAACCGACCTCACACCAGCTGAAACCAAAGCACCGGACATAACCAGGATGTTCAACCTCTCCCCGAATGACATCACATAATCAAGGCTCCTGGGGCTCAAATCCTCAAGGTAACCCACACCCAAGAGAGCGACCCTCAACTTCTCAATCAACTCCATAGACTTGCCCAAAACCTCAGACCTGACGCTCTTCTTACCAACAGCAACCACAATCGCATTACGCTGCTGAATCGCCAAATCCCTGCAGAAGGCATCAACCCCGTGCTCAACATTATTGTTAGGCAGATTCACAACAGACCTGGCCATGCTAATCAACCGGTCAGTGACACCAGACATAGCCGACACCACGACAATCTTCTTCCGATTCTCGGCCTTCACTAGCTTCACTACGTTGCGAATCCTCTCCCCATCGGCGACAGACGTCCCGCCGAACTTCATAACCACAACCATGATACCAAATAATGTAAAAACGAGGTAAAAAACGCACTTACAGGACCCTTGTGGGGTTCACCTCTATTCCGCGGCCTTCGACGAACTCGAACATATAAGGTTTCAGGGTATGGTTTGTAGCCCTCATTTTCCTGATTCTGACTACACGTATGTGCATTGCGTCATTTATGTCCAGCTCCACTATCCCATCCGCGAGGAAGGACTCGTATGATTCGCAACTGGCAGTTAAACTACTGACCTCGGAGAGGAGGTATGTCGTGATACCCAACGCCTTAGCCTTCTGTATGATGTTGAGTACCAGCTCGTAGTGGTCCTCTGGATCGTACCGTTGGTTGAGTGACTTCAGCATGAGACGGTTCTTCCTCCCAAGCGAGTTCAGGCTGTCTATGACAAGCCTAGTGTGACCCTCCCTACTCATCTGCCTGAACATGGAGTCTATAAACTTCTCAAACTGTTTAGGATCCTTGATATCACTCTTCCCCCTCGGATTTCCATGCGCCTTGGCATCGTCGAACAAAGCCTTGACGTCAGGCTTACAGAGTATGTCGTTCGGTATGCTGCGGTCGAAAAAAGATATCAACCCAGACTCTACATGCTCCTTCAGGTTGGGCAGCAGCCTAAGGTTCTCTGATATTATCTCACTGGAGCCTTGTTCGAGTGTAAAGTAAGCTCCCTTCTGATTCTCAGAGGCTCCCTGTGCTAAAAACATCAGCCCCATGGTGGTCTTGCCTGAGCCGGAGACTCCCTTAATGAGCGTGCTCCTACCCCTCGGTATCCCCCCCTCAATCACCCGGTCTAACCCCGCTATGCCTGTTGATACCCTGTCCAACCCACCGCCTCCTTCTTCATCTCACTGTAGTTTCTCGTCTCCGCCACACGCCTCTGCACATCCTGTGTGAGTTCGTTATCATCGTTGTTGGCTCCGACGAGGATTATGGAATTAACCGAGTCGCTGTTCAACAGGTTAATCAAATCCTGCATGAACTTCTCCACATCCTCATAACCCATCAGACTGTCCAGGCTGTCCATTATGAAATACTTCGGGTGCAGCTGCGAAATCATGTCGTTAATCTCTATCCCAATCTGGGTGAGCGAGCTCCCCTCCCCGAGGTACCTGAGATTGGGCATGTCAGGCTTCTGAGGTGAAACAACATCAATCAAATGAAGCGACTTCCTCTCAAATACCCCGTCCCTGACTGAGACATCCAGCCTGGAGAGTATGTACTCCGGCCTTGAGTTGAGGCACAAGAGGAGGCTCGTATCCCAGCTCTCTAGGAGGCTCTCCAGCACATCCTTCACGTCAGACTGATACGTCCTAGGATCAACCAACATAAGGATTACCTTACTCATACCCCCCTCCAAAACCACCCTCCCCCATCATCGGTTCCAGGACTATGCCATTCGAACTCGTAATCAACAGCGTGAAGTTGTCTCTGCTATGGTTAACCCCGCGCATCTTGATGACCCTCAAGGCGCGTTTAAGCTGGTTCTTGCCTGAAGGCACATCAGTCAAAAGCAAGATGCCGTCTGCTATAAACTCCTCCATGCCATACTTGCTGTAAATCATCTTCTGCGGCGGAACCTCAGATAGAAGAAGTATCGTGCAAGCACTCGCACTCTTTAGAGCCTCCTGCAGTTGGAATATCAGGCTCCTCAGAGGTATGTTCTTCTTGTCCTCTAAAACATCACACAGGCTTGTGATGCTGTCGATGACGATTCTCTTAGGCTTATGCCTCTGAACTATCTCAGTGAAACGATTTATCACGCCACTAAGGGTGTTAGTCTCCAACTCACTAAGGTCTGTGAATGTCATCGAATCAATAATCGTTACCGAACCCCTATCAACAGCATCCTTATTATAGAACGAGAAAGAGCTCACATTATTCAATACCTTATCACGGCCCTCAGTCAACGTAATGTACATCCCCCCCTCCCCCTCCAAAGCGCCCGTGAAAAGGAACTGCATCGAAAAAATAGTCTTACCCGTCCCAGGAGCTCCGGAAACCAACACCGTATGACCTAGGGGGATGCCCCCCTCAAGAATCTCATCCAGCCTATGCACGCCAGTCTTAACCTTCCTACCAACAGATTTCATAACCACCACCCAATATACTAAGTCACAAAAGCCCCGGAAATCCTAAGTGATACATTAAACGATTAACATATAGACTTAAAAGAACAAGCCAAGAAACAGGGTGCGGTGGCTGCTGTAGTCCTTGAGCCTTACTAAGGCTCGCGAAGGAGGGACTTCCGCTAGCGCTTCAGTCCCTCTGAACGAGGCAATAATCAGGTGCGGTGGCTGCTGTAGTCCGCCTTAGGTGGGTTTTCCGCATGCGATGCATGCACACTACCCTATGGACATTCTTCTTAGCGCCGGTTTTACGGCTTGCACCAGATGCGAGGACGACACCCGTTTCACACAATCCGCCAGCAACTCAGGCGAAGCCATCACCGTTAACGCCGACAGACCTCTCGTCTCTATATTGCCGTCCGGGCGCTCACACACCCAGTCGCACAATCTCTGGTGGGCGGAACTTCCTCAGAGCCTTTACTAAAGGCTCCGTGAGTCCAATCCACAGCCACCGCAGAAGAAGAAAGGGAAAGATAAGAATAAAAGAGCAGCACTAAGGGTAATTTGTATGAAAGATAAAAGAACTTTGAATTTTCTTAGAAAAAGTAAATTAAGGTGGTGTAGGGAGTCGAATGGAATTTAGGTTGAACGTATGGCTTGTCGCCAAAAAGATGCCGAACGTATATGGCGTTTAGTATTGGTGGACTGAACACCTCGCCGAAGCTTGGTGCGTACATCCCCAACCTATCAAACCACTCTTTTAGTGGCACCTATGCTGCCTATTTTTGGGGGCGGTTTCGGGCTTAGATGCTTTCAGCCCTTATCCGCTGCGGCGTAGCTACCCGGCAGTGCCTTGTCAGACAACCGGTAGACCAGAGGCCACGAGCCCTTGTTCCTCTCGTACTAAAGGATCCTTCCCCTCAGGCAACAGACAACTCCAGCAGATGCCGCCAAACTGTCTCGCGACGTTCTAAACCCAACTCACGTACCACTTTAATGGGCGAACAACCCCACCCTTGGCTGCTTCTGCACAGCCAGGATGCAGTGAGTCGACAGCGAAGTAGCAAGCAACGGGGTCGATGTGTACTCTT
>JAZDIN010000059.1:0-10659 GCA_043804895.1 Candidatus Altarchaeota archaeon
TTGACTCCTACGAGGCCGTCGTAGTTCTCCTTCACAACCCATCCGTTGTAGTTGGTGCAAAATGTCCTCACGAAGTCATCGTATGTGCCAGTCCTTATGTGGAACTTAGGGTCCTTGTTCACCTCTATTACTGGCTCCATTATCACAGAGGGTACTTCCACCCTGACGCCGACGTCTATTGGGCCGAACCGGGCTTTTATCCTGTGTTTGCGTACCAATTCGTCCATCCACTTCGCCCCGACTCTGCCGGGCGCGAGGATTACGCTTCCGGACTTGAACTTCTCCTCCCTAGTCTTCACGCCAGTGCATGATGTGCCTTCGATGAGGATGTCCTCGACCCTCCTCTTCAGGAGCAACTTCACACCCTTCTTCATCAGGTGCTCCTCAATCGACTTTATCACCTTAGGCGTCGTGTCCGTGCCCATGTGACGCTGTATTATCTCTATGAACTTAACATCAGCTGCGGCTGCCCTCCTTTGCAAGTCCTCCACCTTCTTCGAGTCTCCGCCATAGGTCCTGTGGGGTGCGCCGTGCTTCAGGAATATCTTATCGACTTCGTCAACCAACGCCCACGCCTTCCTCTCGTCGCCGGTCTGTTCTTTGAGGTCTCCGCCGACGTCAGGCCTGAGGTTGAGCATACCGTCAGAGTAGAGGCCTGCGCCGCCGACTCCGGACATGATATCGCAGGGGATGCAATTGTCGCAATGGCCTGACTCAATCATCATACAGTGCCGTTCTAGGACGTCCTTTCCCTCGTCTAAAATCAGCACCCTCCGGCCGGCTTCAGCGAGCTTATAGGATGCGAAGAGGCCTGCGGGTCCTGCGCCGACGACAATAGTATCGTATTCTTGCATATGTCACATTATTGGAGTGGGACTTTATTATATCAAATGATATGAGCTATTGAACATTCGTCGAGTCCGAAATACCGTATCTAAGGTCATTTGCGTCATCAGTGCAAGCTTTCGGCTTGCATCTGAGACGCTAGACTTCGTCTAGCACTCATATTCGATAGCAAATGCTAATCCATAATAGTTAAAAAACATTTGCTATCGACTATAGCTCACACGTTAGGCACTACAATAGTTCCGCTTTCATCGCCAACAGCCCTCGTGCCACCCACAAGGTGCAGGTACCCCGTGACTGCTGCCATTATTGCGTCCAGTTCGTCGCGGACGAGAATCTTAGTGTTCACATCACCCTGCAAGTCCAAGGCTGTCATGCTTTTTTGCATCGTGAAGTCATCCTTGCTGTACACTCCCAGAATCTTCGCTGAGGCTGTGGCGTAAACTTCAACGTACTTCATGCCCTGAGCATCCAACATCCCAGCAAGTGCCCGGCCCCTCACAGCCAACGTCTCCATGCCCCTGAGGGTGACTGGGAGCGCCCCATACTCTCTCAAGAGCTCGTCGCACTTCCTCCTTGAGCCGTCGTAGACTAGCGGCGCGTCGACCGCGACCAAATCAGGCTTCGCAGACTTCAACTCCGATATTATCCCATCGTCGGAGTGTAGTAGTCGGGTTGTTACTCTCTTATCCTCAAGCAGGCAGTATCCTGTGTCATTCTTCGGCACCCCTGCCAAATCCAACCCAACAACCCTCATTGAAGAGAATAGTGGTGTAGGCGGTTAAAAGTATAATCGACACTCGGACTATATATAACTGTATGATTCCTAGAATCCTATGAGGAGGGACTACAAATGTCTGAACAAAAAAACCCGAAACATAAGCCAGGCGAAGATTTGGTCCAATCTGCAGATGTCACTCAACCGAAAACAACCCTAAGGGGGGAGCTGATTAGGCTCCGCAACTGGAAGGACGACTCTGACATACATGGTTTGCTTGACGGTATTGTGCGCGCAACAGTTAACAAAGAACCGGGTGTGGAGATAGCCCCGGGTGCCCTCGCTAACTTTATTACCAAAAACAAAACCCAACCTGGCGCGCAGCACCTAGGCGTGTTGGCACTTGAGGCGATAGGCTCAAATTCGGCTTTGGACGCTCTCCTTAAGGTAGCCATGGCCCCTCAGGGGGAATATCGGCCTGGAGTGTACGCAGTGGGGGCTCTTGGGAGGATAGCTTGCAGTTCAAGCCCGATGGCGAGGGAAGCATTCGATAAACTGGTTGAACTCACAAAACATACTGAAAATATAACGTTTAAGGATGGGGAAAAGCAATATCGTACGATCCCCTGTGAGGCGGAAATTGAGATATGGCATGTGGCTAATGGGGGAAAGTGTAAGGATATTGGAATCGCAGATGACGCTAAAGAACTAGCCAAAGAACTATTTAAAGGTAGGATAACACCTGATAAGTTTTGCGGAATGATCGTCCCCTAAATCCCAGTCGCTACTGTTTTTTTCAGGAATTCCGTGTATCCGCATTTGCCGCATGAGTGCCTGTCCTTGTGTTGGGCGAGGTGGACTCCGTCGCCGCATTTCGGGCATGACTTGAGTTTCCTAACCAGTGTCCCGCTGGAAATGTCGTAGGCCTTCCACTTGTTGCTGAGTTTCTTAGCTCCTTTCTGCTTCTTAGCGGTATCCTTCTTCTCCTTCTTGTCTGGTCTGGCCATTATTTCTCCTCCTTAGGCTTAGTCGCCTCCTTCTCCTTTGGTTTCGCATCCTCCTTCGGTGCGGCCTCTTTTCCAGCCTCCTTTGCAGGGGTCTCCTTACCCTCCTCTTTCGGTTTCTCCTCCTTCGGGGCGAAGTTCCTCTTGAGGATGTATTTCGGCTCCACTTCCATGGCCTTCTTGCTGGCGTAGACTTTCACGTAACCTTTAACTGCCTTTGACCCATAGTCTGAGGCCATGCTATCGAGCACGGTCAACTCCCTATCAGAGTCCAGCAATGCTATGAGCTTTCCTCTCACGTCCTCCCTCTTCGGCGTCGGGCCTTGGAATGAGGCCTTAAACTTCACTTCCCTGCGTTCAAGCAGTTTGTTCTCCCTGTCCTGTGTTATCTCAACCTCCATCTTCCATCTCCTCTAACATTTCATTAACTTTTTTTTTGATTTTACTGTCGACTTTGACTATCACAAGCCCCTCGCCAGGTTGGCCGTACACCAAGGTGGCGCTCTTGGGGGCCTCCCTTATCACCGCAAGGGCGGTCAAGTCCTCCTCCCCCTCCACGAACACCTTACTCGGCTTCTCGCTTTTCAGGAGCTTCCTGAATAGGGTGAACACATCCTCCTCAAGGTTTCCCGGAGGGTTTGTTATACGATACTCTTTGGCGTCGTACGCCTTGATCCTTTCCGAAACCCCAACATGGCGTCTTTCGGTCTTCCCGTCGTACACCATCACCATCGGCTTGAAGCCGTCTTTGAGGAGGGTGTCCGAGGCCGTGTCACCGACGCACACCACAACTCCTCGTCTGGGAATCGTTGACGTCTCCTTTGCTAGGCGGCCTAATGGCTTCTTCAACTCATCCCTCAGGCGGGACGTAAGCTTCATCGCCTACCTCACCTTAAGGGCGTACTGTCCCGGAGTCTTCAAATCCATCCTCTTCGCTATCTTCGACATCTCCGGGTCTATGACTGCAAGGTAACCGCTCCAATACTGGCTTGTGGCGCCTCCACAAACCGGGCAGCGTTCCTCCTCACTAATCCTTAAACATGACTTGCAGGCTCTCATTTATCCGCCTCCGCCTTGCCCCTTGACTTCTTCTGCTCCTTCGTCTCCTTCGGGCTCTTCGCCTCCTTCACTTCGCCACCCTTTGCCTTCTCCTCAGCCTTCTTCTGGTCGTCCTCGATCCATTCGAGCTTCCCGAGATATGGCTGTCTCATCGTCAAGCCGATCTTCGAGTCTGATGGCCTTGACTTCATGCTCACGGTCACGATCCTCGCCCTCACGACGTCTCCGACCCTGAGCATCTTGTTCGACTCCCTGCCGACGAAGGCCGCATTCTTCTGGTCGTAGCTCATGAAATCCTCAGTAATCTGGGACACGTGTATGAGGCCGTCTATGGGGCCGAAGTTGACGAACGCCCCGAACTCCGTGACCTCCGTGACTAAGCCTTCCACGACCTCGTTTATCTGCGGCGTGTACGAGAGTATCTTGAATTTGGTGTTGTAGTACACTGCGCCGTCGCCTAGTATTATCTTCCCTTCTCCGACTTCGTTCAATTCCGTGACAGCCATTATTATGCCCAGGTTCTTGTCGACCCTGCCGACTACCATCGTCTCAAGCTCTTGGACGATGACGGGATTCAGTTCCTCGTTGAACCTCTTGGGCGGAATCCTGACTGTGTCCTCAACCGTTACAACCTTATACATGTTAAATGCACGCTCAGATTTTTTACTCCTTCCCTGAACCCCTCCAGTGCAATGGCTGGGTGCAGGTGCATACGAGACTATAATACTATACAGGCGGCCTTTAAAAATCAATTCTGCGCACTTAAATCCTCTCTAGGTGGTTTTTGCCGCGCATGTGGATTATGCCCTGCACTGTCTTTTTCAGCCTCCTCTTCAGGTCCTTGTCGTTGGTGGCTACGAGGGTTGGGTTGGCGGCGGCGTATTCGATTATGGCTTCATCAGCTTCCTTATCTGCTGGTATGATTTCGACTCCATTCTGTTCAAGCATCTGGAGGGCGACTTTCGCAGCCACCATATCCTCAGTCCTCGTCCCGGCTAAGTGGTGCAGCTCCTCAACCACCGGAGATAGTGTGGCGAGCGTGTGCTTTTCAGGCACGAGCCGCTGTATCTCAGAGAATATGTCAATCTTATGCTGCTTCGGGAGTAAGAGGAAGTTCGTGTCCAAAAGAACAATCATTTTATTATGCCATACCCTATGAGGTGCCATCTGGCTCCGACTCTGCGGCTTAACGCCACCTTACTGCCTACCTCGGCGCATATCGGCAGCTTAAGGGTTAACATGCCTTTACTCGGGTTCTCGACAACACCCACGGTCACTGCGCTGCCTGCGGACAACATCAATGGTTCGGCTTTCATTATGGGTTTGATGGTCTCATCGGAACCTATGAGTTTGTTCAGCAATTTCACCTCAAGGCTGAGTGTCTCCCACACCGGCGGTAGGGTGCCGGGTTTCCCGACGACGTTGCCTGACATGTTGTCTGACTTGGTGAGGGCTGGGTCGAGTTCAGTGCCAATCGCTATCAATCCGCCCGGCCCAACTGAATCCACCCTCTGCTCGCCTGTGGTTAGGCTCACAACCTTAGTGATAATCGGCTTGTAGACGTTCTTCTTCTTGATGCCAGGCCTCAACTCAATCTCCTCTCCGACTTTTATCTCCCCCTGTAGTAGCGAGCCTCCGACGACTCCGCCTGCTAGTTCGCTCACGTCGGTTCCGGGCTTGTTTATGTCAAACGACCTTGCGACGTACATCCTGGCGGGGAGTATCTTATCCCTCTTCGGCGTAGGGATGAACTCCTCGATGGCCTGTATTAGGACGTCGATGTTGACTCCGTAGTGAGCTGCTATCGGGATTATCGGCGCGTTCTCAAGTGATGTGCCTTTGATGAACTTCTTTATGTCCTTGAAGTTCTCCTTCGCCTGCTCCTTTGTGACAATGTCAACCTTGTTCTGTGCTATGACGATGTTCTTTATGCCGAGGCTGTCCAGTGCGGTCAAGTGCTCCGCAGTCTGAGCCTGGGGGCACTTCTCATTCACGGCGATGACGAGTAAGGCGCCGTCCATGATCGCAGCCCCGGACAGCATCGTCGCCATCAGGGTCTCGTGCCCTGGCGCGTCTACGAATGACACTCTCCTTAGGAACTTAGCCTCCCCGCCGCATTTAGGGCACTTGTCGGACGTCGTGTAAGCATCGGAGTCATTGCATTTGACGCACTTGTAGACGTCTATGTCAGCGTATCCGAGGCGGATTGAAATCCCCCTCCTAATCTCCTCGCTGTGGGTGTCAGTCCACTTCCCAGACAAAGCCTTAGTTAACGTCGTCTTACCGTGGTCGACGTGACCAACCAAGCCGATGTTAACCTCAGACTGACGCATCAAAATCAGTTGCTCCCCTCTTTCTTATCTTCCGCTGGCTTTTCAGCCTGCTTGTCCAAGCCGAGGATGCTTTCAATGCTCTTTGCGCCGTGTTCAACAACCTTAGTGTTGACCTGGACGATCTGGTCTCCAACAACTTCGCCGTGCAGGCGTCTCCTCGCCCTGTGGCCTTTCTCAGCCTTGAAGCCTACTCCCTTACCTATCAGAATCCTCATGGCCTTTGAGCTGTGCAGCCCCTCCTTCATCGGGAATCCGCTTTTGTCGCTCCCGCCAGTAATCTCCAGCTTGTAACCTGGAAGGTTGGCTATCGTACCTTCGAACGACTCGCCTATCTTCTTCCCTCTGATCTTTTTCGCCTGCTCCTCCTTAACATCCACCTGGTATGACTTCCCAGTCTTAGGGTCCGAAACAACAACCTTATAATCCATCCTAAAATACCTGTAATAAAATATAGCTATATTATTCCGCCATACGGCAATAAAAATGAATTTTCCAGCAGAGCTTGAGGAAAGCCTTAAAACGCAGCTTGGCAGCCAGTACACTGAGTTCATAGAATGCTGCGAGAGGCCTCCCAGGAAGTCTTACCGAGTGAACACCATAAAGGCCGACGTTGATGAGATTACGGGACGTTTCGACTCTCAGCCGATACCATGGTGCCCTATCGGATTCCACACCAAAGACGACCTCGGTAGCACCATAGAACACTATCAAGGCCTTATCTACATCCAGGAGTCTGCGAGCATGCTACCCGCGGAAGTACTCTCCCCAAGGGAGGGCGACGTAGTCCTCGACCTTGCTGCAGCCCCAGGCAGTAAGACCACCCAACTGGCAGCCTTAATGAGTAACCGGGGCTGCGTTATCGGCAACGACGTCGACTTCCACCGCCTCAAGACCCTCAGATTCAACCTCAACAGGATGGGCGTCGTGAACACGGTAGTGACGAACATGGACGGGGTCAGATTCAACCCTGACATAAAATTCGACAAAATCCTACTGGACGCCCCATGCAGCAACGTCGGCCAGCTGAGAGACAACCCAGATGCAATCGGGACGTGGAGTCCTGCCAAGGTGAGTCGCTGCTCCCATCTACAAAAGCGGCTGATTGCGTCGGCCTCAACCCTTCTCAACGACGATGGCGTGCTCCTCTACAGTACCTGCACGTTCAGCCCCGAGGAGAACGAGGAAGTCGTCGACTACGCTGTGCGGGAGCATGGGCTGAAGGTCGAGGAGATTGAAGGAAAGTTCAAGGCACACGAGGGAATTCGGCAATGGAGTGGCATGGAATACGACCGAGAGGTGAAGAAGACTGCGAGAATCTACCCGCACGACAACGACACCGGCGGATTCTACATAGCGAAGCTAAGAAAATGAAACTCAGGATACTCAACACCAGGGAGAAGAAGAAACTCGCAGACGAACTCAACCTAGAGTACGGCCTCAACAAAGACACATTCAACAGCCTCGAACTCCTACAGGACGGGGGCGACTTCTGGTTGACTACAAGACAATGCCTTCAACAGAACCTAACCGGCCTGAACGTGGACTCACTAGGTCTGCAGATTATCCGCAACGGGAGGCCGACGATACACGGGGTCGAACTCCTCTTCAGAAACGCGAACATGACCGAGCTCACAGAAGAGGAGGCTCACCAATTCACCCACAACAAAGCCTCAGGCAAAGTGGGCGTCCTATCATACCGAGGACATCCACTTGGCCTCCGTTAATTACTCTAAGCTGCGTATCCTATACTATGCACAAGCAGCCTGAGAGCCAAGACGAGGTAGGCGTGTGGATCTCAAAACTATCAGACCAGCAACTAGTAAGGGAATACTTGAAAAGGAAGGTGGAGCTGGTTAATGCTGCCCTGGTGAAGAGCGACAAGATACGCTCCTACCACGGCCGAGAGCTCACACGGCAGGAAGATTTTGGGGTAACTCAAGAGTATGTGAATCTACGGGATGAAGCAGTAAAAGAGCCTGTATGCTCCACACTACACAAGGCCATCCGCGACCGGGAATTAGCGCAGCTTCTAATATCTGATGGACCAATCCAGGTTATAAAAGAGCATAATCTAACACGAGACGATTTGGCCTTCCACATCGTAGCTGGGAGCACACCACCGTCGGAATTGATTGTCGCAGCGAGCATGGGAAGTCAGGAGGACCTAAGTTCTTTCACTGACGAACAACTGATGAGGAGATATCTTATGTTGAAGACGGAGCTTGTTGGGAACGCATTGACTGGAAGCGAAATACTCCGCAGTTTTAAAGGGAAGGTGTTGACTGAAGAAGACGATAAAATAATCCTCGATGAATATGGCAGAATCAGAGATGAGACATTGCAACAAAACCCCCTCGCCGAAATCTACAAGTCCCTCAAGGGGAGAAAAGCCCTCGGACTTTTAAATTCTGTCTCAATCAAAATGGTGAATGAACTTAGCCTAAAAGATGATGACATCAGCTTCTACACGACCGTTGGAGGCACCCCCTTGGCCGACATAATTGTCGCCTCAAGCCTGAAGCCTAAGCCAGAACCAATGGAATTCAAAAGATAACCGCCCTTACACTCACTGCCTGAATATGAACTCCGCTATCAGCGTTGTGATGTAAATCATCACCAGAAGTAGGCCTCCCCTCCTTCCGATATGGCCTCTGAGCATGGCAAAAAGGAGTATGAACGTTATCAGAAGGAGGGCTGGGGCAGTAACCCAGGCGGTTACGTCGTCAATGTATACTGGGCTTAGGATTGCTATAATCCCCAACGTTATCAGGAGGGTGAAGATGTTAGACCCTATTGTCTCAGAGATGACGAGTTCCTCAACACCCTTCCTAGCAGCCCCTAATGATGCGGCCAGCGTCGGTATGCTCGGACCCAAAGCGCCCAGAGTTACTCCAATTAACAATTCAGGCAGGCTGAGGGATTCTGCTGCGTTCAAGAGCACCCTGAGGAACACCTCAGAGCCGACGAGCAGGAAGACAGCACCCAAGAAGAAATATTTAAACCCTAAATGGTGCGATGGATGAGCCGTGTAGTCGCCGTACATCTGCAGGGTCTCGGTCATCCTCTCAGCCTTAATCTTCTTCTCATTGGTTGTCAGATTCCTCTCCTGCTCGTAGACGTTAATTACGTACGGTATGAAAAGGAGGAGTAAGACGACGCCATCGGACTTGCTCAGATACCTGTCCCCTAAGGCAAGGGCCACAACGACAATGGACACCACAGTCATGAATATCATGTCCCTGGTGACCATAATCCTGGGGATTCTCATCGGGCGGATGAGTGCAGAAATCCCGACAATCAGCCCGATATTCACTATCACCGACCCTATGCTAGCCCCAAAGCCGAATGCTGCGTGGCCTTTCGCTATCGACGAGACCGCTATGACGAGCTCCGGGAGGCTGAGGAGGAAGGATATCACAATCAAGCCCACGGCCAGCTTGCTTGTCCCGAGGCGGTGTGCGACATGCACTGAAGAGTCTGTAATCCAGTCCGAGCCTACCATTATCAAATATATCGAGAACAGAAAAAGGACCAGGTTTATAAGTAACAACAACATGACAAAGATTTTTACCCTGCAACATATAAATGCTGTTTCCCACTGAGTAACATGCGCATAATGTTGGCGTTGTTCTCAATCCTGCTACTCCTCATGGTCTCAGCCTGCTTTAAGAAGAGCAGCGTCTTCGACGTGGACTGTAACACGCTGTTTGAGAGGCAGGCAAGGAGCATCTGCATATATAACCAGACTATCGCACTTCGGAATCCCACCTACTGTAAGGACATACCTGACCTGGACCTGAGGGCTGCATGCATAGACGAGATATCGGTCATGCTGAAAGGAGACTACTACTGTGCGAACCACCAGAAGTTATCTCTCAAAGAGGCGTGCGAGCGTAAGGTCGGCGAAGTGGTAAGGTTGGAAAAGCTGAAGAAAGGCTCGACACAGGCTACTTAGCCGCATTTTAATGCGAAGAACCATTCACTAACATGGCTGAAACAGAAAAACCTAAGGAAGACGCGAAGGCGGCGGAGACGAAGGGACCGGAGACTGTCCAGAAGGGCGCGGACAAACCAAAGTCGAATTTTGCGAAGGCCGTGCCGATGCTCATCGCAGTCATCGCAGTCCTTGCCCTAGCCTACCTTGCGTTGGTCTTTCTGATGGGCTCCGACTTCAACTTGGACACGCTACTTACAGGCAGTAAATCAACGTCGCTGCCGCGCCTCCCGTAATATTCGCAACAAAGACAGCGGCTAGAGTCTGCCAGCGAGAAGATACTTTAGGAAATCCTCTCTGCCTCTTCTTACGAACGCACTCCTATTCCACAGACTAACCTTCCGGGAATACTCCTCAGCCTCCCCCCTCCTTAGCAACCCAAGGCTGCGGAGGTCCTCACGTGGCCTGCTAGTCCTGCGACACAGCTTCCTCCCCCTAACCCCCCCATTTTTCTCATCATACGGGTATAGGCGGCATACTATGGGGTGGCTGCCATGGACGCTACATCTCAGGTTACCCTCCTCCTCCCGCGCTAAAACGCATGTGCCGTCGTCAAGTCGCCTTAAAGTCATATACTGGTATCCGTCGTTAAGGCGGACGTCAGGGTAGCTGCTCTCAAAGGATTCGACAGAAACCCAGCCAACACAGTCAGAAACATCACAGCCTGCGGAAGAAAGCCTCCTCAAATCAGAATCAGTCACAGGC
>JAZDIN010000060.1:0-5946 GCA_043804895.1 Candidatus Altarchaeota archaeon
TCTGTGATTTCGTCCAACACCCCAGATATTGGGTTGAGCATGTAAACCGGCTTGTCAGTCTTTAATGCCACCCCAATGGGGTGGAATCTCCCAGAGCCGAGATATAGGTAGCAATCAACCTTCAATTTGATGGCATTATCGTGTCTGCATCCGAGAATCTGCCCCCCCACTTTAACCTTCTTGCCCTTGGACTCGAGCACCTTTTTTACATCATCAAGCCTGTTCAGGTGTTGGACTGTTGCGATAAGACCGATTGATGAGTAGTTGTCGAGTTTGCTAATGTTCGCATCAAGAGTCGATACTGGGTCGGCTGTCGAATAACAGGGGACGTGCAAGACCCTCATGGTAGGAATCACTTCTTTTTCTTCTCAGGTTTCTCTTCTTCCTTCTTCTTCTGCACCTTCGGGTTCTCCCATGTCTCCTGGAAGGTCACCTCTGAGGCGTGGAGGTATTTGAAGGCTTCTGCTGTGAATGAGGCCTTCCTCACTAGGAGGTTCCTGTCGTGGAATGCCTTCTTTGGCAGCGTGATTGTAAGGCTCTTCCCCTCAGCCTTGTGCTGGAACCCTTCGATGCTTTCGAAGTTGTGCTCGATGAGGAAGTCCACCTTGTCATCTTCTGATTGCGCCTTAGCCACTACTTCAACGTCGAATACGAGCGTCTTCCCAGAAAGGTCGCTGTTGAAGTCCACGCGGACGCGGCCGCCTGAGACGGTCTGGACTCGGCCGCGCATGTTGTCTATCTCAACAGGCAACCCTGGCATCGGGTTGATTTTCTGCTGTTTGAAGAATTTGATTGGCACGAGCTTCACAAGGCTTGAATCCTTCTGGCCGTATCCCTTCTCAGGCTCGACTGTGACGGTCTTTTTGTCTCCGACCTTCATGCCTGCGAGGGCCTCGTCAAGCCCTTCTATGACCTGCTTCTCCCCTACCGCGACACTCAACGGCTTGTACACCCTCCTTGAGTCGTGGATGTTCTCCTTTTTAGCTGTTTCAGGGAGTGTGGTGTCGAATACCTTCCCGTCCTTTATTCGGCCTGTGTAGTTTATTTTGATGAAATCCATTTTCTAAGAGTCTATACATTTAATGCATCCCGTAATAAATACTTGGTGTCTGGTTTGAGGAGGCTTGGAGTTTGAGGAAGAGGGTTAAATCGGCTGGCGGCGGCGGTTTCAGGTTGTTTAGGGGCAGAAAGGCCACGAAGTATATGATAATCTTCGTTGGGGCGGTTATGCTATTTTCCGGCCTTTATATGGGCTTCAACAGGGAGGAACCGGCTGTTGAGACACAAGACCAGACTGCGTCGTGGAATGTGGTGAAGTTCGACTCAGCCGAACTTTACAGCGAAGGCCTTCTGACTGAAGTTGCCACCGAGACGAATGAGTATAAGCTCATGCCTAAGAACCCGGGGCAGCTGAGCCAGGACAGCATCACATACGTTTTCGAGAGCAACATAACAGGCGTCAATAACATAGTCTTGGAGACTGCGCAAGGCTATGACATGTTCCACATTAGCACTGACGGGCGGGAAGTGGACGCCGAGATTCGAAAGAGGATACGGTTGCCGGGCGGGTACAACCTGTATAGGGTTTACAAATCTTCAACGCAGTATGGCGACATAGGGGTAATCGGGGAGGGCCTTAAGGTCGGCGACTTCGTCAGGGTGCTAATCCTGCAGAGGATGCGAGAGGGGAAGGGTGAGTTGCTAGGATTCGCCCAAAAAAAGGTTCCTGCAGGGCCTATCGTGGATGCGAGAGTCGTTGGGTTAGAGAACCTGAGGGTTTCAGGCGTAAGCTCTGCGAGTTTGTCTGAAGGCGATTTGGAGGGTGCATTGAACGTTAGCGACATAGCAGTCGAAGAAGGCAACGGCTCATGGTCAGTCTCATTTGAGATGCCATTTGACTCTGACACGGGAGTTGTTAAGGGGGTACTCAAGGAAAGGGGTGTGTCGAATGTGTCGTTCGGAATATCAGGATACTCCCAGACTCCTGAGGAGATGGTCATGGAAGGTAGGATTGTCGCGATACCAGGTTATGAGAGGGTGCAGACAGTCTTTGAATCTGGCACAAAAGTCAACGACAGCGTACGCGTCAGGATTTACATGATGAGTGTAGGGAACACGAGCATTGCATTCGCTATCGAGGCATCAGGTAACGGCACAGAAGCTCTATAGATTTCCTGCGGTGAGATACCTCGTTCTTGTGCTTCACGTCCTCTGCGAACGTCCTTCCGCTGTCAGCCGGCTGGAAGAGCGGATCATAGGCGAACCCTGATTTCCCGCGCGCCTCATACGCTATGAGACCGTCGACAACGCCCTCGAACACTTCCACAGTGTCCTTGTCGCAGTATCCGACAGCTGAGATGAATTGAGCCGTCCTGTCATCAACGCCCTCCATGAGCTTCAGTATGCCCTCGCACCCTATCTTCTTGTAGACGAGCGCGCTGTACGCCCCAGGGAAGCCGCTCAATGCATCTATGAAAAGCCCTGAATCCTCCACAACCACAGGCCGCTGAATCTGATTGTGGACGTATTTCACACCCTCTTCAGCGACGGCCCTGACTGAGTCAGAGCGTATCTCAGGGTATATCAGGTTCACCTGCGAGAACGTGACCCCGAACGTCTGCCCTATCCTGTTCGCCTCAGACACCTTGTTTGAGTTTGAAGTTACGAACAGAACCTCTTTCACCGTATAATTTTAACGTCGATGATTTATAAGTACCCATGAAGGCTAACATCCTGTTTTTTCTCAGCACGACCGCGACCAGCATGAGCATAATCTTCATACCGGTTATAGCGCAGGAGATGGGCGCCAGCAACCTGATGATAGGGGCTATTGTCTCCATCTACGGCCTCATGTCGCTCATGTCAATGTACCTCTTCGGGTGGGTCAGCGACAAGAAGGGGAGGGTCGCACTCATAAGGGCTGGCATGATGCTGTCATGCCTCACATTCATCCTCCAGGCCTACGCAAACAGCGAGGGGAGCCTTTTCCTTGCCCGCGCACTTTGCGGTTTCGCAATCGGAGTGTTCTACAGTTCCCTCATAATGTACGGCGTCGAGTCAGGTAAGAAACTCGGAAAGTTCACATCCTATGAGAGCCTCGGTTGGGGTTTGGGCAACCTCATCGCAGGGATAATCGCAGTCTACTTCAGGATTTTCCTTCTTAGCAGCCTGTTCTTTTTCATAAGCTTCCTCTTGGCACTTAGACTGCCTGCTGTTAAGCATAACGTTGTGAAAGGCCCGTTGATACCCTTTGGGATAGTGCGAAGGAACCTCAACATCTACCTGCCGATGCTCCTGCGGGACATAGGCGCATTCTGCACTTGGACGTTCTTCCCACTTTACCTCATCTGGCTCGGGGCAGACAACCTCTGGATTGGGATACTGTACTTCATCAACACGGGAGGCCAGTTCGTGCTCAAACAATACGTGGACAGATATGACATTAACCGGCTCTTCACATGGGGTCTTGCGCTTTCTGCGCTCGGCTTCTACTCCTACACACTGCCGGAGAACTACCTGCAGGTGATACCAGTGCAGGTCCTCATAGCCATTGCCTGGACCACGCTTTCCGTCGGTGCGATGGGGATTCTCACGAAAGCAAATGATGAGAAGGCGACGGTTATCGGACTTTTCAGCTCCACAAGGGGCCTCGCGCAGATTATCGCACCACTGATTGGAGGCATAGTGATGGAGTACTACGGATTCAATGAACTGATGATGTTCTCAGGGACGATAACGCTCTTTGGGCTCCTAGTCCACTTCTTAATTAGAAGAAGGGAATAATTACCGATGGCTTTCGATTTCAGGGCGTTCAAGGAGTCCATAAAGCCCGAGTTCCACCGGAACTTCAGGAAGTATTATCCTGCTGCGTCTCTGGAGAGTGTCGGCTTCAGCCGGAAGGTCTGCGCGAAGTGTGGGAGGGGGTTTTGGAGCTTGAGTGGGCGGGACTACTGCGACGAGCCAGCGTGCTCCGGAGGCTACAGGTTCATCGGCGAGAAGCTGACAAAGAAGAGGTTCATGTACAAGGAGGCGTGGGACGAGTACGTGAAGACGTTCAGCAAATGGGGTTACATTCCGATAAAAAGGTATCCTGTGGTGTGCCGATGGTATGATGAACTGTACTTCGTGAACGCGGGGATAAACGACTTCCAGCCTTACGTCGTAGCAGGGGACGTTGAGCCGCCAGCGCCAGCAGTCCTTGAGCCGCAGTTCTGCCTAAGATTCCAGGACCTCGACTCAGTCGGAGTGACAGGAAGACACTACACCGGGTTCATAATGGTGGGCCAGCACACGTTCAACACGCCTGAGAGGCATGTGTACTTCAAGGACGAGGGCATACTGCAGATGCATGAGTTCCTCACCAAAGGACTTGGAATAAAGCCTGAGGAGATATTCTACCATGAGGACGTGTGGGCTGGCGGAGGAAACTACGGGCCGAGCATTGAATACTTCTGCCGCGGGCTTGAACTTGGGAATCAGGTGTACATGCAGTATCAGGTTCTGCCTGACGGCTCATCAAGGGAGCTGAGGACGAAGGTCATTGACATGGGGGCGGGGCTTGAGCGTTGGAGCTGGATTGCGCAGGGCACGCCCATGAGCTATGACAGCACATTCCCCAAGGTGATGGATTACCTTTACAATGCAAGCGATTTCAAAAAGGACCGGACGTTCATGGAAAGGTTCGGGAGATACAGCGGCCTTTTGGACATAGACGAGGTCGATGACATAGGCTCGGTCTGGGGAGGGATTTCTAAGGAGCTTGGTTTGGGTTTGGATGAGTTGAAGGGCCGGGTTTACGGGATGAGGGCGTTGTATGCTATCGCAGACCATGCTAGGACCCTGCTTGTTGCGATACACGACGGCGCGCTACCATCCAATGTGGGTGGAGGATACAACCTGAGGACGATACTGAGGAGATGCTGGTCTCTTATGGATGAATTCGAATTGGACATCGAGCTTGAGAGGGTCTTTGAGGAGCATATCAGGGAGTTCGGAAAGTGGTACACTGAGCTTAATGAAACCGGAAGCCTCTTTGACATATTAGCTTCCGAGCGGGAGCGATACACTGAGACGCAGGAGAAGGGACGGAGGCTCGTGGAGAAGGGAGGGAAGATGAGTGTGGAGAGGATTGTGGAGCTGTACGACAGCCACGGCATATCGCCTGACCTAATACGCAAACTTACAGGCGTTGAGATACCTGACAACTTCTACAGGCTCGTTGAGGAACGACACAGCGAAAGCAGGATTGTTGAGGACGTCAAGAAGTTGGATGTGCCTGAAGGCCTCCCAGAGACGGTGGCAGGATACTATGAGGACCCGGAGAGATTACAATTTAAGGCTAATGTCCTCGCAGTCTTCGGAAATCATATAATCTTGGATAAGACTTACTTCTACCCTGAAGGCGGAGGACAGGAAGGCGATTACGGCATGATATCAGGCAAGAACGTGAATTACGTGCAGAAGGTTGGGAAGGTCATAGTCCACACGGTTGAGGATAGTGAGGGTATCAACGCAGGGGAGAGTGTAGAGTGCAGACTAGACGACAGGCGGAGGAGGCAGCTGATGCAACACCACACAGCAACGCACATAGTCAACGCATCGGCAAGGGAGGTGATTGGGCCGCATGTTTGGCAGGCCGGGGCGCACAAGAGCGAGGAGGCCTCAAGGCTTGATATTACGCATTATAAGGGTGTTTCTGAGGATGAACTCGGGAGGATTCAGGATAAAACTAATGCCATTGTGAAGGAGGCCCATCCTGTTGAGATTACGTGGATGAAGCGGAATGAAGCTGAGGAGAAGTACGGCATGAGACTCTACCAGGGCGGGGCTGTACCAGGAGTAGAATTGCGCATAGTCAACATCGTCGGAGTTGACGTTGAAGCCTGTGGAGGAACGCACCTCACGAACACGAGTGAGGCAGGTCACATTAAGATGCTCTCAGCGAAG
>JAZDIN010000061.1:0-4610 GCA_043804895.1 Candidatus Altarchaeota archaeon
TCGTTTTTCCCAGCTAGTCTCCTCAGTTCGTCGATGTCCATTACCGCCACCATGATAGTATGTTCTTTTCACCTATGTTGTCCTGCATCATCCATCTCCTGTTGAACGTGGTCTTGCCTCCGCTCGGCGTTAGTTTAACGCGGGTCTTTACCCTCTCTGACAGGTGTTCGAGCACCCTGGCCGGGATATTTATGCTGGTCACTCCTTCCATAAGCTCAAGCACGTATCCAGTCCTCTGGCATAGTGCGCTGTTGTCCGACAGCTTAAAGAACCCGATGAATTTGTCCCAGTCCATGGTGGCGTCATACACTGCTTTTGTTATGTTATCGAATCCGACGTACCCTGGCTTCAGGAAGCAGTCGAATATGGTCTTCTCCACACTCGACACGTAAATGTCATCTTTTCTCTCGAATCCGCTGAAGAGGTTATTTAACGGGATGAATTTGATGTCGTATTGGGTTCCGTTCAGGGTCACGTTTTTCCTGTAGTCTCTCGTCATCACGAATATCGTGAAATCCTCGTATTCTATGAGATTATGGTATCTCAGTGCCGAGTTGAGGCCGAGGTAGCCTTCGTTTATCCTGAAGGCTAGTTTATTGTATGCTCCCAGCTTTTGCGGGTTGTAATAGAGGTCTTTTCTCGCCCTACTGAGGTATCTTTTGGCGTATAGGTTGTGTAGGAGTTTGTTTGTCTTGTTTTCGGTCATCTCCGGGAATATCTGTTTCACTAGTTCGTGGTCTATTATCTCCTTGTCTTTTATGTGTTCCCAGATTTCCTGCTCGCTCCAGGTCATATAGTTTTTTTTATACATATAATTCTATATTATGGAAGAATGTATATAAATATTACTACAACTACCACTAAACCCAAAATCAGAGCCTGTTCAGGTCTGTGACCTCGACTTCGCTCACGCCCTCTATCCTTCTGATCTTCTCCTGTATCTCCTCCATGCCGCCTTCTTTGTCGTTGAATAGGAGGTTCACCTCAAGGGCGTTGAGGCCGAATGCGATTGGCTTCTTCTCTATGCTGTGGACGAGGCATTTGCCGCCTGAAAGCTTCCTCACTGATTCGGTTATACTGTCGAAGTCGACTCCGACTTCAGTAGGCATGAGCCTCAGCTTAGCAACCACGTTCCATTCAGGCATTTTATCACTTAACCTTGGAGAAGCTTATGTGCTTGTCCCCAGGCAGCTTGTTAGAGGCGAGCATTAGCGCCCTCTTTATGAGCTTAAACCTCTGGTCTGTTGCCGCGAATTTTATGCTAAGGATGGACTGACCATTCCTAACGCGGGCTGCGCGGCCGACCGGCTTACCGAAGGCCTTCCTCATCCCCTGTGAGACCCTGTCTGCTCCGGCTCCGGTTGCGGTCACGTTGTCGCGCATCACATGGTGCGGGAACACGTTCACCTTGAAGAAGTAGTTGGTGAGGCCGACGTCTTTTTCCATCTTCTTCTGTATCAGTATCCTGGCTGCTTCAAGGGCGTTGTTTCTGACCTGTATGTCTCCGTCGTATATGAGCTCAGCTTTAGTGTCGAATTTACCGGCCGGGTTGCCCATATCGAAGTGCACTATCTTAGACTGCGGTATCCCTGTTATGTACGAATCTGAGGGGGTGCGTGAGGTCCTAGTGTACGCTGGGCTGTCCCACCTGTAGCATTTAGCCGGGCGTATTGAAACCATTACAAATACGCGAGGGCACTACGGCCTACTCGCTTGCACCTCCCATCTGTATTTTGCTTTTTGGCATCTTAAGCGTATTTGGAATACTGCAGCCCTTAGGCTGCGGTCTATTTTTTTGGAAGATAATATAATGTAACCCTCCTTTATAAAGTCTCGGCTTTATATGCTGCGCCAAGTACTCCGAACCTTTTCGCATCCGGGTTCTTCACGACTGAAACAGCCTCCCAAGCCTCCGGGAGAGCCATCTTTCCCATAACCTCCATCGCGTTTCTGAAGAACACGCCTTCCGCTTTTGAGTTTGCGCCGCCCCCCGTGAAAGCCAGGAAGCTGGGGTTGAATGAGTTGAGTATGTTGGCTGCTGCTACTCCAAGGTGTCTGCCGGCCTCAGCCATCACCTGGACTGCGACTGGATTCCCTCTCGCTGAGAGCTCGTCGACGCCCTTCGCATCCGACCCTTGCCCAAACGCCTTCACTATCGCAGTGCAACTTGACGTGGCCTCGACGCATCCGATTGAACCGCACCCGCACACGTACTTCATGTCTTCACTCACCTTCATATGCCCGAGTTCAGTCAACCCCCCCCTGCCGGAGAGCATCTCATGTCCGCTGCCGCATTTCACGACCACTCCCCCTCCTATCCCCGTGCCTAGGGTGAGTAAAACCAATTCAACAATGCTTTTGCTGCCGCAACCAGTTTTCATATTCTGAAACTCGCTGAGGTGCCCGACAGCGCCTAACGCCGTGTAATCCGCGTCGTTGCCAATTACGAACTTAACCTTTAACCTCCCAGCAAGCATATCCTCCAAGTCCACGTCATCAGCTTCCGGGATGTTAGGGAAACGATACCAACCAGACGCGGGGTCCATGAAAGCAGGAAACCCTAAGCCAACCCCCCTCACATCACCCAACATCACCGAACTACTCTCCAAAACCCCGCTGATAGCCTCGAAGACTGAATCCACAAGGGCTTCTGGGCTTTGCCCTGTCGCAACCGTCTTAGAATGTAGGATAACCCCCTCCTCTACTAGGCCGCAGACGATGCTCCCACCCCCCACGTCAACGCCTAATGTCCTGACCACACTAGGTTATTCCTCTGATTCTTTAAAATACAGGGGAATATCCTACCATGGTAGGAGCAGACCCGAGTTTCACAGAAACACACATACTACGGACGCTGTTCAGCCTGGACTCTGAGCCAACAGGCCGAAAAAGCCTTGTTAAAATCCTGGGCGTAGGGGAGGGTAGCGTTAGGACGATAATCAAAAGGCTCACAGCCAAAGGCCTTGTGACGTCAAGCCAGGCGGGACATGCGTTGACTGCACCTGGCAAGCGGGTTGTTCATGATAAACTGAAGCTTATGACAAAACCCATACCAATAGAATCAGGGTTAGTGTCTGGCATCCAATCCCTCGTACTCGTCCACTCAGCGTCCGAAAAGGTCGGCGACGGCGTTAAACTCCGTGATGTGGCTTTGAAGGCCGGCGCAGACGGAGCGGTCATACTCGTCTACGATAAGGGGTTGGTGTTCCCAAAAAGTGGATTGGATTTAAGCGACTACCCGCCAGCTAAAGAAGCGCTATCCAGACTCAACCTGGCCGAAGGCGACGTACTCGTAATCGGCTTCGCAAAGACCCAACCATTAGCCGAAGACGGGACGCTTGCCGCTGCCTTGGAACTCGTGTAACCCAGTATTTATTGGAAAAAATCCACATCATAACACCATGGCTGAATCACGTGACCCCTCAGGGGTTACTGCCGGAGGCCTCGTGTGAGATACTCGAAGCTTCTTTTGGCCTCACTCACCCTACTCCTCCTAACCCAGACTGTCCTATCACTCAAGGTCCCGACGTTCGTGAGCTTCCAGGGTAAGCTGAGCAACTCAACAAGCGGCGAAGCATACAATCCAGCGTCTTTAATGATTAACATAACAAACCAAAGCCAGTTGGAACAGGTTGAATGGGGTTCCTTCTTCTTTAACGACACAACAGACGAGCAGGGCGTCTTCGACATCATACTCGGAAAGAGGGACCAGCTTAACCTAACCCCTGGATGGCAGTACCAGCTTGTCGTTGCCGTGGACCTAGCCTCAACGTCATACGAGGGAGCAGACCTATACTTCGGAGACCTAGACCCGGCAGGGGATAGCATCCTCATCACGGGAGGGGGACCGGCCACCGCAGCCGAGTTAATCATGACCGACAACCTCACCACGGTGCAAGACCACGACCACAGCGGAGGCGGCAAAGGAGTCACAATACTCGGACCAGCAGCCGAATGGCTTAACGTCTCCAACAACCTCTACGTCACAACCGGAATCAAACTAGGCGATGACATATACCGAACCACATGGCCTGAAGGCACAGCATACACCGCAGCAGCAGGAGGCGGCCTAGAACTCACAGGCACAGCATTCCACCTGATGACAGGCTGCGACGACGGCCAACTCCTCAAAAACCAAAGCGGAGGCTGGGAGTGCGACAACGACGACGGAGGAACCGCATACGCCGCTGGCATGGGCTTGGTTTTAGCCTCCACAACCTTCAGCATCAACGCCTCTATTGTGATGAACAAAAGCGGTACATTAACAGGTGGCGGCTGGTGTATGTACGATGACGTCAACGAAGTCATAAACTGTGATAGTGCACCCATCCCATATACTGCTCAAGTTGAGGGCGGTCTCGCCTTGGATGATCTTGCCTTCCGTGTGAGGACTTGTAGTGTTGGTCAGGTTGTGAAGAACCAGACTGGCGGTTGGGTTTGTGCCGCCGATGAAACAGGAGGCGGTGAGAACAGCACCCTATGGCAGAAGTACGCTGGGTTAGCGATAACATCCAACCAGAGCGTCGAAGGCGGGAACGTCAACGTCACCGGGAATATGACTGTTGGGGGTTATTTACGCTGTGAAACTTGCACGGCTAATTCTTCTGATT
>JAZDIN010000062.1:0-29424 GCA_043804895.1 Candidatus Altarchaeota archaeon
GTGGTTGTGGTAGTTGGTGGGGTGAACATCGCGGAACATCTGCCTTGCACCTCAAGGAATCCGAACATCTCATCCCCGGCACCAGTGTCTCTTATGCATAAGGTGCTAGCGCCCAGAGTATCCATCTTATTCCCCTTTAACACAAGATATGAGCCGTTATACCAATCTGGCAGGGAACAAGTGTACCATCCTAGTGTGGTTCCTGTGTCGTTGAACCAACAATCTGAGGTCAGTATGTCATTAGTACACCCTGCCATATCATCGAGATAGCAGAATCGTATGTCATTGAACGAGCAGACTGAACCATCATCCCCTGAAGTATTCCGTGGGTAAGCGTACAGCCTGAATTGGCTGCAGTTCATCTGCACCGCCCCATCCACACTCCAGTTCATGAGAATCGTCAGATTCCACTCATAGGTTGGGTCGTCAGTGGTTGAAGACAACAACTCATTCCACATCAGGCTGAGGTTACCACCTACTGAGTTGTTCGCAAAGTCCGGCGAAGCAGCCTCCGAAGTCCATCTTGTAGCGTTGTAGAAGGTCACCCAATCAAAGGGCAATGTTGTTGTAGTAGTGGTGGTAGTGGTAGTAGTGGTAGTTGTAGTGGTCGTAGTAGTGGTAGTCGTCGTGGTAGTTGTAATCGTTGTCGTGCTCGTGCGCACAACCCCCTTCTTGTTGTAGAAGGCCTCCAGTTTAACTTCGACCCTTTCGCCGTTGAGTAGCGCGTACCTGCTGACTATCTGCCTCTCGCCTGAGGAGACGATTGCCCCCTTAGAGTACAGTATCACCGGGACTCCGCTCCAATTCTCGCTCACAGTCAACCTATAATCCTCCATCCCAAAACCCAGGATCTTCCTCAACTCACCGTATTCCGCACCAACCATCGCCTCAAGCTTGCCCACGTCAAGGACGTTAGCCTCGCTCGCCAACCCCATTGCCTTAACATTTGTCGGGTTGACTGGGTTTTCCTCCCAGTTGGGGGGGTTACCCTGCGTCTTAACGAGCATTGTTGATATGTCAAGGAGCCTCTCCCTTCTGGCGTCTGAGTCCCGGAATTCCTCTATTCTCCGGTTCGTCTCCCCCCAAACCCAAAGCATACTCAGCACAATCACTACGAAGAAGAATGTTGCGACCAGTAAGTCCATGGTCATTATCACGCCCCTGCCGTTCCTCCTGTGATTTCTCCTGTCCACTTTAAGCGTATTCTGTTAGGTATATTGTGCCGTTGACGTTTTCCACGTTGATGGTGCCCGGCGTCAGCGCCATTGCCTCCCCCATGTCGCCGATATCTGAGGTCATGAACTTCCACTCGAACTCCCGGTCATATGGTGTCACATTCACTATGACAATCCTAGGCCTGACGAACACGGTATACTGGACTCCGCCTACAAGCTTCTTGGGCAAGGTGACATTCATGTCAGTCCCATCCCCTGCAATATAGACGTAGTCTATTCCGTGCGCAAGCTTCTGGGCAGCATCCTGCGCGTCCAAAGACCATATGACCTGGGCGGTTATCCGCCGCTCATTCGCTATGAAATTCAACGTAATGAGGAATATCAGCGACACTATCGCTAGGGAGGCTATGAACTCGACCGTGACCTGCGCTCTTTTGCTCTTCAACATGAGCCACTGCTCCTACTAATGCTCACATAAGTGCCGGTGTAGTTTACGTCGATGCAGTAACTGCCCGCGCGAGAAGGTAAGCTGCCAGTCAGGTTAGCGTCTGTGTAAACGTCATAATACTCCTCGTTGCCGTTGACGTAGACCACAGCTTGGATCTGGCCCCGCCCAGAGGATAGCGTGTTTATGGTGAAGTTGGAGGAGTGAGGTATCGTGACGTGGAGGCGGGTCTGGGCATCCTTGCCTTGGCTGTAGACGAAGTCGACTGAGTTTTTGAGGTTGTTTAATGTTGACTTCACCTGCCCCACCTGGACGTTGTTTTTGAAGAAGCTATAGTTTTCCTGGTTGAATGACAGCATAAGCGCTAGGATGACTAGGGCCATGGCAAGTATCACCATCCACTCCACGACAGCCTGTCCCCTCATATCAAAGACCAGCGGCTAAAGCCGCTGGTTTGGTGTGGGCTAGCGCTTTGCGCTAGCACACGTGTCGGAGGCAACATGCCTCCGTCACATACGCCGGAACTGCCCAGTCGAGTGGAGTCTATGTGACTGTCCCCTGGAAGGGACAGTTCCGAGCGTATGACAATAGAGTATCAGAGAGGCAGAATATATACGCTGGGTGTTTTTTAGCGTTGAATCAGATTCCTAAACTGGATGAACCCGAAGATAGAGGAGCTCAGGAAGAAGGCGTTCGTGGTCTACGAGGGCATGGACGGGGTGAGTAACGTCAACAAAGAAATAAAGAAGATGGGCGTTGCAGAGGACGAGCTCAAGGATGAGCAGTTGAAGGTCCTCATGAACAACATCATAAAGAATGTTTTCATAAACCGCATCGGGATAGAGAAGACCAAGGAGATACTCGCTAAGGAGAATCTCCACCTGCCAGGGTACCGCCCCGATTTTAAAACTGAGAAGATGGAGCAGATACGAATATTCGAGCGCATAAGCTTCAACAAGTGGGCTGTGGTATTCATCGCAATAATCTTAGTACTCATCGCAGCCTCAGTCGTCTACTACGCGCTGATGTTTGACCTAGCCGACACGTGCGAGCGTAAAAAGGACACGTGGGAGCGTGACTCATGCTTCGTCACATTGGCCTTGTCAAGGAAGAACGACACCGTCTGCGACAAGGTAGGGGATGAGATGAAGCGCTTCAACTGCTACGCCCAGACCGGTATAGAACTGAAGAGCATGGAAGTCTGCAAGAGGATACCCTCAGACGACATTGAGACTACGGTAATGTACGAGAAGTGCGTGATGTGCGTGGCCTACAAGCTCGACAACAGGAGCCTGTGCTACTCATTCATAAGCCCTTTTAAGCAAAGCGACTGCGTGACACAAATCATGAGGAGACAATCCCTGATATGCTAGGGGGATTATTTTAACTTATTTAATACCGGAACCTAATTTAATCCGGGGCTTAGGCGATGATACACTCTATTCTTGTGAAACTGGGGCTTCTGAAGCCTCGAGGGGGGGAGGCTGTAACTACAATCCGCCTGGACATCATCGCTGAGCAAGTGAAGGAGTTCAACGAAGCCAAACGACAGATTAACGACAAGATACATAACCTGGAGTCAAAAACTGATTCCCTTGGTGAGACCGTATCTAAGACGCTTGAGATGGGTCGCGAAAACAAAAAGCGCCTGGACAGCATCGAGGAGAGCATGCAAAAGCTGGTGGACCTTTCCGCGGCGCTCTTGAGGGAGGGGGAACCGAATGAGGGCATCCTGAAGATGGGGTCGCCCCCGGCTGATGCGATAGGAAAATCCTCTGGCAGCCAGCAACACCAATAGATATATACCAAAGTATAATACTCTAAATAGCATGTTTGAGAAGGAAACTAAACAGGAGTCTTCAGAGGGTTACATAAATATCAAGATAGCCCGCGACATGCTGCACACTAAACTCGGGGGGGAGTTCCCATACAGCTCTCTGGTTCTGATAGAAGGCAAAGACGGTTCTGGGAAGAGCCTCCTCGTGCAGCGCCTCGTCTACTCGTTCCTTGTCAACGGGGCGACCGCTACATACATAAGCTCGGAACTTTCCACCAAGGACTTCCTCCAGCAGATGGACTCGCTGCATTACACCGTAGACGAGTACCTAATAGGGCAGCGCCTGCTGTTCATCCCCATGTTCCCCTTCATAGGGGGTGGAAAACTGAGCAACGACTTCCTTGACCGCCTGCTTGCAGCCCAGGAGCTTTTCGACAATGACGTTATCATAATAGACACCCTGTCATTCCTCCTCGTCCAGGGTAACATAAAGGAGGAGAACGCATTCAATGCAATAAAGTTCTTCAAAAAGATAGTCAACAAAGGCAAAATCGTCATATTCACAGTAGACCCGGAACACCTAAACAAGGGCCTGCTCACGCTAATAAGGTCCATGTCAGACGTATACCTTGAATTCGGGACGAAAACGCTCGGCGGCGAAGCCAAGAAGTACATGACAGTGAGCAGGTTCAAGAGGCCTAAGCTACAGGTTGTATCGCAGATAGCATTCAGGGTCGAACCAGGACAGGGTATGGTCATAGACATCGGAGGACTAGTATAGGAGTGTTAGAATGTCAGACGAGAAGGAGTTTCAGGAGGCGCAGGCCAGAAACCCACACCTAAAGGAGTATTTAGCCACGAAGGGTCTTGAGAAGCCGGAGTTCTACGTCCAGTTGGACAGGAGCCTGAAGGATAACGAGTTCCCGAACATTATGTACCCAGTCGGGGACCCCATCTTCATACACATACTCAGAAAGCCGGGGGAGAACGAAATCCAGTACATAGCAGTTGAGCCTCAGATGACGCCACGCGAGACCGAGATGTTCAACAAGATATCGGACCAGCTCATCAAGATAGCGCACAGCATGGACACGAGCGACACGACGGAGGACCTAAGCGACATACTCGTGAAGCTGATGAACGACCTGGTCACGATAGACGGGAGGGAGATAAGTAGCACAGGCATGAAAAAAGGGACCATAGAGAGCCTGATGGTGAAGTTGAGCGGCGTCAAGAAGATAAACCTGACGCAATCAGAGTACGAAAAACTGAAGTACTTCCTCATAAGAGAGAGGGTCGGGTACGGTATACTGGAGCCGCTCCTGAGGGACCCTTACATAGAGGACATACACTGCATTGGAGTAGCCAGAGTCTATACAATCCACAAGATATTCGAGATGGTTGCGACGAGCATCATATTCAACACAGACCTGCAGCTCGACAAATACGTCTTCGACTCGAGCGAACGCGTCGAGAGGCCGGTGAGCGAAGCCCAACCGGTGGTCGACGCCATAATGCCAGACGGCTCAAGGGTCAACTTCATATACGGCAGGGAGGTCAGCCTCGAAGGCTCCAGCTTCACCATACGTAAGTTCAGCAAAGTCCCGATAAGTGTCACACAACTCGTGAACTGGCACACGTTCCCTCCGGAACTCGCGGCCTACTTGTGGCTGTGCCTTGAGAACGGGATGAGCATTTTCATATGCGGGGAAACCGCATCAGGGAAGACAACTACATTGAACGCAATCAGCACATTCATCAAGCCGAACGCGAAGATATACAGCGTAGAAAACACGCCAGAAGTCACTATGCCCCACCCATGCTGGCAGCACCTGGTAACAAGGGAGTCTGGGAAGGAAACTGACGTGAACATGATGACCCTCCTGGTCGCATCCCTCAGGTCGAGGCCGAACTACATCATCGTTGGGGAGATTCGTGATAGGGAGGGTAACATCGCGTTCCAGGCCATGCAGACCGGGCACCCTGTAATGAGTACATTCCACGCTGGCGACCCCCACAAGATGATACAGAGGATTACGGGTCACCCGATTAACGTACCAATAGCGTCTGTCGACAACCTCAACGTAGTCTTGGTTCAGCAGGCGGTCTACCTCCACGGCAGGTTCGTGAGGAGGGTGCAAACCGTCACAGAGCTCATAAAATACTACGACGAGCTCGGCAAGGTCGCGACCGCAAACGTCTTCGAATGGGTTCCAGCGACAGACGAGTTCGGGTTCTTAGGATGGCACAACAGCTACATCCTCGAGGAGAAGATAGCGCGTCAGCTCGGATATAAGGACGTGAGGGGGATATACGATGAGTTGACCATCCGCACGAAAATAATAAACAAGATGGTAGAAAAGAAGATATTCAACTACTTCGACGTCTGGGAGATTATCAAAACCTACTACTACAAGGGTAAGGGGGGTCTTCCCTTCAACATCTAAGATGGATTTCGAGGAGTCCGTGAGACTAGCCGGCTACCGGAACTTGGATGACTTCTTCAAGAGGCTGGTCGCCCCAGTGCTTCTGATTACCGTTGTGCTTTTCATCACGTCGTTCCTGTTCGTGATGCTGTACGGCGACCTCTTCGACTTTGGAGAGTTTACCATGGTGCTTTATATGATGCCGTTTTCGGCGTTAATCCTCGGGTTACTGGTGGTGTTCGGCTACCCCTTCTACAGGATAGAGAGGATCAAGGTCAACATTCACGAGAACATACACTACTTCATAACATACACCGGCTCGATGTCGACGCTGCACGCCAAACGCCGCGCGCTATTCCGCCTTGCCTCACAGAGAATCGAATACGGGGAGATAGCGAAGGTGATGGAGAAGGTGGCCTACCTCTCAGACTACTGGAACCTCGGCATCGTGAAGACGTGCAGGAAGCTCTCTACCATGGTGCCGTCGAAGATACTCGGGAACTTCCTTGACAGGATGAGCGCGGCATTCGACTTCGGGGAGCGCATAGACGTCTTCCTTAAGAACGAACAGTCCGCAGTAATGGAGGATTTCGGCACTGAGTACAAGCAGAGCCTCCAGACCCTCAGCCTCGTCCAGGACGCGCTGGTCTCGCTGACTATTGCGGTGGCGTTCATGATGACGATAGCATTCATGCTGCCCTTGATACTTGGATACGACATAGTCTTACTCGTGGCGCTCAGCGGCGCAACGCTGCTTCTGATAGATGTGCTGTCGATAATATTCATAGACAGCTTCATCACACACGACGAGATATGCCACCGGCTACCAATCAAACCTCCGGAGTACATTAAGATGAGGTCAATCATCCTGCCAGCCGTGGCATCATGCACTATCCTGGGGGTAGTGCTCTTCATCACACAACCCCTACCATGGAACTCAGTGCTCATCGCGATGACCCTAACCCCATTGGCAATCATAGGCTACATGGCAAACCAGATGGAATCCGCGATAATACGAAAAGACCAGGCCTTTCCCGCGTTCATACGCTCCCTTGGGGGTTCGCTTTCGGCGCGCGGAGGTACGCTCGGTGGGACATTAGCAGGGCTTAGGATACACGAGTTCGGCGTTTTGAACGAGGCAGTGCAAAAACTCTATGCAAGACTTAAAATCCGGTGCAACAAATTCCAGGCATGGATGTACTTCGCAGGAGAGACCGGAAGCAACATGATAGAGAAGTTCGGTAGCATATTCATACAAATCATTACCCTGGGAGGGAACGCCGAGAAAGCCTCTGAACTGATAAGCACTAACTTCATACAAATTCTCTCGCTGAGGGAGCTGAGGCTACAGATGGCCTCAAGCGTAAAGGGCATATACTATGGGACGCTCCTTGGCGTGGCCGGCGCCACCCTTTCCACCCTGAGGATGGTCGGTATCCTGGACAACACATTCAAGAAATCGTTCGCAGCGGTCGCGCAGACACCCTCCGTCAGCAGCCTCACGGCAGGTTTCCTACCAGCTATCGGCGATATAAACCTCCCGATGGTTGAGGATATGCTATTCATCATACTCTTGATACACGCTGGATTCTCGGCATATTCAATCAAGATGGTGGACGGCGGGCCTAAATATTCAGCGCTCTTAGACTTCGTCATCATGGCATGGCTTTTGTCCATAGTCGCGGTAGCTGTTCCCTGGGGCTTTGATATCGTGTTCTCGCAAGGCCAGATGGGTTCGGGACTGGTGAGGGGCGTGGGGACGCCCTAGCAGAATACCTCGACAATCCTCACGTCCTCCATTAGTGGGTTTGTGGACTCGTTCGCAACGAGTTGGAGGCCTGGTGATGCCTTCACGTCAAGGACGTAGTCGACGTAGGGTTCCATGTAATTGAAGTAGTACTTTATGCTCTTCTTTTGCCCAGTATCAAATTGTACTATCGTCTTGTACGATTCCACCTGCCTTAGTGTCCGAGCCTCCGAGATGGAGACTGTGATGTTAGTGTCCATTCTTGGCCTCGGATTCTGGTAGGTTAATATTCCACTGCTCTTCCAACCCCCGTTCCTCGGGGCCCCAGCCATCAGGTCACAGTTGAACCTATCCAATCCGACCACAGGATATGTGAGTTCCTTCACCTCGTTCTCGCCAAACTGTTCGTTGTTTAGGAGGTGGTAGGTTCTGTTGAACGTGTTGTTGCGTATCTCCACTGTTGAGATAATCATCCTTGCAGTTTTGGCTGCCCCGACGTTGATAGCTATCGCCCCCGCAATCGAGGAATTCATCTCAAGCGGCGTCGGCTCCAAATCGACCTCATAAAGCAGGTACTCCATGCCTGTCACAGGGTCGGTCTCGTTCCTGAGAAGCTTGAAGTAGCGGTCAGCTGTCTTATGCCTCAGCTTGTATATGGTGTATCTGTTTGAGAAGTCTATTGGTGGGACGTGGTCGGGCGTCATCACGAACCCCCCCATGATGCGGTAGGCGAGCCCGTCAACCCCTTTAACGACATCAAAGCTCTCGCTCTTGAGGAGTATGTAGCTGACATTGCTTTTTCTGAAATTCACTGCCGCCTGACGGTACGGCATCCACACCATGTCATGCACTCCCTTTTCTATTTTCGCCGGCGTTGAGACTGACTTGAGGCCTGACACGACCTCTGCCATGTAACCGTAGTCCCAGGCTGTGAGTATCCTGCCACCGTGATTGTTGTCCTTAAGCCATTTGAGGATGACGTAATCCCCCTCGGAGACCAGCCTCCTGCCCTCAAGTGTGTATATGTAGGCTAGGTTAGTGACGAACCCGGCCACCAGCACTAATGCGACGACGGCTAACACACGCTTATCGCCCACCCATTTGTATATGACGTAGAGTGTTGCAGCGACCCCGAGGAGGAAAATCGAAGAGTATACTCCCCGAACGAACGGGTCGAACACCGCCCTTGACAAGGAGGCATATGAGAAAGCTAAAATCACAAGTGAGAAGAGGATTGCCGCGTTTAACCTGAACTGAGGATAGGAGAGGAAAAATGCGGCAAGAATGAATCCTGCGAACACCAGCACCCAAAACCACCAGGGGGCAACATTCCAGGTCAAGATAGAATAAAGCGCCCCAAGGCATGAGATGGAGGCAATGAACACGGCGCCGACATTCCTCTCCAGGCCGTCCACAGTCACTCTCCTCTTATGCTTGTAGAGGAAAGCCATCAGGACAGATAATGAAATGAGCATCACCAAGCCCTTCAAGACACCAACCCCTGAAGACAGGAGTGTGATTATCACGCCCGCGACAGCAGTTGTGAATGCAAGACTGCTGAAGACAATCCGTTTCAACTTAACACCCCAGTCCGCTAGCGCATACGCTAACAACATCGCTATCCCAATATCCGAGATTCTCGTGCCACGGTCCATGACTGTAGCCATCATCAGCCCGAGTATGGTCAGCGTGATTCCGATTGTATCCTTCCTCCCGTATGCTGCGACGAACGCGTACGGCAGAAGGAATATGAGCGGATTGTACCGCAGGAAGAATGTCAGAAGCCCCATGGGAACAACGTCTGCGCTGCCCATCCTACCCTGCGGCAGCCCCCCAAGTTCGCTCTCGAGTATGGCTGGGATAATCCTGCCGCCAAAGCCGAGGAGTAATGCGACCGCAAACGCTATGTATAGGGGGTAGAGTATATCAGCCATCCGTTTGCCGAGGAATTTACTTCGCAGGTACTCTAAGGTCGTGTACCCGACGTAAACACCAGCGACACCTATGCCGAACAAAATGGTATCGTTCACCATTTTTGAAGCCTCAACCACAGCCACATACGCTAGAGACAATAGCAGACCCCTCCAAAACCCGGATTTGGCTGCCTTGACGACGAGCAATAGGCTGCCAACCACTACTGCAAGCTGCAGGTGGTCGTGCGTGAATCCCATCAGACTCAAGGACAGCGGCTCAACCATCCCCCCGTATATCATCCCTGCGATGAAGGCTGTCTTGACATCATACAGTTGCCGCATGAGAAGGTAGAGGAGCATGGCTGTGAAGGCAGAAAGTAAGGCTGACAGCAAAACCACACCATACAATGTCATGTCGCCAGGCATCAGGGCCCCGACGAAACGCAAAATCCATGTCGTCGGGTCCCTGACACCGTTCGCTGGAAAATGAGTGCCATGAGCGACGCCTACATAAAGCCACGTCTCAACATGGTTCACAGCATGCCATCCGAAGCGTAGGATGAACACTAGGTCTAGCATCAGCCTAAAAGCAAGCGAAACAAGGAACACAACCGCAGCCGCGTTCTTCTTCAGGATAGAGTCAACCCTCATTATCAAACTCCAGTGTTAAAATAAAACCATCCAACCCCTTAACGATACTGTGACTCTTCAGGCATTCGAGTATTTCACTGTCGCTTGCCCCTTTCCTCCGCTCCTCTTTGACGTATGACACGATGGCGTTGACTTCATTCATCGCCTGATAGAGGGTGTCTCCTTTCATCTTCTCGGCGCCAACTCCCTCCCTCGCCCTCGCAAGCGCATCCTCCTGCTTTTTAATTATCTCTCCTATCTTCTTCCTCTTTCCCGCTACATTGGATTCGACATCAGCTTTGGATTGTTCTGACTCCCGCATGCTGAAGTACTCGTCCACGGCTTCGTTGAAAGTCTGGTATCCTTTGCCTCCTTTGCCGAACGGAGTCACATTATCCGCAGATAAGCGTGCTTCAACTTCTGAATCAGCTTGAAGAGTGAAATCACACAATGCATCCCATAACACGCTTCCGTCAGACTCACCCCAGCCTGCTTTAGGGTCGAGGCCTGCCTTGGCGCACACCTGCTCTGCGTAGAAGCCGCCGAGGCTGAATTTCGTCGCAAGCGTGGAGGCGACACCCCTGCCGGAGCCTGACATTACCTCTATGAATTTTACCTCATCAACCTCAAAGGGGTTGACGACCGAGGGCGGGTAATCGTAGGTCCTGCCGACGCCCAACACCCTGTCCCTCCACTTCTGCCAATCCAAGAGACCTAATATCTTCATGTTCTTGTCGCAGAGTATCACATTACCCTTGCTAAAGAGCTCCAGTATTAGGATGTGGTTGTCGAGGTGGAGTTCTATTATCCTGTCGAAGCCGTGCTGCACGACGTCCCGTACAAAGGACCCCCGGAGGTGTTTGCGCAACTGCATCACAAACGAATCAGGCCGCTCAGGAGCAGCCCTCTTGTAACGGGTCACGCAAATGAAGTTTGGGGCGCAAACGAGGTCGAGGGAACCTTTACCATAGAGTTTTATTAGAAGCTCTCGCTCCCCGACAAGGTATACCTTATCGACCCGGGAACCGAGAATCATGCCTTTAAGCTCCCTCACAAGCACCCTAAGGTCAACACTCGACAACTCGGTTTTCACATTAATTAGTATTGTTCCCAATGTTTATTATGTCTGTCGGAGCCGTCGCAAGTAAGATTAGGTCGATGGAGGTGCGAGGCGCCCTGATGATTGCCGTGGCAGCAGCTAAGGCGTTAGAGGAGGAGATAGTTGACGGCTCATCTTATGATGAGCTTGTGAAAGCAGGGGATGTTCTCAAGGATGCGAGGCCTACTGCGGTTTCCCTACCTAATGCGGTAAATTATGTGTTATACCTGGCTGAGGAGCACAAGAGCGACGACCCCGCAATTGCTAGACCAATGCTCTTGGCTGATGTCGCTGATTTTATTTCAAGGCTTGAATCTTCGATTGGAAAGGTCGCGGAGATTGGGGCAGGCCTTGTCGAGGAGGGGGATGTCATACTCACCATATGCAACAGCACAACGGTTGTCAACGTACTCAGGAAGGCATGGTCTGATGGAAAAAGGTTCAAAGTCTACGCCTGCGAGACGAGGCCGAGACTGCAGGGCCACATCACAGCCAAAGACCTTGCAGCCGGCGGCGTGGACGTTACCTTGATAGTCGACTCAGCTGCATATCACACTATGCTGCACAAGGGCGTGAGGAAGGTCATGGTCGGCGCAGACACGGTTTACGCAAACGGTGATGTCGTTAACAAGATAGGCACAAGCCAGGTGGCTGCTGTTGGCAAACAAGCCGGCGTGGAGTTCATTGTCTGCACTGAGAGCATAAAATTCTCACCCTACGAGGTTGTGGAGATTGAGGAGCGCGACCCGAAGGAGGTCGCAGACATAAAAGGGGTTAAAGTCTTCAACCCAGCCTTTGACGTGACATCAAAGGAATACATAAGCAAGCTAGTGACTGAATATGGTATAATTACGCCAGGCGAAGTGAATCAGATGCTGGCAGAAAAGTTCGGTTGGATGATAAAGTGAACAGAGTAAGCGAGGCATTGGATGCGGTCTCGAAGGAGGATTCGGTGAAGCTGAGGGAGCTGGCCAGCTACTTCAGCGACGATGCCGCCATCAGCCAGAAGGAGGAGGATATTAAGATGGCGATGATAACATACTGCCTCCACAAGATATTCATAAAGGTTCACATGAGGGAGAAGACTGAATGGCTTGTCGAATCTGTCATGAAACTCCTCTCAAATGGCGACTTGAACGGTGTACTGTCGGAGATAGAAGTATTCGACAGCCAAAACGGCCTCTTCGAGGGAGGACTCGTCGGGAAGGCGAGAATAAAGATAGCCGCCAGGATGCACAGCCGCGGTATATCTGTCACACAGTCTGCAAGCCTGACAGGAGCTGCCGTAGGCGACCTACTGGACTACGTCGGAGAGACGCGCGGTTACCAGCATAAAGAGGGGAAAACCATAGCTGAGCGGCTTAACAGGACGCGCGACATTTTCCGCTGACCCTTTTTAAAGGCAAACTCCATAATGTTTGGTACTTAAGGGAAGGAGTGAATTGGGGTCTGGTTATGTATCCTCAGGGTCCTGCGGCGTACGACCGCGCGATAACGGTTTTCAGCCCAGACGGCAGGCTATTCCAGGTGGAATACGCCAGGGAGGCTGTCAAGAGGGGCACCACAGCTGTCGGCATAATATACAATACGGGTGTCATACTGGCTGTTGACAAGAACGTCACAAGCAAGCTCATAGTCCCGAAGAGCATTGAGAAGATATTCCAAATTGACGAACACATCGGCGTCGCCACCTCAGGCCTAGTTGCGGACGCGAGAAGGCTTGTCGAAGACGCCCGCGTGAGGGCGCAGAGGAACAGGCTCGTATACAGCGAACCTATAAGCGTATCAGCACTGACACGGGACATATGCGACATAAAACAGGCTTACACGCAGTACGGCGGAGCCCGCCCGTTCGGAACAGCACTCCTGATAGCAGGCGTGAACAGCGAACCGCACCTCTTCGAGACCGACCCGAGCGGGGCGTTCACCGAATTCAAGGCAGGCGCAATCGGAATGGGCAAGAGGGACGTTGAGAAACTCCTAGAGGAGAGATACAAGCCTGACATCGGAAGGCAGGACGCAATAAACCTCTCGCTGATATCATTGAGCAGCGTGTCAGAAGGGAAAATACAGGCCGAGAACGTCGATATGATATCGATTGAGGTCGGCGGGAAATACGCCCCAGTCAAAACCGCTGAGATAGGGGAGTCGATAAAGCGCCTTGGGAAGGAGCTCGAAACGCACGCGGAAAAGAAGGAGTAAGGATCATCAGTCAATTCATCATACCGCACCAAGGATGTGCGGTATGAACTTACGAACAGGGATTACGCGGCTTGAAAGCCGCGGTATGTCTGTTCGTAATCATCTGCCTCTTATGTGTGGATGGGGAAGCAAGAGATGGTAACATTAGATGAAGCCGTCATAGTAAGACTCAAGACTCACGGAGAGACGTACGAGATATTCGTCGACGCCGACAAGGCCATGAAGTACAGGGGCGGCGAAAACGTCAGCCTCGAGGACGTCCTAGCAGTTGAACATATATTCAAGGACTGCAAGACCGGGGAGAAGGCCAGCGAAGAGCACGTCAAGGACCTGTTCAAAGTCAAAGACGTGAAGGAGGCCATAAAGGAGATACTCCTGAAAGGCGAACTCCACCTGACCACAGAGCAGAAGAGGCTGATGCACGAGGAACGCAGAAAACAGATTGCGGGGATAATAGCCAGGAACGCGATAAACCCGCAGACGAAGACCCCCCACCCCCTCGCGCGAATCGAAGCTGCAATGGAGGAGGCCCGCGTCGAAGTCGTGATATCGAAGAGCGCCAACGAGCAGGTCGAGAAGGTAGTCAAGGCATTGAAGCCGATACTGCCCATAAAGTTCGAGAAGATAGAGGTGGCTGTGCAGATACCGCCAGCCTATGCAGGCAGACTCTACCACATCCTAAAGGAGATGGGGGAGTTGAAGAAGGAGGAGTGGAAGGGCGGGGAACAGTACTGCCTGATAGAGATCCCGGCAGGAATACAGGATGAGTTTTACAGCCGCTTAAACGGCGCAACACACGGCGAAATCAAAACTAAGGTAATCAAAAATGAATAACGTGAATGACAGGGACCTTGTGCTCCCAGGACAACTCATTGGAGAGAACCTGCGGTGCGACAACTCATGCAGGACAGAGAACGGAAAGACATACTCGCTCGTCAAAGGACTCGCCAGATTCGAGGAAAACGGCGTTTCAGTTATACCCCTGGACGGGGCCTACATGCCGAAAGTCGGGGACGTTGTCGTCGGCGTGATAGACACTGACTTCGGAGGAGTCTACGCAGTTGACATAAAAGCCCCCTACAAGTGCATACTAAGGCCGCCCAAGGACATGGACTCCCGCGGCGGAAGAGGAGGCGGCCCAAGGAGGGATGAGGGGCCAAAGGAGACGTATAATGTCGGTGATTTGATAAGCGCTAAGATATCGTCCGTTGACGAGATTAAGGAGGCTCAGCTTACCGGGCCCTTGAGGCTTGATTCAGGCTACGTAATCAGTGTGAAACCAAAAAGGGTCCCGAGGATTATAGGGAAGAAGAGGTCCATGATAGACCTAATACGCCAGTACAGCGGATCACGGATAGTGGTCGGCCAAAACGGCCTAGTATGGTTTAAGGAGGGGAACCTACCCCTCGCAGTTGATGCGATAAAGAAGGTGGAAGCCGAAGCGCACACCACAGGCCTCACCAACAGGATGGCTGAGTTCCTGAAATCAGGTTCGAAATTGTGAAGTGATGGAAATGAGCGGAAAAAGCGACTTGAAGTTGATAAACAATGGCGTCCGTTATGACGGGCGGAAGTTTGACGAGATGAGGCAGATAAAGATGAAGGTCGGCGTCCTAAAGAACGCCCAAGGTTCAGCCTACGTGGAGTGGGGTAGGAACAAGGTGCTGGCAGGCGTTTACGGCCCGAGGGAGATGCACCCGAAGAGGCTGCAGAACCCAACCGAGGCTACGGTGCGGCTGACATACAACATGGCCCCGTTCAGCGTGGATGACAGGAAGAGGCCAGGGCCTGACAGGAGGAGCGTTGAAATCAGCAAGATATCCAGCGAAGCTCTGACTAACGTAGTCCAAGTGCACCATTACCCGAGCGCCGCCATAGACGTGTTCGTCGAGGTGCTGCAAGCCGATGCAGGGACACGATGCGCCGGGTTGACCGCCGCATCACTCGCGCTCGCTGATGCTGGGATACCGATGAAGGACCTTATCGCCTCATGCGCAGCAGGTAAGGTCGACGGCGAGATAGTCCTGGACCTTATGAAGGAGGAGGACAACTTCGGCGAATGCGACATCCCCATGGCAGTGGTCCCGCGCACAGGAGACATAGTCCTATTGCAGATGGACGGTAAACTGACCCAGGAGGAGTTCAATAAGACTGTTGATATGGCGTACGGAGGCTGCCTTAAGGTTTATGAACTGCAGAGGAAGGCGCTGTTGGAGAAGGAGGTGCCACAATGAACATAGAATACTACCTGAAGAGGGACTACATAACAAACGTAATATCACAAGGCAAGAGGATAGACGGGAGAGCATTTGATGAGATGAGGCAGCTAACGATAACAAAGGGCTACGCAGCCGATAAGGCGTGCGGCTCAGCCTACGTCAAGCTCGGAGACACTGAAGTCATTGCAGGAATCAGCATGGACGTCGGAGAACCATACCCTGACCAGCCGACCTCAGGAATCATGTCAACGTCCACGGAGTTCAGGCCGATAGCCTCGCCTCAGTTCGAGTCAGGCCCCCCAAGGGAAGACGCGATAGAGGTTGCGAGGGTTGTCGACCGCGGAATCAGGGAATCGAAGATGATGGATATGGAAAAGCTCGCCATAGACGCGGAGAAGGTGTGGGCTGTGTTCATAGACATCCACATCCTCAACCACGACGGGAACCTCATAGATGCATCCGGTATAGCCTCAACGGCAGCCATATTGGACTGCCGCATGCCAAAGCTAGAGAATGGAAAGGTCATAAGGGGCGAATGGGCAGGCAAACTACCGCTCACATGCACCCCAATACCGATAACCTTCCACAAGATAGGCCACTCGATAATAGTTGACCCGACAATTGAGGAAGAATATGCGATGGACGCCCGCCTGACAGTCACGACGACCGATACCCTAAATGCGATGCAAAAGGGAGGCCTCGGCAGCTTCACCATGGACGAGGTCAAAGACTGCGTTGACAAGGCGTTCAAAACCGCGCCCAAAATAAGGTCAATAGTTGAGGGATAGGGCTTTTAAACGCAAAATACCTACAGTATAGGCACGATGTTCACCCACACAAAAAAGGTAGGAAGCCTCGGCAGATACGGGCCAAGAATAGGCCGCAAACCAAGGTATGAGGCGCTTAAGATAGAGACTGAGTCTAGGAAGGCTAGGAACTGCCCGACCTGCGGTAGAGGAAAACTCAGGAGGGAGGCAGCTGGAGTGTGGAAGTGCAAGACATGCGACTACACATTCACCGGCGGAACCCACATACCAGTAATAAAAAGAGTGGTTTCTGAGGAGGAGAAATGACATACGTCTGCATAGAATGCGGTGCCGAATACGAGTACGACGACCTCTTGAAGAGCAAGATGAAATGCAACTCGTGCACTGAGAAACGAAGCAACATCTGGATCAAGAAAAGACCTGAGAACATAACGAAGGACGTAATCGCCAGATAGGCGACCGCAGCCCTAGGCTGCGCTATTCCAAACACGCTCAACTCAATTACCCTGCAGCCTAAGGCTGCAGAACCTCGCGTGTTTGTAATGAATGAATTCACTGTCTCCATCAAGGTCTCTGAAGATGTCGCGAAAGCCTGCCTTAAGTCTATAAAGCCTGAAATAGACTCCGACACGTACGGTCGCTCCAAGGTAGAGCTCAAGTACGACGGAGAACTGACGCTCAGAATAGAGGCGAAAGACCTCCACGCCCTACGCGCCGCAGCCAACACATACCTGCGCTGGCTTGACATGTGCATAAAACTCGCAAAATAACCCAGTCTTATATACCACCAATTCGTATGTATTGTGGCTATGGACGTGCCGAAACAAGTGCAGGACAAGCTAGCGCAGTTCCAGAACATGCAGAACCAGCTGCATGTGGTTTCCATGCAAAAGCAGCAGCTCATGCTTCAGAACACCGACCTGGACAACGCCAGAAAGGAGGTCGAACCACTCAAGGGGGAGAAGATCTACAGGATGGTCGGCCCCATACTCATAGAGACCACGAAAGAGGCTGGCGTGAAATACCTGACAGACGAGAAGGACCTTTCTGAAGCCAAGATAAAGATGCTCGAAAAGCAGGAGAAGAAGCTTGTCGAGCGGCTGAACGAGATGCGCGGCGAACTACAGAACATGCTGCAGCCGACAAACAACCAATAGGGTTGCGGTTTTTATTATCTTCGGACAATAGTTTATGATGGCAGAGGTACTCCACTCCTACGACAACGTCAAGATAATGGAGGGCGAAAGCGGCCAGATACCATACTACGTCTACCTTGCGCCTGAACTGACAGATGAGGAAAGGAGAATACTCGGCAACTGCAGGACGATAGTCGGAGACACAAACGCAACCACCGCACAACTTACGAACATACGCACAACAGGCGAGAAGGAGGCCTACCTAAGGGAATTCCTCAGGGGAAAGATAAAGAACCTAAACGTCAAGCCTGAAAACGCCGAATACATGGTTTCGTCCATGATGGATGAAGTCTTCCTCGGCTACGGCAGGCTCGGACCCCTCATAAGGGATGAGCAGCTCGAGGAGATAATGGTCAACAACGTGAACTCCCCGGTGTTCGTCGTACACCGCAGATACGGCATGTGTATCACAAACCTGATGTATGAGACCCATGAGCCGCTCAACAACCTGGTTCAGTGGCTAGCAAGATACGCCAACAGGGAGTTGAGCGAACAAAACCCCCTCCTTGACGCCCAGATGCCTGACGGCTCAAGGGTGAACGTCGCCATACCACCGGCAGCCCCATTCGGCCCAGCAGTCACCATAAGGAAGTTCAGAAAGATCCCCTACAACATACTCGACCTGATAGAGCTCGGGAGCATCAGCACAGAACTGGCGGCATTCCTTTGGGTGTGTATCGAAGGGCTCGGACTTTCGCCTGTCGATTTGATACTAGCAGGAGGAGCAGGCTCAGGGAAGACCACCCTACTGAACGCGCTTGCGATGTTCATCCCAAAAACCGAGCGGGTCATCACAGTCGAAGACACCATGGAATTGAACTTCGACTTCATCGAAAACTGGGTGCCGCTCGAAGCCTCACCGACGGCTACCGACCAGTCTAATTACATGAGCATGCACAGCATGCTCAGAAACTCGCTGCGTATGCGCCCCGACAGGGTCATCGTAGGGGAGGTTAGGGGAAGCGAAGCTGAGACCCTGTTCGTCGCCATGGACATCGGACTTGACGGCAGCATGGGCACACTCCACGCGAACAACGCCCGCGAGACGACGATACGCCTTATGGGCGAACCCATGAACGTCCCGATTAGGATGATGCCCCTCCTCAACCTGATAGTTGTGATAAACAGGCTACCTGACCGCAAGAAGGGGGGGATGTACAGGAGGGTTACCCAGGTGGCCGAAGTATCTGGCACTGAAGGTGATGTCGTGCACCTCGGGGACATATTCGCCTACGACATCACAACTGACGCCATAAAGAGGACGAACTACCCCATACTCCTTTTGGAGAAGATTGCGAACAAGTGCGGCATAACGAAGAAGACTCTTCTCACCGAGCTCCTCGTCAGGGAGAAGGTTCTCCAGTACATGATAAACAAGGGTATAAAGGATAACAGCGAAGTAGTTAGGTTCTTCCACATATACCACTGCGACCCTAAGGCGATACTGTCCAGGCTGAAGAAGGATGGGCAGATGCCGAACATACAGGAATGATTCAGGCGTTGCTAATGCAGCTTTGCTTTATGTTGTCACGGGTTATGCTGTTGCACAGGCTCTTGTCCTTTACCTTGATTGCAATCTTGTAGTAGCAGGTGTCCTTAAGGTCACTTGCAGCTACGCTCTTGCAGAGGTTAACTTTGTTTGAAGAGACCGCTATGTCCCTGACACATATGTCCTTTATCCTGCTCTCAGCTATCTGGTTGCATTTGCTGATGTCAGACGAGGATACCGCGGCACGGTAGAAGGCACTGTCCTGCTGCAATGACTCTGCCCTACTTAGGGTAGTGGCTGTCGTAGTCGGTTTCGGAGGGGAAACGCAACCTAAGGCTAGAATTACAATAGAGAGAAACGCTACGTAAACCAGGCCCCGCATAGTAGAGTATCCCATTCTATCTTTAAAAGTACCTATTTTTTCCTGTAGACTTCAGACGGATTAAACAACCGCTCCCCAACAACAGCCAAACCACTCTTCGTGACCTTCCTGTGGAAGCATGTCCTATAGCCCTCGTGGCATGCGCCGCCAGTTTGTTCCACCCGGTACACTACAGCGTCTCCGTCGCAGTCCACAAGAACTTCGCTCACCTTCTGGGTGTTACCGCTCTCCTCCCCCTTAAGCCAAAGCCGCCCCCGCGAGGTGCTGAAGAAATGAGCCAACCCTGTCTCGAGAGTCTTCTCGAGAGCCTCACGATTAGCGTACGCCAGCATCAGAACCTCACCGTTGCCTTTGTCCTGTACGACGACAGACACGAGGCTGCCAACGCCGTCGACATTCCTCGTCTTCAGATTCTCCCAAACGCCCATGCTATTTAATAAGTCTGCGTTATTATTAAGCACGATGCCTGAAACGACCAATTTCGAGGAAAAACAGTTGGAGGACACGGCAGCCGAACTCGGAGCCGACGGCCAGCCGATAATCCGCGTCCGACTGCCAAGGAAAGGCCAGCTCCTGGGGGAAGTCGAACAGCTTCTTGGGGACAGAAGGATGGTAATAAAATGCGCTGACGGACACACGAGACTGTGTAGGATACCTGGGAAGATAAGGAAGAGGATATGGATTAAGGAGGGCAACATCGTCATGATCGAACCCTGGGAGGTGCAGACCAAGGAACGAGGCGACCTATTGTGGCGCTACACGAACCAGCAGGCCGACTGGCTGCGCAGGCACGGACACCTCAAAAGCCTAGAAGACTGATAAGATATTTCTGAGTCTACCCACATGAAAGAGGACGACCTATACAGGCAGATAGATTTGAGCGGCCTAAAAACCGAGGAACAGAGGGCTCCAAGCCGCAAAATAAGCGAGGCGGTATTCGACAACGAGACCCTCAAAAGCCTTTACGACCTTGCGAAAAAAGGAGCCTACACTGAGATGAAGAGCATCATCTCAACAGGGAAGGAGGCGAGCATATTCTACGGCGTGAGGGACGGTGAGGAAGTCGTGTTGAAGGTATACCTGGTCGAGACCTCGGACTTCAGGCACATGAGCAAGTACGTCCGCGGAGACCCGAGATTCCAGGCTTGGAAGAACAGGAGGCAGCTCGTGTACATGTGGGCTCAGAAGGAGTTCAAGAATTTGAGCAGAATCTGCGATAAGGTTCCATGCCCGAAGCCGATTGACGTCCACAACAACGTGCTTGTGATGGAGTTCATAGGAGAGGATGGGGTGGCGGCGCCGAGGCTTAAGGACAGCAGGTTAGATGACCCGAAGAAGTACTACAACACGGTGGTGAAGTACATTAAGAAGATGCATGGGGAGAGGCTGGTGCACGCAGACCTATCGGAGTACAACATACTAGATTGGAGGGGGAAACCGTATGTCATAGACCTGTCAGCAGGCGTGCTCCTAGACCACCCGCAGTCTATGGAGTTCCTGCAGCGCGACATATGGAATATAGTCAACTTCTTCACCAAACTGGGAGTGAAGGCAGACTACAACAAAGTCCTCAAGAGCGTACTGGATGACAACTGAGACGATCAAGGCAAAAGGCCACATCAACGTCCTATCCACCCACAACACAACACTAGAGTTCACGAAGGCGAACCACCTGAGCAAACGCGGAGACTGCATCATCGCAGTAGCGGCCGACAAATCCATGCTAAACCTATCTGACGAATTCAAAAAGGCCGTCAGGAACGAGAATGCGAAAGTCGAGATAACAATCGAATGCGGCGGAATCAAAGACACCATCAACGCACACGGCCACCCAAAACTCACACTCACCCACCCCGCGGATTTCGTCGTGAGAAAAAGCGACTACATCTGCTCCCGAACCCTAGCGATAAAGGCGGACAAAGCCGCATGTGATATAAAAAGAGAATTGGTGGAAGAATTGAAAACTGCTGCTCAGGTAACATTAACCCTTAAAGTAATCAAAAGAAGCTATTTAGAGCAGTGTAAACCGTAAACCATGAAAGTGTTGTTAGTACGAAGACGATGCCTGCAATAGTTGCGTCCACGTGTTGTTTCCCTTGGATTCTGTTAAGGAGATAGAATAACATAACTGCGACAATTCCGGGTAGTATACCCACCCAAGTAAAGAGAACTATTGTCATGGAAAACACGCGTAGAAGAGGGTCTAGGAATGACTCAGAGGGGGGGAATATTGGATAGGAGTCTAAAGGGAGAAAACAGAATAGGCATAATGTAAAGAGGATTATTAAAAATGCCTTTATTAGAAGTCCAGTCTCCTTCAGCCAGGTATTACTCTCACCCCATAATCTATTAAGGAGTATGGTGAGGATAGTGACAGGTACTGAAAAAAACAGGATAATTAAATATAATAAGGGTAGGGTTGAAATGAAGTCATCAATCCTTGTTTCAATCTGTTGCCTCATCTCTTCGTTTTTACACCAGTCATGTTTTCCCCCCTCAAATGGACCCCTTATAGTTCCCTTGTCCGTGCGTTCTGATATGTTGACCCCGCGGACTTCATAATCAATCTTGACTTCGACGTTGTACAGGAGTCCCGAACACCCTTCCATGCACCCTGTTGCGTTTACTAGGAAGTTGTCACCAGGATAAACCAGCAGTGGCTCCACATTCCCATAACAGGTTACGCCTTTACCTGATATCTCCACACTTTTAACGTATATGATATTCCCAACTCCGTTGGTGAAAACCCCTTTAAACTCCCCTGAATACATGCCTGTTGCAGACAACTGCGGCTTGATTTTAGGGAAACCAGTGAAAACCACTGTTTGTCCCGCACACCAGGCGGAACATAATATAGACAAAATCAGAACTGTTAGGGCAATCTTATAGCGTTGTTTCATCGTATCTGTTCCATCTAACTATCATACTCCTAAATTTAAGAGTATATCCCCCAAGAAAGGATGGTTGGGAGGGGCAGATGAGCAACCCTGGTGAGGATAACGCTTAACCTAATAATTGAACATGAATGAGCTGAACATAAAAATCAAGTAGAATAGGAGTATTATGCCAAACAGTAGTATCCCCCCGAGCCTTAGAAAGTCTTCAGATATAGTCCGTTGCATATGCCCCCCACCGCCCGCGGGCTGTGGGTCTACTCTGCCTTCTTGAGGCTCCTTCGGCTTAGCCTTAATATTCACCTTAAGGAAAACCGCCCCCCCAAGGGTCATAAAGAGTGCGACTAAAAGTCCTCGGAAATCCAATTCACCAACAGAGTACACTAGAGTGTTCACCCCCCAGATAAAGAATCCAGCAGCCAGTATGAAATAGAGTATGGCAATGTTCTTTGCGTAGTAGAAGATTTCCGGGGGTTCCCATTCACCAGCACTCTCCGCGAACTTCCTGTTCACTAGGAGATAGGTCACAGCCATTCCGATTAGAATCAACACCTCCAAAGTCCAGCCGAACTCTGAAAGCTTAGTTTCAGAAGTAAGCTGTAAAGTTGCCGCTATGGCCCTGAACGGGTAAATGAAAACCAAACTAAAGGACAGGAGCGTTATTAACGGCCGTGTCACCGGCACAATCGTTGTTTTCAGCTTATCTTCTCTTCTGATATTGTATTCCGACAACGCGAGCAACACCACTCCGATAATAAAGTATATCGTCGACTCAATCAACCACCCGTATCTAAGTCTTAACATTATCTCTGGATTGTCTTTTGTGTTGAACAGATGGTCGAACCCAAAGATGCATATGAATGTTGAGCAAATCAGGAATATGAAAGCATATACCGCCAGCAGTTGTATTGTTGTAGATTTGGTGAACTTATCTAACCGTGTGTGAACCTCCATTACATAGATGATACTCATTGCTATGACTACTATCCACCATATGCCAAAGTCAAAAGACTTGTGCAGTCCATCAATACCGCCATAACCCCAGGAGCTTTCATACCCCCTGGAGCCGCTGTAGGACCCGCTTGAGCCCTCAAACGGGCCTCTTATCGTTCCTGAATCTGTGTGAGATATTGTTTGACCGCCAATTTCAGCATCATAGTTTATGGCGACATTTACGTTGTATACACTACCGGAATATCCCTGTATACAATTTTTAGCTCTAACCTGGAAGTTATCGCCCGGGTTGATTACGCTTGAGGTCAACTCACCATAGCAGGTTACGCCCCCACTGGTTATTTCAACGCTTTTGACGTATATCCTAGCCCCAATCCCATTGGTGAATACTGCGGTGAATTTCCCGTCATATTCGAGGCCTGTGCCTGCAAGCTGTGGTTTAAGTTTGGCGAAGCCGGTGGATGTTACAGTGCTCCCCCCCATATTGAATACGCCAAGCTGCCACGTGAAAAGGCCCATTAGAGACAATATTGCAACAGCAGGGATGAGCCAGGAAGTTTTAGGGTTGGACATCTCAGATTAGCTATTAGGGTACCTATTAAAATAGCAGAGGTAATATTCCCTTATGCGCACACTAGACCTCCTAATCGTGCTCGTATCTTTATGGACGCTCCTGCTTGTTCTTGTAGGCCTTTGGTATCTCTTTGTTACGAATCCTGCAGTGGATGACTCGAACACGTGCGACAAGATACAGAATCCGAAGCAGAGGGAATTATGTTACCCCAGCAAAAATGTTTCAGTCGATAATAGTGCGGCATGTGATAGGATACAGGACCGGGAAGTTAGTGATAACTGCCATAGACAGGAGGGAGGGGTGTCTAAAAACATGTCCGTATGTGATAAGATAGAGAACAGAGTTGTGCGAGAGGGATGTTATTATGAGGTCAGTAGAGCATCGAGTAATTTATCAGCATGTGACAGGATACAAGACATATCCCTGAAGGAGTGGTGTTACAACACCTTCGGGGTGAAGTTGAACCGCTCATCAAAAACCGTGGCAGATCAAACATTAGCGGAATGCGACAGTATATCATCCTCTATTGGAAGGGACAGTTGTTATAAACGGGTTGGAGCGGAATTAAATGACCCGTCAATATGTGATAGAATACAAAACCAGGACCCTAAGGACGGCTGCTACCATCTGATTGCCTTGGCATTGAAGGATTTAACGCTCTGTGATAGGATACAGAACCAGAAAGCTAAGGATTACTGTTACTATAATTCCAGAGTGTTGAATGACTCGAGACTATGTGACAGACTGCAAGACGAACATATCCGGCTTGAATGTTACCTTAACGTCGGGGCAAAATCCAATGATCTTTCTATTTGTGATAAAGTACTGGCACAGGAGCCTAAAGATGCCTGTTACAACATAATTGGTGCTGCACTGAACGACTCCTCAATATGCGACAGGATACAGGGTCAAATCCCCCAGAGCGTCTGTTATAGGGAGGTTGGAATATCTCAGGGTAATCTCTCGATTTGTGATAAAATAGAGGAAAAAACGAACAGGAACTCATGCTATCTTACCATCACTTCACCATCCAATGACTTGTCGGTATGCGATAAGATACGGGCGCAGGAACCTAAAGATGACTGTTACAAGATAATTGGAACTGCATTGAATGACTCTTCAATATGCGATAGGATACAGGGACAATTACCCGGGAGCGTCTGCTATAGGGGTGTTGGCATAGTTACGGGTAACCTCTCCATATGTGACAAGGCGGAGGAACAATCGAACAGAAACTCGTGTTACTATGAACTTGCTTCATCATCCAATGACTTGTCTGTATGCGATAAGATACAAGAGAAGTACTCCAGACAAAGCTGCTACAAGGTTGTTAGCAGTCACTTAAAGGATCTAGCCATATGCGATGGGATAGAATCACAACTTCAAAAGGATGAATGCTATGCCATGGTGGCGGTGGCCTCAAATGACCCCTCAATATGTGGGCAAATACAAGAATCATCCCACTGGATTGAGACGTGTTATATAGAATTAGCTAAAAAGTCTGCTGAGTTGTCTATATGCGATAAAATAGAGGGTCAACGGGGTAAGGGTGAGTGTTACACTCATGTTGCCCTGGCTTTAAATGACTCGACCATATGCGACAGGATACAATACTCTGGCTGGGATGATGAGTGCTACAGTGGTGTTGCTGTTTCATTAAGGGACGACTCCATATGCGATAAGATAGAGGGACAGATGCAAAAAAAAGGATGTTACCAACGGGTTGCATCGTCATGAACTCAGTACTGCTGCTATTAAAATCAAGGTGTCCTAAATACATCCTGCATGGATTATGATGTTATCATCGTCGGTGGGGGGCCTGCTGGTTTGACTGCTGCGATATATTGTGTGCGCCGTAAACTCAGGACTGTCGTGGTTGAGAGGATGGCATTGGGTGGGCAGATGAGGACTGCTTATGAGATATGTAACTGGCCTGGGGTTAAGTCGGCTTCGGGGCAGGAGCTCTCGGACATGATGGGCGAACATGCGAAGTCCCTTGGTGTGGAGTTCATATTCGACGAGGCCGTTTCGCTGAAGATGAAGGGGAAGGTTAAGGAATTGCACCTCTCTGATAGGAAAATCACATCAACCGCAGTCATCCTCGCAACCGGAGGCCACCACAGGAGGTTGAACGCTAAAGGCGAGAAGGAGTACATGGGCCGGGGTGTCAGCTACTGCGCCACATGTGACGGCCCATTCTTCAAGGGTAAGGTTGTGGCCGTTGTCGGCGGCGGCAACTCCGCAGCAGACGACGCACTGTACCTTTCCACTGTCGCATCCAAAGTCTACTTAATCCATAGGAGGGATTCCTTCAGGTGTGAGGCAAGGAGAGTTGATGAGATGAAGGCCGCGGGGGTTGAGTTTATACTGGAGTCGCATGTGAAGGAGTTTCTTGGGGACGGCGTTTTGGAGGAGTTGGTTGTTGAGACGAATAGGGGGTTGAGGAAGGTTAAGGTAGACGGCTGTTTCATATCAGTCGGCGTGGACCCTGCCAACAGCCTTGCGAAGGAAATTGGTGTCGAGTTGGACGGGAACGGATTCGTGGAAATCGACCCTGATATGAAGACCAACGTCGACGGAGTGTTCGCGGCAGGTGACGTCACAGGCGGTGTCATGCAAATCCCGACAGCAGTCGGCGAAGGATGCACAGCAGCGCTGAAGGCATACGAGTACGTGAAGGAAAATCGGTTAGAATAGACTGTTTCTGCGCCAGTTCCTTCTGGATTTGGGGCTGTCCCTGACCTTCCTGTTGGTCTTGGCGAAAACCCAGACTGGAGCCCTCTTTCTGACGAGGTTGGCTTTGACAAGCTCGTCCTTCTTAGCCTGCTCCTTGTTCCTGGCCATAGTCCTATTTTATAGGCCATCATCATATAAATACGCCATGGCCGATTTACGCTGTCCTGTGTGCGGTAGGCCGTCCTGTGGCCTGTGCGCCGAATGCTACCTCAAGGACCATCCCATAGCAGTCAAGCCTGAACCCTACAAGGAGTGCGGCTGTGGGGGGGTTCTCTTCAAGGGAAAATGGTTCACTGACAAGGATGAGATGATAAGGCAGCTTGCTGAGAGGAGCATCAGGCCGCCATCCGGTGTGAGAACCAGAATCGAGGGCGTGAAATCCGAGGAGAAGGCGGGGAAGTTGACAGTCCAAGTTGATGTTGTAGCGACTTGCGAGAAGGCCTCATCAAGGCAGGACATCAGCTTCGACGTCTGGCCTGAGAGGGTGACGTGCGACACATGCAAGAAGTTGAGTTCAGGATACTATGAGGCTGTGCTCCAGGTGCGGGACAGTGACATAGACCTCAACTTGGACGGGGACCAGGTCTCCAATGTCGAGAAGGTCCGCGGCGGATTCGACTACTATCTGACTTCTGTGAATTACGCCCGAGAGAAGGTCACTTCACTGTTCAACAAAGGCTACTTCGTGAAAGACTCATCGAAGCTATTCGGGAGGAAGGGGGATAAGGTCCTCTACCGGCATTATTTCTCGATAAAACACCCGCAGTTCCGTAAGGGGGACTTCATCGAACACAAGGGCAAACTCCTGCAGGTGAGGGATGTCGGAAGAAGCGTGAAGCTCACGGACGTTGAATCAGGCAAGCATGAGTCAGCGACATTGAATCAGCTTGAGGATGCGCCGGTGATAGCGAAATCCCCTGAAGTTAAAACCGCGATAATAACTGAGGTCAGGCCTGATGGAATCCAGATAATGAACTCACAGGACTGCAGCATACACGAGCTCCCAAGAAGGGATGGTGTAGAGCAAGGTCAAGAGGTGAAGTACATACACGTAAGGGGCAGACGGTATCTCCTATTCTGAAAGAGCAAAACCTAGGCCTAGAAGTTTTGTCTTAAGTTCCTCGACTTCCCTCCCCGATTCGGCTGCAGAATCCATTAGCTTAGCTTCAACATCCTTGAGGTATTCCATGTCATTTTTCAATGAATGTTCCAGCTGGTGGATGTCGTTTGATATCTTCCCCTCAGCCTCCCTGAGAGGAATCATGCTCATCTCAGCCTGAACATTTTTCAGCTTCGACGTTAGGCTGGCATGTCTTTTCCTGACGTCATCAGTTAGAATAGAGGAGGCGGCCTCGATTTTCTTAATGGTCTTGCCTGAGTCCTTGAGTGCTATGGACTCTGATTTGCAGGCATTGGCGAGGCCGCTGAAGATTGCCTCAAAGTCGCTTTCCGTTGAGGTGAGGAAGGCCTCAGCCGGGTTGTCCTGCAGGGACTTGACAATCTTGGAGTGGGTGTTATCCAGAACAGTCTTCTCATACGCTCGGAAACTGTCCCCTTCAGGGGGCAGTCGCATGGACTCCACTCGACTAGGCAGTTTCCGGCGTATCAAACCAGCGGCTTCAGCCGATGGTCGTTGATATTTCCTGAGTGCTGGCTTCAGCGGGCTCAGAAGGGAGTGGATTGTCGATTCTATCTCCCTGATGTCAGACTCGACAGATTCAATCTCAGAATTGAGTTTCCCGACCTTAACCGCATCCGAGCCATTTTTCAGCCTATCAAGCTCCGAAGCCGCAAGTGACAGACTCTTCTTGCTCGCATCGATTGCGCGCTTCAGTGACAATGAATCAACCCTCAGCTTCTCCTGAGAAGCTATGACCCCAAGGTAACGGCCGTATTCCTTTTTCAATTCAGTGATTTCTTGGAGGCTTTTGTTTGATGAGGATATTCCATCCAACCTCTCCTTCTCAGCCAGAAGTCGCTTGCAATTCCCCTGTATCTTTATCATGTCATCCTGGAATGCTATCATCAGGAATTTCCCGTCCCCGAAGTTGACTTTGCCTATAGTGTCGAGGGCCGCGGCGAGGCGTGCCCTGTATGCCTGAATCTCGTCGAATGCGCTTCCCTTGAAGTCAAGCCCCTCAAGGGCTTTGAGCATCGACTTCGCATAGGATGGCTTGGCTGTCCTCAGAATCTTGTCATAGCGGGGCTCGATGTCGTTGTAGCCTCGGCCATCCAGGAGCGTCACGTCAGAGCGGATTTTCTGCACAAGCTCGCCTACTGCCATCAATGCATCTTTGGACTCCTTGACTATTCCTTGAGTTTCATACTTTATCCTCTCGTCAATCCACAGGCCAAGGCCAGATAACTTAATATTTTCCAGGCTCTTCTTGCCTGTGAAGAGTCTGTCAAAGAATCCCATGGAAAACAATTAGTGGGGCAGGATATATAGCGAATTCAGATGTAGGGGTTCAGGGAGCATTCCTTGTCCATTTCAAAGCATTTGAGGCTGTCATTTATCGTGCCGCGTCGGCCTCCGACCCACCCGTCAGCGCCGATTGTGTACTTGTTCTTGTACGCCGGAGTTATGCCCTCTATGGTCGTTGAGGTTGTCGGTTGCGAGGTGGACGTGACCGTGGATGTGGAGGTGGTCGTTATGAGAGCCTTCCGCTCTGATATCCTGTCGAACAGCCTGCCGAATCCGCTCATGGTTGAGGAAGTGGAGGTACTTGTTGTGGTTAATGATGACATTGTCGTCGAATGTGTCGTCGTGTATGTGGTCGATGTGACTGTCGTGGATGA
>JAZDIN010000063.1:0-9225 GCA_043804895.1 Candidatus Altarchaeota archaeon
GCCATCCCTTACGCTGAGTCTCCGGGCTATCTCCCCGGTGGTGGCCTCGATTCCATCTTCAGCGAGTCCGTAAATGGCTTCAAGATACTCCTCCCTTTTCTCCTCTGGCATAATAGTAGATAGGGAGTATAGGGATATAAATGTTTAGGCGCACCTAAATTACCTGGTGTTCTCTTGTCCAGGAAGAGTAATTATCGCATTCGCAATCGCGACATTACTTGGGTTCTAGATTTTTAAATTGGTTTTTACTGCGCCGACCGCTACTCCGGCGTCGAGCCATCCTTCGGCGTATTCGAGGGCTGCGAAGGCGTTCACGTACTCCCCTTTGCTGAGGAAGTGTTTCGCGTCGCTGTAGTACCGCAAGGCCGTGTCCTTCACCTTAGCCCCCCTCTCATCGAGGACAGTAATCTCTGCGAATCTTGGCTCAGCCTTCTTCATGTACTTCTCCAGCTTCGTCTTCAGCTCATCTGTGGCATCCATTCTCTGCCCTCCTGTTGATGATGTCGTCCACCAGTTTGTGCATCCTCCGCCTCCAGGCGGTCAAGAGTTTCCTGCCTTTGGGGGTCAGCGCATACTTTTTCTTGCTCGGGTGCTTGCCCTTCACCCACTCCCCCCTTGTGTAGCCGTCTGATTCAAGGCATTGGAGCACCGGGTACACCGCCGCCGCGCTGAGTTTCAGCTTGAAATGGCCTTTCATGTGCTGCAGTATGTCGTAGCCTGTGGTGTAGCCCAACTCGATGAGGCGGAGGTAGTTTATCCTCGCCATGCTCTTGACGAACCTCTCGTCAAACCACTCCAACTCCTCCTCCAGCGTCTTCTCAGCCATTTAAGTTTTCTCCTGTTTTTTTATCCTTGGCCTTCGGCTTTGCCGCGCCTTTGTATGCCTTGTGGATGAGGTATCCCATTGCAGCCAAGACGATCGCAGCGACTGCGAGTAGTGTGGTGTTGCCTGAGTCCTGCTTTCCTGACACTGTCACCTTCGCTGACTCTGAGTAGACCTCAACCTTCCCGTCTATCGTGCACCTTAACTCAAGCGGGACGATGTATGCCATCTCCTTTCCTGCTGCGTCGACTGTGAAGCCGATGCTGGCTTCCCCGCTTTCGCCGGTGTCAAGGTCTCCTATGTACTGGCTTTTCTCGTTGAAGTCGAACGGCTGGTCGCTCTTCTTCATTACCCAGACCGTGACTGAATCGCATTTAGCCCCCTTGTTGGCCACGTTCATTGTTATTTTCCCCAACCCACCTGCAGCAGCAGTTGATGATGATGAGGTCAGTTGGAAGTCTGGACTGTCTTTGACCGCAACCTGTATCTTCTTGGACTCGTTCACATTCTTCACGCCAACCCTGTACTCAACTGGTATGTTAAGGTCGTACAGGCCTTCAACAGTGCCTTTCTCGACGTCGGCGTAGAAGCTGACTGTGGAGGAGTCCTTCGGCTTAAGCATCCCAAGGTTCTTCGTCTGGACGTAGGATTTCGCATTTTTGAATGGGCTCTTCGGCTCTAGGGTTATCCTGAAGTCATCAACCTCTTTTGTGCCGATGTTTTCCACAGTGACCTTCACCTCGACGTTCTTGTCATCCTGGTGTATCTCCTCAGGGTCGGTGTGCACGTTCGTTATGCTAATCTGTGGCTTGCCTGACACGTATATGCCGATGTTGAACTTCTCCGTCTGCTTCATGCGGCCCTTGTTCTCATACTCCAATGTCAGGGGCAGTGTGTATGCGCCTGAGAATGCGTTGTCGCTCACGTAAGCCATGAAGGTAACGGGCACTGTCTGGCCGGAGCCTATGTCGCCGACATACTTCTTGTCCGAGTCTAGGATTGTTATCGCCTTCCCGGTTTTGGCTGCAGACGAGGCCATGCTGGTCAGCCCGGATATCAGTGAGGGGTTTGATGCTAGCTGCATTAGGGATGGCGCAGCGGACGCTGCAGCCTGCGCTGCCTGCGATGTAATTGCCGACGTGCCCTGCATCTGGTCTGCGCCCTCCAGTGCGGCGGTTACGCTGTACGCGAGGGTGTTCTCGTTCTTTATTGACAGCGTTATGTCGAATGATGCGCCTATGTCGATTTCGCCCAAGTCCAGCTTATCTATCATGAGCTTAGGACTACCGTAGATTTTTATCGGGAAGTCGTAGTTGGACTGGATGTTGTTCACCCTTCTACTGTCCGAGTTGAATCCGTCATATGCCAACAGTATGGGTATCGTGTTTATCCCGATGCTTGCGTTATCTGATATGTGATAGGTCAAAGACACGGTAGACGTTGATTGAGCCCCTATTGTTCCGAGGTAGAAGCTTTTGCTTATCCTTATCGCAGGGACGTCAGGTATTAGTACCTTGACGTTCTCGGCGCTCTGGCTTCCAGTGTTTCTTATCACTAGAGTAAGCGTCCCAGTATCACCTGGTTCGAGAGTAGCATCGTAGGTGCTTAGCGTGTAGTCGACCATCAGATTGGAAGGCGACGTTATCGGCATCGACGTGCCGCTCACCATCACGTAGCTTTGAGCAGTTACTGTCCAGGCTAAGACCATCATACAGACCGTTGCGTAAAACATTTTTTTCATTTTTTGCCTCCAGATTTGGTTAAGTATCTTTCGCCCAGCACCAAGGCGCCGGGTACGATAGTTAAGGCTGCCATCATGCACCAGAATACCCCGAGGGACATTATTGTGGCAAGGTCCTTCAGGATTGTAAGCTCCCCCATCGACATCGCCCTGAACCCTATAAGGGCCGCGAGTGTTGTGGTGCTCATTGGGATTATCACTGCATTCATCGTCTCGACCATTCCATTGCGTATCCCATATTTTTTCGATTCTATCCTGAATCTTGAGACGACCTGTATTCCGAAGTCTATTCCTATACCCATGATCATCGAAGCCGCACCTGACGTCTGGGAGGTGACGCTCATCCCGAGGAGGCCCATGGAGCCGAAACACCACATAGTGCCTAATGCTATTGCAAAAAGTGATGTGAGGCCGTATCTGATTGAGCTGAATGTGACTACCACCAGGACCAGCACTCCGGCGAGGGCGAACTGCGACGTCCGTTCCATGTCTGGCGCAATCTGGTCTCTTATTGACGAGCTGACCATCAGCGAACCTGAGGGCTCTGCTCGTACTCCGGAGGGGTGTGGCGTCTCGGCTATGAGTGATTTCAGTTCCTGGCTTAGGCGAGTCTCATCGTATTTGTCGAGCAGGTTCAGGTAAACCAGAGTCATGGAGTAGTCTCTGCTGATGAATCGGCTAGTCTGCGGGTTCTCGTTAAGGAGGGCGTTTATCGTGTTCTGCGACTGTGAGATGCGGTCCTCTGTTCTTATCAGGTCTGCGCCGCTTGACGCCGACGTCACATCATCCAGTTGGGATGCCTTCTTCGCCAGTAGGTCGACGTACTCCAGCACGCGCGGGTCGCGGACGTCCTTGACTTCGTTGGATCCTGACTGTGTCGAGTCCAGTTCCACTACAATCAGCGCGGATTCAGCGCCGCCGAACTCGTCTTCGAGGTAGTTCATGCTCTTCACAGCAGGGTCCCCTTTTGGCAGGAAGTCCTTCTGGTCCATGGCAAGCGTCTTTATCATGCTGTTGCCGTATGATGCAACGAGGGATATGAATATGACTCCGAGTAGCAGTATGAACGTGTGGTCTGCGATGAATCCACCGTACATCTCGGAGAATCTTCTGACAGAGCTCATTCCTCCCCGACCTCCTTATGACCCGCCATCCTGGCTATGAACCGCAGAATACGCGGCGAATTGTTCTCTTCAAGCACTATCAGCGCCGGGTTGAATACGAGCGCTGTTATGAAGCAATATGTTATGCCCAACGCTAGGGTGAAGCCCAAGTGGTGCATTAGAGGCATAGAAGCTAGAAGCAGCGCCAGGAATCCGACCACTGTTGTGGATGCTGAACCGAATATCGCGGCCCCGACCTCCCTGAGGGAGGTATAGAGCGCATCGTTCTGGCTTTCACCCCTCTTTCTGTTCGCATCGTAGACGCTCACGTAGAATGCGCTGTATTCTACGCCGAGTCCGAGTATCATGGCTCCTACGCCGACCGTGACCATTGACAGCGGGATGTCAAGCCAGCCCATTGTGCCGAGAGTCCATATGAGAGCCATAACAAGGGGAGAGAACACCAGGAATCCTCTGATGAACGGCTTGGTCATCACGAGTAGGAGGAGGAGTATTATGAGCGATGCCAGGGCTATTGTATATTTTGCGTCGTTTACGAGAATCTGCCCGATCCTAGCCCTTATCGGAGGCATGCCGGTTATCGTCAGCTTCACTCCGGGTGGTTTTGGCACCTCGCTGATGCTCTCGAGTATGTCCTCTGTCAGCGAGTTAACCTTGTCAGGGCTTGAGCCGACGTTCGCTAGAACAGATAGTGTGGTTGCGCTGTAGTCCCTGTTGTAGAACTGGCTGGCTCCGGGGGTGGCATCCAGCCGGCCTTTGACGCCGTCCAATGTGCCAGGTATAGATCCCCTCCGAAAGAGTGCTACTACGGACTGAGCCTTGTCGACGCCCGATTTTCCGACTGCCTCATCCTCCAAGTCCATGAGCATCTGTATTACTCGCGGGTCGCGGATGTCCTTCACTGCCTTCTTGCTCTGTGAGGAGGGGTCGACCTGTACGAGGACGAAAATGGCATCCTGTCCGCTGAATGTGTCCCGGACGCGGTTGTTGAGAACGAATGCTGGGTTATCCTGGGGGAGCTCCTTTGTGAAGTCTGTCTCTATGCGGATGTAGAAGACGCCGAATGCGAAGAATACTGTGAGGATGACAGCGGATAATGCGACCGCCAGAGTCCTCCTCTCCTGCTGGTCGGCCAGCCAACGGAAAAACGGGTCAAGTATCATAGTGTATCAAAATCCGATATATGACAAAAGTAGATATATGGGCAACCCCATATATATGCCTTCTGTTTTTAGGCTGCGCTCTCATATCCTACCGGTGATTCGTTTTGCCTACTAAGGGTTTGAAGCATATTTTCTCGCCTGAGACTGTCGCTGTGATTGGTGCGAGCAACCAGAAGGGCAGCGTAGGGTATGCCTTGATGGACAACCTCATAGGCCACGGTTTCAACGGGACAATCTACCCGGTCAACCCGAAGCATGTGAGCGTGCAGGGTGTGCACGCGTACAAGAGCGTGAAGGAGATACCGGGTCGGGTTGACTTGGCGTTGGTTGCGACTCCTGCGAAGACGGTGCCCGCTGTCATAGAGGAGTGCGGGCAGGCAGGGGTGAAGGGTGCTGTCATAATCTCAGCAGGTTTCAGGGAGACTGGAGAGGAAGGCCTGAAGCTGGAGGGCCAGGTTAGGGCTATTGCGACGAAGTACGGTATCAGAATTGTCGGCCCAAACTGCCTTGGCGTCATCAACCCGCGAATCTGCCTCAATGCAAGCTTCGCGATAAGCATGCCCCATGAGGGCAACATCGCGTTCATCTCCCAGAGCGGCGCACTCTGCTCGTCGATAATAGACTGGGCCGAGGAGAGCGGGATAGGGTTCAGCTACTTCGTTTCGGTCGGCTCCATGCTCGACGTCGACTACGGGGACCTCATAGACTACTTCGGCCGCGACTCGAAGACTAGGAGCATCGTCATATACATGGAATCCGTCAAGAACGCCGGCAAGTTCATGAGCGCCGCAAGCGGGTTCGCGATACAGAAGCCGATAGTGATAGTAAAATCAGGAAGATACGAGGAAGGCCGCAAAGCTGTCATGTCCCACACAGGCGCGATAGCAGGCTCCGACGACGTGTACAGCGCGGCGTTCAAGAGGGCCGGCATCGTGAGGGTCAAGTACATAGACGACCTCTTCGACATATCGGAGAAGCTGGCTAAAGGCCCGCTGTCGAAGGGGCCTAACATCGCAATCATAACCAACGCCGGCGGCCCAGGCGTGATGGCAACGGACAAGGTAATCGAGGAGAATGGAAAACTAGCTGAACTCAGCGACGAGATGATAAAAAAACTGGGTGAAGGCCTTCCGCCAAGCTGGAGCAGGAACAATCCCATAGACGTCCTAGGCGACGCCGGAGCCGACAGGTACAGGCACGCACTCAACCTGTGCATAAAGGACAGGGGCATTGACAGCATCGTCGTCATACTGACTCCGCAGTCCGGGACGAACCCGACCGAGACCGCCAAAGTAGTCGCAGATGCGTGGAAAGGCTCTGAGAAGCCGATAACTGCATGCTGGATGGGCGGCCCCGCAGTCAAGGAGGCAAAGCAATTGCTCAGAAAAAACGACATAGCAGTCTACTCCACCCCCGAGAAGGCAGTGATGCAGCTGATAAGCGGATACAACTACAAACGAAACCTTGAACTCTTACACGAGATTCCTGATGAGTTAGCTGGGAGGATAGCACCGGACAAGGAGAGGCTGAGAAGGATGATAGTCGAGAACGTAAGGAACGGGGTTCACACACTGTCAGAGAGGGAGTCGAAGGAATTCCTCAAAGAATACGGCATACTCACAAACAGTGCGGTGCTCGCAAAGACCAAGGAGGATGCCATCGATGCAGCTAAAAAGATAAGTTATCCGGTCGTGTTGAAGATAGAGTCACCGGACATAACCCACAAGACGGACGTCGGCGGGGTGATGCTCAGCATCTACACAGACAAGGAAGTCTCTGACGCGTTCGACCGCATCATGGAGAACGTCGGGAAACGCAACCCGACTGCGAAGGTCACCGGCGTGGCAGTGATGCCGATGGTCACAGAAAGGGGTTTCGAACTCCTCCTCGGCTCAAAACGCGACGAAGTATTCGGCCAGGTCATAGTCTTCGGGGCCGGGGGAACCCTCGTCGAAGTCCTGCGGGACAGGAGCATTGGCCTTCCGCCACTGAACCAGACGCTGGCGCGGAGGATGATGGAGGACACGAAAGCCTACGCCCTCCTATCCAAGGGCTCTCGCGACAGGAAGCCAGCCAACCTCACAGAGATAGAGAAAACCATATTGAGCTTCTCGCAGATGATGATAGACTTCCCGGAGATACTGGAGGCTGACATTAACCCGCTCCTCGCAGGCCCTGAGAGGGCAATAGCACTCGACGCTAGGATAGCATTGGATATGAAGATGGAGAAGAGAGGTCATGAACACATGTGCATAACCCCTTACCCGAGAGAGTACATAGAAGAGTACGACCTGCCGGAGGGGGGGAAATTCACGCTGCGACCAATAAAACCCGAAGACGAACCGCTGGTCAAAGACCTGTTCATGTCGTTCTCGGAGAGGACGATGCACTTCAGGTTCTTCTACGCGCTGAAGGACATAACCCATGAGATGCTCATTAGGTACTGCCACATAGACTACGACCGCGAGATATCGATTGTGGCAGAACACAACGGAGTGCTTGTCGGCATGAGCAGGCTCCAGTTCGACCCTGGCGAGCTGAGCGCCGAGTTCTCCGTCGTCGTCACAGACAGCTGGCAGAACAAAGGCCTCGGGCTGAAGCTCGTCGCCAAGATTGTGGAGATAGGCAGGAAAAAGAACCTTGATGTCGTCTACGCGACTGTGATAAAGGATAACATCCCAATGAAGCGCCTCGCAACAAAACTCGGATTCAGTATCGAGGCGACAGATGATATGCAGATTGACAAGCTCATACTAACCTTGAAGGGGGGCGGATGATGGCCACAGGACTGGTGTACCACGACGATTACTTGAAGCATAGGCAGGTGGAGCATCACCCAGAATGTCCGGAGCGCCTTCAGCTGACGATGGAACACTTCGTGAAGACAGGTCTGGCAGATATGGTAGAAGAGATAAAACCCGAATCGGTGCAGATAGAAGACCTTACGCGCGTGCACACCAGAGAGCACATCGAATACATAAAATGTTTGAGCGAGAAGGGTAGGGGGATGTTCTCGATAATAGACCCTGACACATACGTATGCGCCGACACCTACGAGGTCGCGCGCCTCGCAGCTGGGGGGGTGATAGCTGCTGGGGAGGCAGTCTGGACTGGCAAAGTGGATAACTGCTTCGCATTAGTTCGTCCACCAGGCCATCATGCGTCCCTGAACCAAGCGACAGGATTCTGCTACTTCGACAATGCAGCAGTTATGATAAGGCACCTCCAGTTTAAGCATGGAGTAGGAAGAGTGTTCATCTTCGACTGGGACGCGCACGCCCCAAACGGCACGATGGGGACGTTCTACAAGGACCCGACTGTGCTTAACATGTCCATACACCAGGACCCTCACTCATTCTACCCAGGCACAGGATTCGTGGAACAGATAGGCGAAGGCCCCGGCAGGGGATACACCATCAACTTCCCGGTTCCCGGCGGGACAGGAGACCCGGACTACATATACTTCATTCAGGAGTTCGTGATACCAAGAGTCAGGAAGTTCAAGCCGGAGATGATAGTCGTCGCAGCAGGCCAGGACAGCCATCTGACTGACCCGGTGTCGGAGCTGAAAGTCACGGACGCTGGATTCGCCAGGATGACCGAGTTGATGATGGAATTGGCTAAGGAACTGTGCGACGGAAAACTCGTCCTCGAACTTGAGGGAGGGTATAATTTAGTAACACTGCCGAAGACACACTATGCTATAACCTCCACCCTCCTGGGGACGAAAGAGAACACGGAGATAGAGGGTGAGGTGCTGCAGAGCACAAAAGACCTGCTGAAACAACTGAACGACACACTCAAAGCAACGACAATCTGGCACGAAGCGCCAAAGGATTCAGGCTGAACATTGAAATGCTGAAAAAGGAGATTATGGAAAGGATGAAGTGAACCCCCTTTCGAGAGGGTTCTTTAGTCCTGCGGTGGTTTGACGACTAGGGCCATTGCTGCGGCTATTATGCAGAGTATTCCTGAGGGTATGAAGGCCCAGAGGTAGCTGCCGGTTGTGTCGAACACCATGCCGCCGAGTAGGGGGCCGAGTATTCCTGCTATGCCGTAGCTTGTGAACACGAAGCCGTAGTTGACTCCCATGTTTTTGGTGCCGAAGTAGTCTGCTGTGGCGCTTGGGAATAGGGCGAAGTTTCCTCCGAAGTTGAACCCCACCCAGGCTGCGGCTACTGTGAGCAGCATCTCCGAGGAGCCCATGTTCATCAAGTAGAGCATCATGATTCCCTGCAGTAGGAACATAGCAGTCATGGCCTTGCTTCTGCCCATCCTGTCCGAAAGCCAGCCCCACGTTATCCTCCCTGCTCCGTTGAACAGGGCGAGTATGCCGACTGCTGTTCCGGCCGCGACAGGGGTGAGTCCGCTGTA
>JAZDIN010000064.1:0-15036 GCA_043804895.1 Candidatus Altarchaeota archaeon
AAAAGGAGACACAGTCTCGGTAGCCGACAGGAGCGGCCGGGAGTTCGCCCGCGGGATGACGAACTTCAGCTCAGAGGAAGTCGAGAAGATAATGGGGAAACAATCAGTTGAGATACAGAAGATAACCGGCAAAAAAATAAAGGAGGTAATACACCACGACAACATGGTGCTCGTTGGAAAATGAATCTGACAATCCTTAAGCTCGGGGGTTCGTTGATTACGAGGAAGAGTGACGACAGGCCTGTGGTGAATAAGCCGGTTTTGAAGAGGCTGGCTCGTGAGATTGCCGAAGTCCTATCTGAAAAGCTTATAGGCCTTATAATTGTTCACGGGGCTGGTCCCTTCGGCCACGTGCCAGCCAAAAAGTACGGCCTGGCTGGGGGCCTCAAGGACAGGGTGCAGGTCAGGGGTATGTCGTTGACTCACCAGGGCATGGAGGAGTTGAACTTGCAGGTCGTAGGCGCGCTCATCGATGCTGGGGTGAATGCGATAGCCTTCCAGCCTTCGGCAGGCGGAATATTAGACGATCGGCAGCTCGTGTCTTTTCCAGTAGAGTCAGTGCAGCGTCTTCTTGAACTGGGCTTGGTCCCAGTGGCATACGGTGACGTTCTCCCTGACTTGAAGACGGGTTTTAACATACTCAGCGGAGATCACCTCGTTCCATACCTTGCAGAGAAGCTGGCCGCTGACAGGGTTGTGCTTGCAACATACTACAATGGTATATTCGACCGAGACCCTGATGAGAAGGGCGCGAAGAAGTACGATTTCGTCAACGAGAGGATTCTAGCCGAACTTGATGCGCGGACGACGAAGGGCACGGACGTCACAGGCGGCATAGGCCGTAAGGTTAGGGAGCTGATGGTGCTCGCCAAACACGGCGTCAAATCGGAGATAATCTCAGGCATGGAACCAGGGTATGTTAAGAGGGCCCTCAAAGGCGAGGAGGGGATTGGAACGAGGATAGAATAATCCTTAGGCGACTGTTCCTCTGAGCACGTTAATTTGAGTTTTTGAGTTCGTAGTCTCCCCATAGACTACTCCATAGTCTATCTTCACGTTTACTCCGTATTCCTCTCCAGGTGTCCGTTGTCCGCAGCCTGTGATATGAACTTTCATGCTCTGTTGAGGCGTCACGTACACGTCATCCTTAAGGCTGCACCTAACTTTACTGTCCTTCTCGTCAACGAGTGTAACACTCCACAACCTAACCGTTTGCTCAGCGTTGTTGATTAATACTGTGTCGAACACGCCCTCAGACGACATTGTTATGCTATCGGCCTCCGGCATTATTTCAGTGCGTTCAAAATCCTCCCCCCCCTGTTGAAGAAAAAAGGATGCTGCAATGATTGCCACACCGATTACTATGATGGTCCACAGGGTTGTTGAGGGCAGGCGCGGCAAATCCATCTAAGATATTTTAACCGACGTGTATATTACTGTGACAGAGGTGGTTTCTGTGAGCATGAGGGATTTTCTGGATAGGCTGGACAAGGATGGTAAGCTGGTGAAGATTAAGAAGGAAGTCGACCCGCATCTGGAGGCTGCAATGATCCTGAAGGACAAGGACGGTGAGACTGTGCTCTTCGAGAAGGTGAAAGGTTCGGAGTACAAGGTCGTAGCAGGCCTTTGCGGCAGCAGGGATAATTTCGCCTTGGCTATGGGTATCGATAAGAAGGACCTCCTGTTCAAGATAGCTGAAGTCATCAAGAAACCCACCAAACCGGAGGTCGTCTCCAAGGGAGCATGCCAGGAGGTCGTTGAGAAGGAAGTTGACCTCACGAAGATACCCATACTCACTCACGCGTCAAAGGACCTCGGAGCCTACATCACAGCCGGAGTCTACGTCTCCAAGAACAAGGCCGGCAGACTGAACATGGCCTTCCACAGGAGCTCGCCCATTGCAAAAGACAGGTTGGTGGCGAGGATATGCCACCGGGACACATACAAGTTCCTTGAGGAAGCAGGCGGTGAACTGCCAGTCTCCATCTGCATCGGCCTCGACCCGACGATCCTACTCGCAGCTTCAGTCTCAGCAGGCGACGTCAGCGAGTTGGAGATAGCTAACTCGATGAAGCCGCTGAAGCTTGTGAAATCCATGACAAACGACATCCTAATCCCCGCTGACTCTGAGCTGGTGCTTGAAGGTATCCTCACCACGAAGGAGAAGCACACTGAGGGCCCGTTCCCGGACATAAGCGGGACATTCGACGTGGTCAGGGAGGAGCCTGTGATAATAGTGAAGAAGATAACCCACCGGAAGAACCCCATATATCAGGGCCTCTTGCCAGCCTACAACGAACACCGCCTCCTCATGGGGATGCCGAAGGAGCCGACCATATACAACGCAGTCAACGAGGTCGCGAAATGCAGGAACGTGCTCATCACACCAGGCGGATGCTGCTGGCTACACGCGATAGTCCAGATTGAGAAGAAGAACCCGGACGACGGGATGAAAGCAGCCGAGGCCGCGCACAAAGGCCACGGGAGCATGAAACACTGCGTAGTCGTGGACGACGACGTCGACATATACAACCTAGCAGACGTCGAATGGGCCATAGCAACCAGGATGCAAGCAGACAAGAACGTGAAAATCTGGAAAGGCCCAGGCTCAAGCCTCGACGCGACAGCTGAGAAGATTGAAGGCTCAGACAGGCTGATGACCGCGAAAGTGGCCATGGACGCGACAATACCCTGGGACAAGAAAAGAGACAAGTTCGTGAAAGCGAAACTCGGGGAGTGAGGGTAAAATAAGGCTCTGGAATTACAACAATTGGGCGGCTCTGATTGTATATATCCCCATTTTCCCCGGATTATTATGATGCCAGTCACAGTTCAGAGGCCTCAGGAGTTTTCTGGGCCGGAGTTGCCTGTATTGTCGGGACAGGAGGGGCCTAAGCCTACATTAGACGCTATCGAAACCCATAGTAAGGAAGTCGGGAGTATATCCGACAGCTTCAGGAGACTGGCTGAAATCGTCGGGTCCGCGTTGACGTCGCCTCAAATCCGTGAAGGACTGATAAGGTTGAGTTCTCTATTTTTGAAAAACAGGGAAGATAGTCGTCTCATCCCTGAGCCAAAAAACTCACGGCTAATGGAACTCTTCTGTCAAGGGAGTTCAGATTATAGAAAAGAGTGGAACAGGGGACTGGTTGACGGTTACCTGGGGAATGAGCGTTGGAAGAGGGGGGATCCACCACCATGTCTCAAGCAGGAGAATATGACCTCCTGCGCTTATGCCTCCGTTAGGATGGGGGCGCTCAGGTTCGGGAGAGACATCTCTGAAGATGAGTTCGACCGCGCTCTGCCTGAATCAAACAAATCTATTCTAGGATGCTCACCTGATGATATAAAGAAGGCACTCGAAAAACTAGGTTATTCGACATATTCCCTGGCGCATGCATCCCTAATGGATAAAATAGAAGTCCCCTTCACAACTACTTATGCGAGTGTAGAAGCTTTATTAAAGACGCCAGTTGCTCCGAAGCCTGAGGAGTTCGAGGGGTTCGTGAGGGAGAACCTGCGGAAGGGAAGGAGTGTCGTAGTTGCGACGATGGGTCACGCAAGGTTGATGACAGGCATTGACGACGAGTATGTCTCTGTCAATGACCCCTCCGATGGTACGGCGGAGAAATACGAGTTAAAGGATATGCACCAGCTTACCAAGTATCTGGCTAGCATGACGGTCGTGGCGTTCGAGCCTATTGGGGAGGTATCTGAGGGAATGTGGAATCAAGAGAGAAAAAATCCACTCCGCCAACTCACTGGAACGATGATGGGACTGGCAGGGATGTCATTGAAAAAATTGGGAGAAAAGGTGGAATAACATGATGGACGAGAAGAAGCCTGGGGGACGGCGGTGGAATACGATGGATGATGGACTGATAGAAGGCATAGAACCTAAGGAGATTCTCATCGGGAAAGAGGACCTTGAGCGGGTGAGGAAGATGGCTGGTGAAACATGCCAAGTCCTACTCTCAGAGAGGTTCGGTATTGGCCCGTGGAGTATGCTGGATCCTGAGCTGGTGAAATACAAGGGTAAGCCGGGTTGGATGGCTGCAATCTGCCTGACGTTCCCTAAGTCCACGATAAAACCCGATGATGCGATAATAGGGGAGATTATCGTGGGTGAGGATTTTAGGCCACTCTACATAACGCCGAATGAGAAGTTGCTGAAGAACATGGAGGAACTGGCTGATAAATTGGGGGGAAAAAAGTAGAGTACTCTCATGGATGATTTAACCGATGACCTAGTCTGGCAGGGCTTGAACTTAGACCAATACAATAAGCTTGACCCCGATTCCCAAGAGCAGATAAGACGGCGGGCATCCCAGTTCAGGCGCCTTAAAGATATGGGTTTGGTTGCTGAATTGCTCATCGCGGTCGCCTCAGAGCTGGGTGATGGGAAATCGGATGTGATTGCGTCGATAATCGACGGCCGAAATCCTGATGGCGAGGAGTTCGTCCGTAAAGTCGTCATTGCGTATAAGAAATCCGGGATGAAGACAGATATCGGGGAATTCTACAGGAAAAACTACACGGGGGGAATAGCAGCATTCTTGGCTGGATCTCATTTGTTGAAGTAGGGGCGACCACTAACTGAGCGTTATCCGGCGATAACGCTCTTTTTGATATTTTTATTCTCCCCTCCATATCATATACTCTTTAGGGTGGTTCGAAGTGCATCTTACTAAGGAGGATGAGGCTGTTTTGGGCGGTTCTGAGGGTAATGCTGCTGCCAAGTCGATGAAGATTCTAGTTGCTTTGGGTGAGATTTACGGGGCTGAGAAGCTAATTCCCATTAGCTCCGTGCAGGTTGCTGGAGTCTCTTACGATAATCTCGGTGACCCGGGCCTCGAATACCTCGCTGAGCTTGCGAAGGATGGCCAGGTGAAGGTCACAACGACTTTGAATCCAGCCGGGATGGACCTAGTCGACTGGAAGAAGCTGGGGATAACCCCAGAGTTCGCGGAAAAACAGAACAATGTCATTGAGGCGTTCGACAAGATGGGCGTCATAACGTGCTGCACGTGCACCCCATACCTTATCGGCAACCTCCCCCACTACGGCGAACACATCGCATGGAGCGAATCCAGCGCAGTCACATTCATAAACTCTGTCATAGGAGCTAGGACGAACCGCGAAGGAGGCCCCTCCGCCATCGCGGCCGCGATGATAGGGAAGACGCCCGAGTACGGCCTACACCTTGAGGGGGAGCGGAAACCTGACATCACCTTCAATGTGGCTGCGCACGTTAAAACGCTTCCAGATTTCGGAGCCCTCGGTTACTTCATAGGCAAGAACGCGGAGGGCATGATTCCATACATACAGGGAATCGGCGAGGCCTCCGTCGACCAGTTGAAGAGCTTCAGCGCATCGGTCGTCACATACGGTTCTAAGCCGCTCTACCACATGGAGGGGATAACTCCGGAGGCCAGCAAATATGATCCGACCAGAAAACGGGTCACTGTAACGCAGAAGGAGTTGGACGAATCATACAAGGCAATCAATGATGAGACGGGGGATATAGAGTTCGTCTCCCTCGGGTGTCCTCACTGTTCCATTGCTGAAATCGGGGAGATAGCCGGGTTCCTGAAAGGTAAGAAGGTGAAAGATACTGTCGAACTGTGGGTTGCCACGGCTAGGCCGACTAAGTACCTTTCGGATTCAAGGGGTTACACGAAGACAATCGAGGACGCTGGCGGGAAATTCGCGTGCGACACATGCATGGTAGTAGCACCCTTGAAAGGCAGGTTCAAGAATGTGGCGACGACGAGTGCGAAGGCCTGCTTCTACTGTCGCGGCAAGAACAAGATGCAGGTGAAGGTCGGCACGTTCCAACAGTGCCTGGATGCGGCGGTGACTGGAAGATGGAACTGAAGGGAAGGATAATTAACAAGGGGAAGGCTGAGGGTGAGGCGCTAGTCACAAAGGACCCCATATCATTCTACGGCGGAGTAGACCCGAAGACGGGTATAATCACTGACAAGGATAACGAACTCAACGGCCAGAGCATCAAAGACAAGATACTAGTCTTCCCCACAGGGAAGGGTAGCACCGTAGGCCCTTACACCATATACCAGCTCGCTAAGCTCGGAACAGCCCCGAAGGCGATGGTGAACCGGGAGTGCGAGACCATAGTCGCAGTAGGCGCGATAATCTCTGACATACCGTGCGTAGACAAGATAGACATAACAAAGATAAAGACTGGAGACAGGCTGAGGTTAGACGGGGACACGATAACCATCTAACATGGCAAACCCTGATTGCAAGTCATGTAGGCTCAACAGTGCCTGCAGGGACTCGAAGGCCTCATGGGTCTTCTTCTTCATCGGCGTCATAGCCACAGTCGCGTTGAGAATCATAGAACCCATCAGGGTGTTCAATCCGCTTTACGGTAAGATGGCATGGTATGTAGGGGTAGCTGGATTCCTGCTATTCTTCATATACAAGTACAACGCACTCAAGAAGACGTCAACACTCATCCAAGAAGCAGGTCTGAAGGAGAAGCTGGCATCGGCTTCCCCATTATCCGAATACGATTACTCCCTTGTGTCAGAAATCGTCTGCGCCCAGGACAACTGGAAGGAACGGACAAACTACTTTGTTATATTCGTACTCTCGGCCGCCGCCTTACTATTTGCCTTGTGGGTTGACCTGGCTTGATTGTGATTTTTATACTCCCACTACCAATAGTAAGAGGAGATACCTGGTAAGTGATTTATCCTCCAACTATCAAGGGGTGGTTTAAATGGTTTGTCCAAGAGCTAAGGGCTCAACACGGAGTATGAGCGGGCTTAAGCCCGTGCTGGTGAACGACAGTTCAAAGTCCTTCATAGTAGACCCGAAGGTTTTTATCGTCTGGAGCCTCTGCAACGGCAAGAACACGGTCGATGACATACGGGTCAAGTTCGGCAGCCGAATCGGCCTCGACGAAGGCGAGAAGGAGGATATAAGCATCCCTGATGTGATAAACTCGCTGCAGCGGATAGGCCTCGTAGAAAACTAGGCTGACGGCTTATTGTCCTTGCATATCTGGTTTACCTGTTCCTCGGTTGGGCATTCGCATTTCCCTTGCTCCCCCTCCTTGCATTTCACGTACTTCAGGTCCCTGCAGCAGCACACCATCCCCTCCTCAGTGGACGGGAACACCTTCCTGTACGAGCATCTGGCAGCGCACGGGTTGTTTTCGCCGACAGGGTATGTGCATTCACCGTCCCCCACAACTGTGCTGTTCGTGTACCCTATGCTCCTGCATTGGCTTACGCAGTCTGACACGAGCTCAGACTCTGTCGCGTTAACGCAACCGCAGTGCTGGCAGAAGCCGTACTTGCATGGGAAAGCGTTCTCGCACTCCTCTGAGTTCTCAAGCAGTCCATTCCCGCAGTTGTTGGTCTTGCTAGGTTGTGTGATGTTTACAGGGCATCCGATATCGTTGCAATCTTCTTTAGCCTGGCTGACGCAACCTGCGGAAAGGACTATTAATGTCAGAACTAAAATAATATATTCATCCATCAGACACCAATCCTAGTCTTATATGCGATGTAGCCTTCAGACTCTATTGCTGAAGCCACCTTATCCTGCAACTTTTTACCGGGAGTCAAGGCCACCATAAGTCCGCCTCGTCCAGTCCCAGTGAGTTTCGCTCCGTATGCGCCTTCCTGCCGTGCTATGCCGACAAGGAGGTCGAGTTCCTCGCAGCTTACTGTAATGTCCTGGAGTAGCTTGTGGTTCCTGTCCATCAGTTCCCCTACATTCTTTATGTCTCCGCCTGTGAGAGCCTTCTTCGCTAAGTTGACTATCTCAGTGTACTCTGAGAATATCTTCTCATACTCCTTCAGGTGAGCCTCCTTATTCTTCTTCACGTCTTCCACGACTTCCTTAGTGCTTGAAGTCAGTCCAGTGTTCCCGAGGACTATCTCAACAGGGTTCGGCATCCTAAGCCGGTCCATCGTATTACGCCCTCCTTGGAGGCTTTTCACGAACCATATTAGTCCACCGTAGACGGCTGCAGTGTTGTCTATGCCTGAAGGCTTACCATGGTACCCCCTCTCCCCCTCATAGGCCACCTCGTTTATCCTGGCGTCGTCGTATCCTAAGTTGAAGTGCTGGTCTAGTGCGCGGGCTATAGCAGCAGCGGAAGCTGCTGATGCGCCGACTCCGGAGGCGGCTATTAGGTCTCCTGCCAATGTCACCTTCACCGGCGTCTTCTCAACGTCTATCCCGCACGCAGTGAATATTAACTTATTAGACTCCACCTGCTCCGCGTACTTCTCCACCTTGTAGCCGGGCGTGGCAGGCCTATCATCGACTAGCTCGTAGGACTTCGAGTTCTCGACGACGGCGGTCGTTTTGCTCCCCAAGGCAGAAGCTATCGCAGGCAGACCGTAGACTACAAAATGTTCCCCGAACAGTATCGTCTTCCCGAAACCATATCCCTCAGACATGGTATCAGTATCGCATTTCACTAATATATAGCGAATGACATAAGTTGTTGAGCTTTGGCTTGTTGGAACTCAGCCGAATTTCTATGTCATTCGATATATTCGATAGCAAATGTACCTTGTCAAAAGTTCAAATACATTTGTTATCGTCTATAAGTCAGGTGTACTCTTTCAGCTTCCTCTGGTGGGACTTGTGCTTGCATATCCTGCACATGCGGAGGCCTACCTTTTCCGCGGCGTTCCTGGACTTGAAGTATAGCCTGTTCTCCCTCGTGATGCTCTGCCGGTAATGGCATTCACACCCTATCCTGTGGTACAAGTGGTCCTCAGAATTCCTGCTTGAGACGTACCTACTTCTCCTAACGATATCCACAAGCTTTGAGAACAGCCCAACCACAGAATCCTATGCGTTCGCTGGCTTATAAGGTTTTCGCACCGTCTGCGACCTTGTATCTCTTATACCTGAGGTCGTGGTCTTTAAGTTCTCTGGAGACTTCTTTCACCCACTTCTCCAGGGTGAAGACGTACACCTGGCTTCCGCCTGCGACGTTCCAGTACACCTGCAGCCCGCGCTCCCTCATGCCTGCGACGAGGTTCACCGCGTCCTTCATCTCCCCCCTAATCACAGACATGCCCATGTCATTGAACATCCCGTGGACTGTCTCAGCCTCAGCCTCCATGAGGGCCATGAAACCAAGGAGGTCTTTCCTGTCGACTATGTCCTGCAGCTGTCCGATATGCTTTTTAGACTCATCGCTCCTCTTCGGGTAGTGTGGGTGTCCGACGACTCTGAGGTGTAGGTCGTCTGCGCTCAACCTCTTGATAGTGAAAGGTATCGCGTATACTATCAGGTCGCGGAAGAAGGATGCCCTCGCAAGTTGCGTCACCTTCATCTTCCCCTCCCGGTCTATGGTGCACTGGCTTAATCCGCCCACGAGGCTCCTGTATGCGGTCTCGCTCACCCCCCTGCTAAGCTCAATCATCCTCTCCATCGGAAGGCCCAGCCCAAGCAGTTCATCAACTGCCGTGACAAGTGCCGCGGCTCCGGAGTCGCTTGAGCCTGTGAGTATGTTATGGTTTAATGAGTCCACCTTAATTCCCGTATACTCCACAGCCTCTGATTGCATCTTCCGTATCATATCTAAGGCGCCCTTCACCCTCGGGCCGTGCGGTGAAGCTCCATCAAGAGTAAACTCTATCCCAGAATCCGTCGCATAGGCTTTGGTTTCCGTCCTCACCTTCTCGAACTCGTCAGTTATGGCGAGGCTCGCATGGCTGTGCCCTGAAATCCTCCTCCTATACTCCCTGAAACCTTCGGCGAAGACGACCGGCAGCCCCGGATAGGCCACTGCGTGCGAACTGGATTTCACATGATATATTAGATGCACTACAATATATCCCCCATGCCAGCTGTTATCTTCGACTTAGACGGCACCCTCGTAGACCTGTTCGACGTCCACTTACATGCCTTCCAAGAAATCGTGGAAAGGGAATGTGGGATGAGGTTCGAGAAATCAGACCTTGAACCCCACTATGGCAAATCAGGAGAGGAGATACTGAAAATCTATTTCGAAAAGCAAGGCTTAAAGGATGCTGACTGGAAAGACCTCGCTGAAAAAAGAAGGACGCTGGCGATAGCTAACCTAAAAAGTTGCGCCCTACTCTCCGGGGCAGAAAAACTTCTCAAAGCGGTGAAGAAATCAGGCATGAAGACAGCGCTCGGGACCTCAAACCCTCGTCAGATAGGGGAGGCGATACTCAACGCCTGTGGCCTTTCCGGCTTCTTTGACTTTAAGGCTTACCGTGACAGCGGACTTGCCGGCAAACCCGCGCCTGACATCTTCCTCCACGTCGCAAAGGAGATGGGGGTCGACCCCAAAGAATGCGTAGTAATTGAGGACTCCGTGTTCGGAGTATCCGCTGCCAAAGCGGCTGGGATGAAGTGCATCGCAGTCGCTACTGGAACGCACACGATCGATGAGCTTAGGGGGCAGAAACCTGACCTCCTAGTCGCAACGCTCGAGGAAGTTGATTTAAAATCGATAAAAACACTATTAACCTAAAAATGCGTTTTGAGATTTCGTTACTGTTGGTGATGCTAGTCTGTGGTTGCATCGAGAGCATGGCGCCATCAACCGCTAAATCCAATGACACCACAGTCGATGCGCTCTTCACCGAACTTTTGAACCCGGCTACAACCTCATCCCTCCCCCAGGGCGAGACGACAACAAGCACGATAGCGACAACGACTACATCGACAGTGAGAACCACCTCAACTACCACGTCAACGGCCTCGACGACCACCACTATACTCAAGGACATAGAATGTAAGCAGATAGCTAATCCGATGACTCCCGCAGACTGTAGACGGGGTTACTGTTCAGCACCCGGTGCGGAATGCCGTTACTTCCCCGGAACCCTGGTGTCAGGGCAGGCTAGATGCGTGTGCATGATACCCTCAAAGGATTAGGCTCCAGTTCTCCTATCATAATCGGCTTTAATAGCTTTCAGTAGTTCTCTCTCCGTTATGATGCCTATTAACCTATCCATCCTATCCAGTACCGGGAACCTCCTGAAACCGTAGAAGTACATTAAGTAGCATGCATGGCTTATCTGGGTGTTTGGCTCCACCTCGACGATGTCGGCTGACATTATCTTAGACACTGTCGGGTCATCATAGCCCTTATCTCCTGCGATGAGTTCCTCAAGATGTCGCTTTTGGTCACGACCCCGATTATGTTTTTGCCGTCCTTGACTATGATGCAACCCATCTTAGAGTCGATCATCATCCTGACAACCTCGGCAGCCTTCGTAGAAGATGGCACTGTCTTTGCTGCCCTGCCCATATAATCAGACACTTTGCCTTTTGCCGTAGGCGAGTTCATCTCGAATATGAGGTCTTTGACTGTGACGACTCCGACAACTGTCAATCCGTCAACGACTGGCAGGAACCTGAGGCCGCGTTCTATCATCGTCTCTGCAGCGTTAGCTATTCTCGTATCAGGCGTTATGGTGATGACATCCCTCGTCATCAAGTCGGAGACCTTAGCCCCTTCGATTGTGCCCTTCAAGGCTATCCTCTTCAAGATATCCCACTCAGTCAGAACTCCTCTTAATTCCCCCCCCTCAACGATGACAAGGGAGACGATATTCTTCTTCGTCATAAGGCAGGCAGCGTCGTAGGCTGACGTCGAAGGCGTCGCTGTAACTACGTTAGCTGTCATCACCTCAGTAACCTTATCTCGCAACATGGATACTCTCCTCATGAAAAAATGGATTGGAGGCTTAAATATGTGCGCATTCGACCAGTCTTAAATAGGATTGTGTCGATAGTTATTACTCATGGAGATACAGGATACCATCAAGTCGAAGTGCGCTTCTGTCGAGCCATTCCTGCGGAAGTATGCCTATGTCGGGGATGCAGGCATACAGAAGATGATACTCCACCCCATCGAAGCCGGTGGTAAGAGGATTAGGCCGTGCCTGACCATACTCGCCTGCGAGGCCGTTGGAGGGGACACGAGGAAGGTGTTGCCTGCTGCGGCTGCTGTTGAACTACTTCACACGTTCACACTCGTCCACGACGACATAATGGACCACGACTACCAAAGGAGGGGTAGGCCGACAGTCCACGCCATCTGGGGGGAGGAGATGGGAATCATCGTCGGCGACACACTATATTCCGGAGCATTCAAAGCCCTGGTTGACGTCAGAGGCAAGGGAGTGTCAGACAAACTTGTCCTAGACGCAGTCAACGTCCTCGTCAAAGCAAACGGCGAACTGCAGCACGGGCAGATAATGGACATGCTCTTCGAGAAGATGGAGTCCGTAAGCGAGGAAGAGTACATGGATATGATACAAAAGAAGACCGGCTCCCTCATTGAAGCCTCTGTGGAAATCGGCGGCATAATCGGCGGCGGAAGCGCGAAGGAACTTAAGGCTTTGACCACGTTCGGCGCAAACAGCGGAGTCGCCTTCCAGATTAAGGACGACGTCTTGGACCTGACAGCGGACAGGAAGGATTTCGGGAAGCCGATAGGCTCTGACATACGCTCCGGCAAGAAGACGCTCATCATAGTCCACGCCATGGAACACGCCGGGGAGAGGGACATCAAGTCCATACTCAGGGTACTAGGCCGCGAGGAAGCGTCTGAGAAGGAAGTCAGCCAGGTAATAGGCAAGCTCAAAGAGCTCGGGTCAATCGACTACGCAGACCAGAAGGTGGCCGACCTAATAGCTGAAGGCAAGAAAGCCCTCAACAGGCTGCCAAAAACAGATGCAAGGGAATCACTGAAAGCACTAGCAGACTACCTGGTGAAAAGAAGGACGTGAATTTACGCACTATTTAATCCGGTCTTACACGATATATTTCATGCGGAAACAGGTTGGTGATACTACGCCCACAGACAAAAACACTGATCCTTTGTTGACCAGGATTCTAACCATTGACGTAACGAACCCATTCAACAAACCAAGGGAATCTAAGCAGGACACACTCATTGCCTTGCCAGAGCATATAAAAAAGTTAGCCGATAAATCTGCAGAGACCTTTGTTTCACATTGGGCTGAGCGGAAGGAAAAGGTTCTAATCGTAGAGGATGAAATTGGAGCGTATAGGGCAACCCCTAAAAAAGGTTGGGCGAAGCTTTTTCCGACCTTTGCAGAAGATTTTAAATTCGGGGTCATGAGTGGGAGGCAGCTTAATGAGTTCCCGACGAAAGTTGTGGCATCTTACCTGTCCCAAGCATACTCCGATGAGCCTGATATAGTACGGATGTACGATGCTAGTTACTACGATGGCATGGCCAACTCTCTTAAGCTATCTGGTGGGGACGAATTCCTGAATAGCATAAGGGACATTACCAAGCTTATAATACTCGAACCTCCCGCCCAAAGGCGGAAGTTAGCCAACTCCGTGCTATCGTGTATGCTAGACCGGGTCAGGGAGCTTCAACCCATGAAGCCTGCTGGCGAATAAATACTTCGCAAAAGCCCGCGCAGACTACCTCGTGTAAAGAAAGATACGAATCAGTTCAACGCATCCAACACTCTCTTACTAAGTTCCGGGTCTTTGGTTTCGTAACTCCTCTTTCTGACAATCTCTAACAATCCCTTTCTAGCACTCTCTTTCACATCACCAACCCCATTTAATGTTGCTTCAACCAGTCCCCTGAGAGCATTATCTCTACTTTTAGGCCCCTGTCTACTGTCTTTAAGCATCCCTAAGCAAGCATCAACATCTTCGACTGTCTTAGGGATATATCCTCTCAGATTTTGCTCATCATATCCTTGATTCGTATCTCCTGTTTTGGTGGCTACATTGCTTTTTATAACTGCCATACTAACCATCAATCATTTCTCCTTTAATACTTTAGCCTTCGAATTATCTGATACTATGATAGGCGACCGTAAGCATGATCATCTGAGGATTTGCGTCGAGAAGGATGTTGAGGCCGGTGATGCTGGATTCTCTTCTGTTCGTTTGGATCATAGGGCTTCTCCTGAGATTAGTATGGAAGACGTTGACACTAAGGTTAAGTTCCTCGGGAAGGAGATGGGTTTCCCCCTCATATTCGAGGCCATGACCGGTGGGACCTCTGAAGCTCAGAAGATTAACAAAGCCCTAGCCAGGATAGCTCAGGAGAATCTAATCGGAATGGGTGTCGGAAGCCAACGGGTTGCTTTGGATGATCCCTCACTTGAAGGAACTTACGTTGTCCGCGACGTCGCGCCAGACATCCTCCTCATAGGCAACGTAGGCGCAGTCCAACTCAACTACGGCTACGGCATCAAGGAGTGCAGGAAGGCTGTTGAGATGATAGGCGCTGATGCATTGGCGTTGCACATGAACCCGTTGCAGGAGGCCATCCAACCTGAAGGAAACACGGACTTCAGGGGGTTAATCGCGAAGATGAACAAGGTCTCGAAGGAGCTTACTGTTCCGGTCATCGCGAAGGAAGTCGGCTGCGGCATAGACTATGAGACTGCGAGGCGGCTTAAGGTCGCGGCCTTCGACTCTGGCGGATTAGGGGGGACATCCTGGAGTCTTGTGGAAAGCCACAGGAGCAGGGGGCTGATGCGCGCAGTCGGCGCAACCTACTCTACCTGGGGGATACCAACGGTAGAGTGCATCAAACAACTCTCAAGACTGGAGAAGCCGCTCATCGCATCAGGCGGAGTTAGAAGCGGCTTGGATGCTGCGAAGGCGATAGCGCTCGGCGCTGACGTCGTCGGCGTTGCATTACCTGTCCTTAAAGCTTACTACTCCAACGGCGAAAACGGCGTCAGAGACTACGTGAAAAGGTTCATTGCAGAGTTCAAGACCGCAATGTACCTCACAGGCTCAAGCAGGGTCAGCTACCTTAGGGGGAAGGTCTCCTGAATGGAAGACGATACTGTGACCATCAGAGTCGGCAAGAACGGGGTCACTAAGGCACTGACAGAAGAGGTAAGGTGCATCCTCAGGAAACATAAGAAGGCAAGGGTGAAGATGCTTAAAACGTCGCTCGGGACGAAAGACAAGCACGACATGGCAGATGAAATCAGGAAATCCTGCAAGGCCAGAAAGGCGAAACTAATAGGACACACGATACTC
>JAZDIN010000065.1:0-18496 GCA_043804895.1 Candidatus Altarchaeota archaeon
AGCACACGTCCAGTTGGCAGAGATGGCACCTAACGATCGTGACAAGAGGAAAATTCTCGAAGAGGCTATTCCAAGTTTTAACGATGCCATATCCCTAGACCCAGATAATCCAGAACATCACTTTGGGATGGGACATACTTATTACCTGCTTTTAAGTGGAAGAGATGACCCAGATATCCGGCGGAGGAGTAGGCAGTCACTTGAGAAGGCAATAGAGTTGGATGACGATAAAAAACCAACCCAGGCCGAGGCGAGATACTATCTGGCGTCCCTAATCAATAAGGACCCGAAACGCGCTCCTGGATATCTCACCCAGATGCTTGATTTGCTCCAGCAGGCAATTAATATAGGCCTTGAAGAACCGGAACTCGAAGCAAAAGCAAAGGGAGGAGTAGAACAAATTAATATGAAACTCAACCCTCCACCAACACCCTCAACAAAAATAGAGTTCCCTAAACCGGATAAACCTCCCGGTTAGGTTCTTTATACTCCTAAAATCCTAATGTCTGACATGATCTTGAATGTCCCTGCGGGGGGGAATGAGAAGCTGAGGAAGCTTCTTAAGAAGGTTAACTCCGACGTTGAGTTGCAGACTATGTGGACTGCAAGTAACATAACTGCGATAGACCGAAGCCACATGTCAGACCACGGGCCAACGCACGTGGCCATAGTAGTCAACGCCGCGCTCCTGATGCTTCGGAACCTTGTGAAGGCTAAAGTGGAGCCATCGGTTGTTAAGGACCATAAGATGAAGGCCGAAGACGCGGAAGTGGTCGTGTTCCTCGCATCATGCCTCCACGACGTAGGCCACATAGTCCACAGGCAGGACCACTCGTATTTCAGCATACCGGTCGCCTCCCCGATAATCAAGCGACTCCTGGAGGGAATCTACAAGACCAAAGAGGCTACGATAGTCTACGGGGAGGTGTTGCACGCGATACTCGCGCACTCGACCGAGGTGAAGCCGCTCACAATCGAGGCCGGCGTAGTCCGCATCGCGGACGCCCTTGACATGGCCGAAGGCCGAAGCAGGATACCGTTTTCAGCAGGGGAGAAGAACATACACTCAGTCTCGGCATTGTCCATAAGGAACGTGAAGATAGACTCTACAAAAGAGAAACCTATAACACTGAGGATTGAGATGACCAACTCCGCAGGCATATACCAGGTCGACAACCTACTCAAGGACAAAGTCAAAGGCTCAGGCCTCGAAAAGTACGTGAAGGTGACTGCGGAGATAAAGAAGCAGACCGAACAGAGGATAATAGACACGTTCGAGATAGAACTTTAGAAGGTTTAATATTTTTATTCGGATAGTCGTATTCTAATCCATTAAGGTGTTTTTTATGTTGGATGGTTTTTTGTTGAACGAGTATTACGGCAACACTGTACTCAGCTACGTCAAGGCGGCCGTCATTGTCCTGGCGTCAGTCATAGTCGGGAAGGTTGTCTACTATATACTAAACAGGCACATCAAGAAGCTCCTTGAGAAGACTGAGACTAAGTTGGACGATATGCTGGTGGACGCCGCTGAGGAGCCTGCGGTAGTGGCCATATTCATACTGGGGTTGTATGCGGCCTCGCAGACGCTTATAATGCCCGCTGGGTTGCAGACTTATTCGGCCGAGATTATTACCGCGTTTTTGATACTTGACGTAGTATGGCTTGTGATACGTTTGGTCGATATAGTTGTGAACGAGGTTGTGTTGCCTGTGGCTGCAAAGAGCGACACCACACTTGACGACCAGCTCATACCCATCCTAAGCAGGGGGGTGAAGGTAGTCGTCATCGCCTTCGGCTTCATGATAATACTCAGCAACTTCGGCTTCGACATCACCGCGCTGGTCGCCGGCCTTGGCATCGGAGGCCTTGCAGTCGCGCTCGCGTCCAAGGACACTATAGAGAACATGTTCGGCGCGTTCGCGATACTCATAGACAAGCCCTTCGCGATACGAGACCGCGTCGTGATAGACGGGAAGGTGGGGGATGTCATGGAGGTTGGATTGAGGAGCACTCGCCTGTTGACGTTGGACCACACTGAACTTTACATACCGAACTCTAAGGTTGCGACGAGTTATATCGAGAACATTTCACGGCCTACAAGCCGCCTGGCTGTGACTGAGAAGTTGAATGTGACGTATGAGACGAGCATCGGGAAGCTTCGCGAGGGGATTGACATTGTGAAGGGAGTGATCGCTGAGACTGAGGGCATCCTGAGGGAGTATGAGCCGACTGTCGTCTTCAAGGAGTTCGAAGAATCGAGTCTTGAGGTATTCGTGAAGTATTGGGTGGAGGATTATACGAAGAGCCTGACAGTCAAGAACTCTGTGAACCAGAAGATTAAGGAGCGGTTCGAGAAGGCAGGCATCGAATTCGCATACCCGACGCAGAAGGTGTACATCGCTAAGTAGACGCATTTTTATTCTGGGTTACGTATGATTATCTATTGAATCGTACTAGAATGTCTTGTTGTGTGGATGATTGATAGTGATGGAGTCCAAGAATTTCCTGTTCGTATCTCTGAGCGCGTTGATAGGCGACACAGCCTGGCAGATTCTGAAGGAAGGCCACAACGTCAAGTACTACATCGATGAGGAGGAGGAGAGGGACATAGCTGATGGGTTCGTGCCTAAGGTCGACGACTGGCAGAAGGAGGTCGCATGGGCCGACGTCGTTGTGTTCGACGACGTTTTAGGCCAGGGCACGCACGCGAAGAAGCTGAGGGACGAGGGCAAGCTCGTCATCGGCGGCACACCCTACACCGACAAGCTTGAGGACGACCGCGCATTCGGCCAGGAGGAGTTGAAGAACGCGGGTGTTTCGATAATACAGCAGAAGAATTTCACATCGTTCGACGACGCCCAGGAGTACGTTAGGAACAACCCGAACAAGTACGTCATTAAGCCAAGCGGCGAGGCACAGAACAAGAAGCAGCTTTTGTTCGTCGGGGAGGAGGAGAATGGGAGGGACGTTATCCAGGTTCTTGAACATTATAAGAGGGTGTGGTCGAGCAAGATTAAGGAGTTCCAGCTTCAGAAGAAGATAGGCGGCGTCGAAGTCGCGGTTGGCGCGTTCTTCAACGGAAACGAGTTCATCTACCCGATAAACGTCAACTTCGAGCACAAGAAGCTGTTCCCAGGGAATATTGGGCCGTCGACAGGTGAGATGGGGACTAGCATGTTCTGGAGCTCTCCGAACACCCTTTTCAACACCACACTATTGAAGATGGAGCCGAAATTGAAGGAGGAACACTACGTCGGCTACATCGACATTAATTGTATCGTCAACAGCAACGGCATCTACCCGCTCGAGTTCACTCCGCGCTTCGGATACCCCTGCCTTTTCATACAGCAGGAGGGGATGCTCATTCCTATTAGCGAGTTCTTCTACCAGCTTGCGAAGGGGGAGAAGCCGAATCTCAGGGTCAGGAGCGGGTTCCAGGTGGGGGTGAGGATAATAGTGCCACCGTACCCGTACGTGGACAGCGAAGCCTTCGAGACCCACTCGAAGGAGGCTGTTGTGATATTCAAGAAGCCTGATGACAAGGAGGGCGTCCACATAGAGGACGTTAAGCTGGTCGACGGAGAATGGGTCGTGGCAGGCTCAGCAGGCGTCGTGTTGACTGTTGTTGGCTGCGGGCAGACTATGCAGCAGGCACGAAGCAGGATGTATAACAGGGTGAACAACATCATACTGCCGAACAGGTACTACCGGCTTGACATCGGGGAGCGGTGGGCTGAGGACAGCGACAGGCTCCACACGTGGGGCTACCTCAGGTGATTGAATTCTAATAGAGGATGAACACTGCAGCAGCGAGGGTGGTGGTCCACAACCCGTTCTTGTCACCTTCCGCCGACTGTACGATGTGATGCGTCTTGAATATCTTCCCGCTTGCCTCGTAGACCTGCTTTCGCTCGTCCCACGCTGTGTTGATGTCGAATTTTATCCCCAACGTCGTGGCAAGCATCGTCGCAGCCAGGTCCTCAGCATATTCGCCAGCCTTCCTCGCTGTGTCGCCGAAGGAGTGGTGCTCTGAGAGGTAACCGTAGCCGCCGCTCTTGCCAGGGACCGCAAGGCCTATAGCAGAGGATATGAGGCGGTTCGGCTCGTTAGTCTGGTTCTTGGACATGACAACGTAGGTTATCTGTCCTGGGCGCAGGAGTTTACAGCCCTTTTTCGCAGGGATTAATTCGCATTCCTGCGGGAGGATGCTTGACACATACACGAGGTTGCACTGCTCTATCCTCGCCTTCCTGAGGGCAAGCTCGAACGAGGCTAGTTGGTCCTTGTGGACACCAACGCCCTTCGTGAAAAAACATTTTTTAGGTATCATCCTGAGTAACACTCCCCCACGCTTGGTATTTGAGTATTAGACGTTGTCAATAAAAAACCTTTGGTTCACGTATCCGAGCATCTTGTAGGCTAGTTTAGCTGCTGTGAAATCAGACGCTTCGGAATTTGGTTTAGGGCATAGTTCCATGACATCGAATCCGACGACGTTCTTTGCTGAGGTAACGGCTTTCAGGATTCTTAGGACATCGTACCATCCGAGGCCTCCAGGCTCCGGGGTGCCGGTTGAGGGCATGATTGACGGGTCCATACAGTCCAAGTCGAACGTTATGTAGACGTTTTCCGAGAGTCTGTTGATTATGTCTTTGGTGCAGTCTCCTTCAAGCACGTCCTTTGCAAAAAAAAGAGTCTTATCAGACCTCAGTTTTTTGACAAGCTCTGATTCCTCGTCGCTGATGCTCCTTATACCGACCTGGACACACTCGACGTTCTCACGAATCCTAGCCATCACGCACGCGTGATTGTACCTGCTGCCCCTGTAGCTTTCCCTCAGGTCTGCGTGGGCGTCAAACTGGAGGACTGAGACATCTGGGACGCGTTCCTTAAGAGCGAGAAGGAATCCTACCGATATAGAATGCTCGCCGCCGAGGAGGATTGGGAACTTACCGTCGTCTAGAATTTTGAGGCATGCATCCTTCACCTTGCGTACCATTATCTCTGGTTTATCCCGTATCACAAGAGGCTTTAGGGTGGCTATGCCAGACTCTGCAGGAGTTGAATCCAACTCCTCATCGTACAATTCCAGCTTACATGAAGCCTCCATGATGGCCTTCGGGCCTTTGGCTGTGCCTTTCGCATAGGTTGTTGTCTTCTCGTAGGGGACTGGCAGCACCGCGAACCTGGCTTTGGAGTAGTCGCTGAAATGCCTTTCCAGACCGCAGAACTTCAGCTGTGATTTGACCATGGTACTTAGACTGTGTTTTCCAGTAAATATACTTTGTTGGAGTTACTTGTAGGAAACGACGGCACTTTTTAACAGGCAGTCTAAAACATACTAACATGGACAAGCCTGAGAAGTATAGGTGCAAGGTCTGCGGCTACATATACAATCCGGAGAAGGGAGACCCGGATTCTGGGATAAAACCTGGCACTGCTTTCAAGGACATTCCAAGCACGTGGGTGTGCCCGCTTTGCGGTGTCGGCAAGGACCAGTTCGAGAGGATTTGACAGGTGGTTGATGTGGCTGGGAAGGTGGATGACAAGGTTATGCAGACAGTTCTTGACGCGCTGCCTGTGGAGATTTCGTTCGTAGACGCAGACGACACGGTACGGTACTTCAACAAGGACGGGAACAGGATATTCCCAAGGACGGATGCGGTACTGGGCCGGAAGGTCCAGCAATGCCACCCCCCAAAGAGCCTGGACAAAGTCGAGGCCATACTGAAGGGGTTCAAGGAGGGGAAGTTCGGTAAAGCTGACTTCTGGATTAACCTTAAGGGGATGACGGTTTTGATAAGGTACTTCCCAGTAAGGGACAAGGGCGGCAAATACCTCGGATGCCTTGAGGTGGCGCAGGACATTACTGAGATAAGAAAGATTGAGGGGGAGAAAAGGTTACTATGACAGGTGAATAAGATGGCAGAAGAGATAATAGTTTACAGCACTCCGACGTGCCCGTACTGTAGGATGGCGAAGGAATATCTGAATGGAAAAAACGTGAAGTTCAGGGAAATAGACGTCGCCCAGGACCGTAAGGCAGCCAAGGAGATGATAGAGTTGAGCGGCCAGATGGGAGTCCCGCAGATAGTCATCGGCGAGAAAGTTATTGTCGGCTTCGACAGGGATGAAATAGACAAGGCATTGGGGTGAACTATGGTCGTGCGTGAGCTGAAAAGGAGAGTCTATTCCGTTGGAGCCATAGACTGGGACAGGAGGCTCTTCGACGAGTTGATACCCTTGCCAGATGGGACAACATATAATGCGTACATCATTCAAGGCAGCGAGAAGACGGCACTCATAGACACAGTCGACCCAACGAAGGAGGACGAACTCGTTGAGAATCTCAAGACTCTGGGTGTGAAGAGCATAGACTATGTCATATCGCACCACGCCGAACAGGACCACTCTGGAGCGATACCGAAGATTCTTGGGCTCTACCCGAAGGCGAAGGTCGTTACAAACCAGAAGTGCAAGGAATTACTGAAAGACATGCTGCACGTTCCCGAGGAGAGGTTCATAACAGTCAAGGACGGGGAGACGCTCTCCTTAGGGGATAAGACTCTCCAGTTCATGTTCACACCATGGGTGCACTGGCCTGAGACTATGCTCACGCACCTGAGGGAGGAAAGGATACTCTTCACCTGCGACTTCTTCGGAAGCCACCTCGCATCAAGCGACCTATACGCAAAAGACAATGAGAAGGCCTACAGTTCTGCGAAGAGATACTACGCTGAGATTATGATGCCCTTTAGGAGTAACATAAAATCCCACCTGGAGAAGCTGAAGACGATCGAATTCGACATAATCGCCACAAGCCACGGCCCCATATACGACAAGCCCAAATTCATACTAGACGCATACAAGGACTGGGTCTCGGACGACGTCAAAAACGAAGCCATCATAGCATATGTCTCGATGCACGGCGCTACCAGGATGATGGTTGAGCACTTGAGCGGGGCGCTGATGAACCGCAAGGTGACTGTGAGACAGTTCAACCTAGCCAGGACAGACATAGGCGAGCTTGCTATGGCGCTCGTAGACGCAGCGACAGTGATTATAGCGACTCCGACAGTCCTTGGAGGCCCCCACCCAGCGGCAGTCTATGCCGCATACCTTGCCAATGCCTTAAGGCCTAAGACCAGGTTCGCGACCGTTATCGGCTCGTATGAGTGGGGTGGAAGGACGGTCGAGCAGCTGATTGGGATGCTCGGAAACCTTAAGGTGGAGGTGTTGACGCCAGTGCTCACCAAAGGGCAGCCAAGGAATGAGGATTACTATGCCCTCGACAAGCTCGCAGACCAGATAGCAGAGAAACACAAGAATGTATGACCTAATAATAATCGGTGCTGGGCCGGCTGGCATAACAGCGGCAGTGTATGCCGCAAGGAAGAGGATAAAAACCCTTGTCCTTACCAAGGATGTCGGAGGCCAGCCAGCCCTCTCATGGGGCATAGAGAACTACACAGGCTACCAGTTCATCACAGGACCTGATTTAGTTAAAAAGTTCGATGAACACCTGAAAAGCGCCAATGTAGAATCCAATGCCGGTGTAGACGTGTTCAAAATAGACAAGGAGGGTGACGCCTTCAAAGTCAAGACCCAGGATGGCGAGCACCTCGCGAGAGCTGTGATAATAGCGACAGGCCGTAAGCCGAGGCTCCTGAGGGCCCCGGGGGAGGAGAAGTTCAAGAACAAGGGCGTTACCTATTGCGCTACATGCGACGGGCCCCTCTTCCAAGAAAAGGATGTCGCAATAATCGGGGGCGGGAACTCCGCGTTGGATGCTACGATGCAGATGATTCCAATAGCTAACAAGATTTACCTCATAGACATCGGAGACCACATAATAGGAGACCCAGTGATGCTCGAGAAGGCTAGGAAGTCGTTGAATGTTGAGATTCTTACGAACACAGAGGTTAGGGAGATAATCGGAGATAAATTCGTTAACGGAATAAGGGTTCTTGTTGGAAAGGAGCAGGAGAGGATAATCCCGGTCGAGGGCGTGTTCATAGAGATAGGCTCGCTTCCTGCGAGGGAACCTGGATGTAACGTGAAACTGAACGAGAGAAACGAGATAATAGTCAACGAACGATGCGAAACGAGCATCCCAGGCCTGTTCGCTGCAGGAGATGTGACTAACGTTCCTGAGAAGCAGATAATAGTCGCGGCAGGCCAAGGCTGCATAGCATGCCTTACAGCCTTCAAATACCCGTCAAAGAAACAATTCAAAGAGGTGGAAAGATGAGCGTTAAGGATAGGGGAGAAGTGTACAAGTGCAACGTATGCGGAAACATAATCGAGGTGCTCCACGTAGGCGGCGGAGAGCTAGTCTGCTGCGGCCAGCCGATGGAGGCTCTGAAGGGGAAGGTCGAAGACCAGGGGAACGAGAAGCACGTCCCTGTCATAGAGAAGACAGCCGACGGTTTCAAGGTAATTGTAGGCTCAGTGCCGCACCCCATGGAGGAGAAGCACCACATACAATGGATCGAATTGATAGGCGACGGCAAGACATACAGGGAGTACCTGAAGCCAGGGATGAAGCCGGAGGCCGAATTCTGCATCAAGGCAGCGAAGGTCATGGCGAGGGAGTACTGCAACCTTCATGGACTGTGGAAGTCAAGATGAGAGATGCTCTAATACTGCTCGCAGTGCTGGCAGTCATCGCCTCAGGATGCATCGAAGGCGAGACACAGAAGCCGGACACATTGTCAAAAGACACAGTAGTTGTTAAAGTCGCCAGCGGACCCTTAGGCAGTATACTCGTTGACGGTAACGGCAGGACCCTGTACATGTCAATGGATGATGCGAGGAGCTACAGTAACTGCTACGACCAATGCGCGCTCGACTGGCCTCCGTTCACAACAAGGCGTGACGTAACCGCGGGTGAAGGTGCCACAAGAGAAGTTGACGTAATAAAACGCATGGACGGCCTCACGCAGGTGACCTATGCAGGGGTGCCGCTATACTATTACAGCCAGGATAAAAAACCAGGAGACACAAGAGGCCAAGGTATCAAAAGGATGTGGTTCGTAGTCGACCCGGATACTGGGCCAGTCATGCCAGAGAAAACCACGACAACTCAGCCAACGGATAGTACGCTAACAACACAGCCAGTGGATGGCGCACCAACACCGCCGGAACCGGCAGGGCAGTTCATAGCCAAAGCTTCTTCTGTGCCTGCAGGCTCAACGTATGATTTCACATACAACGGCGAGAAGGCCATACTAGTGAACTACGGCGGAGTATACGCCGCATACGTGAACAGTTGCCCGCACAAAGGATGCCAAGTCGCGTTAAAAGATGATGCGCTGCAATGCCCGTGCCACGGGTCAAAGTTCGACCCGAACACTGGAGCAGTCGAGAAAGGCCCCGCCACAAAAAGCCTCACGACGATAGAATTGTCTGTAGTGGACGGCAACGTGTACGCGAAGTAACAGACGTGGACGCACTCAGCTTATACGCTGCCTTCGCCATGAGGTGGGCTTCCTGCCGGCTCACTCACCACACCCTCTTCTCGCTTCTTATCTTTAGAGTCACCGTTCTTAGGTGGGGGGGATTTTCTGCCTCCTGCCGAAAGTATGTTGGATAGTATGCCTATGTATCCGCCGACTGCGACGAGCAGGAAGACTAGAAGCTCTGAGGTAGTCTTGTATTCTAGGATTGGGTTCATGCAGACTGTACTCGAACAGATTTCGGGGGAAGTTAATTCAACGATGAAGGTGAGCAGGTAGAAAATGAAGTCGAGTACTGTGACTCCTGCCACGGCCTTTATCAGGGGAGCGGGCAGATTAAGCGGGAACCTTAGGCTACTGAACAGCTGCCCAAAAGCATATACTACCACGGCGGCAACCACGAGGTATGCGTTCTTGTTCATGAAAAGGGTTACTTTGCTGCTTAACGTCTCCCCTGATGGGGGGACTAGGACGTTCAAGACTGCAAGGAGTATGAGAAACACAAATAAGCCAACTAGGTCTGATAACACCGTCCGTAACGCTGATTTTTCTGCAGCCATTGTAGGAGGAGAACTCAACCTAAAGCCTTTTTCACCGTGTTCAAGAGGAGTTCCATCGTGAACGGCTTGGTTATGCTCATCACCTCAGCTCCTTTAGCCTTCATTATGAGCTTCGAGTCCTCTGATGGCTGTAGCGCGCTTATGAAGACGACCTTGAGTTTCGGGTATTTCTTGACGATTTTGTAGAATGCCGTCTGCCCGTCCATGTCCTCCATCATGATGTCAAGTAGCACCAGGTCTGGCAGACCCTTGGTCTCTAGCTTCTCCAGGCATTCCCTCCCGCTCAACGCCGATTGGACCTCGTATTTCCTGGACTCCAGGACGTTGCGCACAGCCATCTGGATCCTCGGGTCATCGTCCACGACCATTATCCTCTTAGCCATTGTTATTCTAATGCTTTTTTGATTTTGTCCAATAAAACCTGGGTGGTGAACGGCTTTTCGATGTAGTCGACGACGTAGTCGCTGTCATTCTCAGAGGTCAAGTTCTCGCGGAACCTCTTCTCAGTCTCGTCGTGCTGCTTCAGCGCGCTGAAGTACACTATCTTCAGCTTCAGCTTCCTGGTTCTTATCTGCGTTATCACCTGCTTCGGGGAAAGGCCTGGCATCATGATGTCAAGCAGTATGACGTCTGGTTTGAAGTTTCTGAGCTTGTCCAGGCACTCCTGCCCGTTCAACGCCGTCACCACCTCGAATCCGTTTACCTCCAGCACCGTCTTAGTCACGTTAGACAGCACCTGGTCGTCGTCGACGACCATGACCTTAGCCACCGCAGAGCACCTCCTCGACCCTGCCGACGAGCTCGTCAGCTGTGAAAGGCTTCTCAAGTGTGCCGACAACGTGGCTGCCGTCTATGAGGGTCTTCTTGTCAGATTCCGTCAGGTGCACGGCTGTTACGAAAAGCAGTTTGGTGTTTTTGATGTGGGGGTCCAACCCGACCCTGCCCCGGAACTTCTTCACGAACTCGGCTGTCGTCAGGCCTGGTATGATTATGTCAAGGAGTATGAGGTCGTAATTGCCGTCCGACACCATCTTCCACCCGGACATAGAATCGGAGGCCCCATCCACAAGGTAGCCGCGGCTAACGAGGGTTTTCATGATGGACTCCCTCACAGGATCGTTATCATCTATTACGATTATCCTCTTCATCTTGTAGTAATGGTATTGTAAAATAAAAAGTGCTGCCCCTCTTCAGCTTAGACTTGAGCCAGATGCGACCCCTGTGTGAATCGATGATGCCTTTCGCGATGGCAAGTCCGAGGCCTGTGCCACCGTGCTCCCGCGAGCGGGTCTCCTCAGCCTGGAAAAAGCGGTCGAATACCTTCCCTTGGTTTTTCTTCGATATGCCTATGCCATTGTCTCTGACGCTTATGAGGATTTCCTTGCCTTTCTTTGCTGCTTTGATGGTTATCGTCGACCCGTCAGGGCTGAACTTAAGCGCGTTCGTGAGTAAGTTGTTCATGACGCGATGGATTGACTGCTCGTCAAGGAAGACTTCCGGCAGCATTCTGTGAACTTCAGTTGAAATCTTTATGTTCTTGGCCTTTGCGATGGGTTCGACATCTTTTATCGAGGCTTCAATTAGCCTGTCTATCCTCGCGGGCTTCATGTCGAACACCTTCTGCCTTGCGTCCAGTTTGGCAAGCTCGAGTATGTCCAGTATGAGGTCCCGCAGGTGCAGGGACTCCATGTGTATCATGTCGAGGAATTCCCGATTCTTGCTGTCTAGGCCCTTGAGGTTCTGCTGCAGTAGCTCGGTGTAGAGTATTATGGGCGTGAGCGGGGTCTTCAACTCGTGGCTCGTTATCGCCAGGAAGTCATCCTTCATCTTGTCCGACTCCTTTACAACGGCCAGCGCCTTCCTGAGGTCCCTCGTCCGCTCCTCGACCTTCCCCTCCAGGTCGCACTTTCCGTGTTCGAGCTTTTCCTTGTCGATCTGGTGGTGGATTCCCATCGAGATGATCTCCCCGATAGTCTTTATCAGCGCGACGTTCTCGTCATGCCACACCCTCTTCCTGTGACACTCCTCCAATCCGATGAAACCGTAAAGCCCACCCCCGACGTGCATGGGCATCACAAGCAGTGCCTTAACGTTCTTTTGCCGGAGTATGTTCTTTGTCGCCTCGTCAGGTATCTCCTCGATGTCGCCGTATATTATCATGTCGTCTGTCCTGAGCTTCCTTATCCACCACATCATGGACTCGACAGGTATGCCCTGAAAGGATTTAATCTGCGGCCGCACACCCTTGCCGACCCACTCGTGCGTGATGGAAAGGAGCCTGCCGCTGTCATGCAACCGGAATAGGTAAACCCGGGACACGTCAATGCCCTCACCCATCTTCTCCAGGACATAATTGAGGACAGAGTCTAGGTCTCTTACACGGACAAATCGCGACGAGATATCCTCGAGGATTTCCTCGCGTCTGAGGCGTTCCTGCAGTGCCTCCTCCGCCTGCTTGCGGTCGGTGATGTCTCGGCATAGTGTGATTATCTGCAGGCCCTGTTCTGTCTTAACCACCGTAGCATTGAGTTCGATGGGTACAGTTTTCCCGTCTTTGTGGATGTAATCGACGACGAGGTCTCTCACATACCCCTGCTTGAAGCATTTCCCTACCTCTTGCGCATTTCGTTCCTGGTCGTAGGCAGCCGTCCATTCCGTAACGCTCCGACCTTTGAGTTCATCCAATGTCTCATAGCCGGCCATGTTGACATACTCCTTGTTGGCGTCCAAGACATGACCTAGGCTGTCAAGAATCACGTAACCGGTACTGGTAGTTTCCACCAAACTCCGATATTTGCCCTCGCTTTCCAGCAGGGCTTGCTCGGCCTTTTTGCGTTCTGTGATGTCGTGGTAGGCGGTCAGGAACATCTTCCTGCCGTGGTAGGGGACGACAGTGGTGGATACTAGGACATCCCTGATTTCACCACCTTTCGTGTAAATAACCGACTCAGCCTCGTGTTTGTCCCCCTCCTTGAAGTCCTTTAGGCAGCTTAAAGCCCGCCACCTGTCGTTGGGGTCGGGGTACAGGAGCAAGCTGAAGTCCCCGCAGCTGTTAGCCTCCTGCTTGGAGTAGCCTGTGAGCCGCTCCATCTCGGAGTTGAATATCTCGAATCTCCCTGACTCGTCGCTGAGGGTTATGCCCTCCTTGACAGCCTCAAGGACACGACTCAGACCCTCTGACGAATCGTCCGTTGCAGGCATATCAGACCACCACTACTGTAAGAGTATCTGCCCACCCGCTTTATATACCACCAAGGCCAGTTACATCGTGACTGTCTTGAAGTCGTGGAATTCGCCTGTGTCCATGACGAACTCAACCTCGGTCTCCAGTATCATCAGGTGCCTGCGCTCCTCCCCGACAAGCTTTTCGAAGAATTTCCTCAACTTCTCGTTCGGGGCCTCACCTGCCAGCCGCCCATAGAGTTCTATGCTCCGCTCCTCAGCCTTTACCCCAACATTCAAGGCGTCCAGGGCGTCTGACTTGTCGTTGAGAGTGACCCCAGGGATGTTCCCGCCGAATACGCCGGGCTCCTTGCAGCTAATCCCAACATAGTCGCAGCGTCCCGTATCGTTCTCCTTCTGATAGAGTTCATTGATCTTATCGTAGTGCAGCCTCTCCTCTGAGGCCAGAAAGTTGAACATCGCCTTCCCATCCTTGTTTGCCGTCCTCTTAGCGCACTCCAGGTAGAACTTCCTCCCCGAAAGCTCAATGCTAAGTGCGGTTGAAAATCCCTCACATAAGCCTGACATCTTACTCTTCATATAAACACCTCAATATCACCGTATTACATCACGTTCTTGGCTAAATATCTCTGACTCATGCCTTTTTAATATGCCATAGACAAGGTCGGATAAGGCCTTCTTATTTTTTGTCTCATACCAGTCTCTCATTTCACCATAAAAATAGGGGTAAAGGTCGCCCACCATACATCCCCCAAAATAGGATTCAGCATCACTTCGACTTCTCAAAAGCGAATCCAAGGATACGACGACAGCCTGCTCTATGCGCTCCTTCGAGTTGTCCTTCCAGAATTTGTCCATATAGCCCCCGTGGGCTTCAAGTATGCCTTTAACCAGCTCATCCTCAGCCCATTGCTTCCTCAACAGCAGGTGGAGTCCCTCATGGAAGAACCCCCCATCCATGAAATTGCCTATTGATAGATTAGCGTCCATGCGATAATGTGCGGCTTGCCCAGAACCTTCAGCCGGAACTACCAGAATATCAGGTTTGAACTTATAACCAGTAACCTCCTCCATCCGCGAGGTTATGCCCCTCCAATCCAGAGTGCATAACTTATCAAAATTTTGGCTAATCCTCGTGTAGTTGTCAACCCAGTATTTCCCATAAAGGGTATCCCATTCGTTCTCTAGGATATCGCCCAAGTTATGGTATTTCTTGGCTTTTTGGATGACTGACGTTGCATCAAACGCGCTTTCAATAGCCAAAGCAGCATAAAACTTGTCAATTTGATTTCTGCTTAACTCTCTAAACTGTCCCTTATCTCTTAGTATCTGACTCTTGTCTGGAAAAGTATCCCTGTATTTATGGTAGGACCCGGTAAGTTGGTCGTAGAGGTTAAGCGTATGGAAGAGTAAGTTGAACCCTGACGAGAGAACAATCCTGAGTCTGTTGTTCTCCAGGGGGATTATGGCTTCCTTGACGTCTTTTGGGATTGTTTCAGCACTTAAAAAGTTTGCCACAGGAACACCCTATTGGGGGATATTTTTCTTTAGGCTATGGGATGCAAACATATATAAGGAGGCTGGTGACTTATTTAGATTATGGGAAGTTATGATTTTTTGAACCTGAGTGCCGTGATACTGGCGGCCTATGTTTTGTCGTTCATGCTTTATAGGAGGGGTACTATCAGCCTCATGGCCCACCGGAGGGTGTGGAATGTGCTATTGTTGTTCACGTTCCTCGTCTGCGCAGCCCTTGGGGTGCTCCTCCTACTGAGGATAAACTACGGCATAGTCGTCCAATTGCCCCTGAACATGCTCTACTGGCATGTGGAAAGCGCAATAGCCTTGACCGTCATCTCGGTGTTCCACATACTCTGGCACTGGGAGTACTACAGAAGTATACTGCACAGGCCGGGTAAGAGGAAACATAGGTGAGAGAGGATTTTTAGGGGAGCGTTCAACATAGATAAGCTGGTGGTTGGTGGTGAAAGAGGTCATAGTCTTTACTAAGGTCCCGGAGCGCGGTCAGGTGAAGACTAGGCTGCAGAGGAAGTATCCGGCCCACACGGTGGAGGAGATTTACGTTGCGTTCCTCCAGGACACGCTCGAGAAGCTGAGGCCATATTATCCTTGGGTTGCATACTTTCCCGAGGGGAAAGTTCAGGTCCTTTGGAACCTTCTGGGCGACAGGAAGTACCTGTTGCAGCGGGGCAGGGACTTCGGCGAGAAGGTGATGAGCGTGTTCGGCGACTTCTACAAGATGGGCGTCAAAAACGTCGTAGTAGTCAACTGCGACGTTCCGACTCTCAGGAAGGAACACGTCGACCAAGCGTTCCAGCTCATGGAATCGTGCGACGCAGTCCTCGGCCCAGCCCACGACGGGGGGTTCTACCTCATAGGCGGGAGGAACGTGAGGAAAGAGCTGTTCGAGGGTGTGGAGTGGGACGGCCAGTACGTCCTTGAGAGGATTAAGAGGAATGCTGAAGGGGGGGGATTAAAGCTTGCATACACCCCTGAACTGAGGGACGTCGACACTCCTGAGGACCTTGAGGCAGTCAGGAGTTCCGGGGAACTGGACAAGGAAAGCCTAACATTCAAGACGCTGAAGAAGATAAGGTAGAATGAGTCTACAGGCTGAGATAGGAAGGCTTAGGAGGGCGTCTGTATGCAGGATAGTCAGACGGAGGATAAGGGAGTTTGAACGTGCTAGCAGGGGGTCTGAGGACTCGCTCTTCAGCGAACTTTGTTTTTGCATTTTGACTGCGAACTACAATGCTGAGAGGGCGATTCATATACAGGAGGAAATCGACAATGGCTTCATCACCCTCCCAGAGAAGAAACTGGCTGCAAAGCTTAAGGCCCTCAGGTACAGGTTTCCGAACACGAGGGCTATGTACATAGTCGAGGCTAGGGCGTGGAGGGGGAAGCTGGAGGGGATGCTCAAGGCTCTCCAGGGTGACGAGCTCAGGCACTGGTTCGCATGCAATGTGAAAGGCCTCGGATACAAGGAGGCCAGCCACTTCCTAAGGAACATCGGATACAAGGATTACGCGATACTCGACTTCCACATAATAGACGTGCTGGTCGACAACAGGCTGATAAGAAGGCCTAAGACGCTGTCAAGGAAAAAGTACCTGGAGATTGAAAGAATCCTCAGAAGATTCAGCAGGAAAGTCAACCTCAGCATGGCGGAACTGGACCTGTACCTTTGGTATATGGAGACCGGGAAGGTGCTGAAGTAGGTTGATTCAGTCCTTTCCTGTCCAGCAGTATAAGCAGAGTTTTTCTTTTGGTAGGCCGATTGCGTCTGTCATGTCGTCTAGGCGCTGGTAGATGAGTGATGAGACTTCCAGGTCTCTTCTGATCCATTCGACCATCTTCTTGTGTTTTTGTGAGTCTGGGTTTAGGTATTCTTCGAGGTTCTTGCCGTCGCTGCCTTCCATGGCTTTTATGGCCTTCCTTGCAGCGAGTTCTGCGATGGTCTTTGTGGAGAGGTTGAATATGCACGGAAACATTAGGGGTGGGCAGGCGACGCGCACGTGAACTTCCTTCGCACCTGACCTGAAAAGCTTCTTTATCGTGTAGTTCCTCAGCTGTGTTCCGCGTACTATCGAGTCTTCGCACAGTATTATGCTCTTACCAGCTATGATGTCCTTATTCGGGACGAGCTTCATTAGGGCTATCTGGTCCCGTGTCTTCTGGGAAGGCGGCGTGTAGCTTCTCCCATAGCCTGGTGTGTACTTCACTATAGGCCGCCTGTACGGGAGACGGGATTCCATCGCATATCCTATGGCGTGCGCTATTCCGGAGTCAGGGACGCCAGCCACCATATCAGCATGCACGTTGTTTTTCTTGGCTAGGGCTCTACCGCAGCGTTCTCTTACAACCTCCGCGTTTATGCCCTCGTAGCTTGATGTTGGAAATCCGGTGTATATCCAGAGGAACGAGCATATCTTGTTGCGTTTCCCCTCCTTCTGGACTGACTTCATGCCGGATTTCGTGAGTAGGACTATCTCGTTGGGGCCGACGTATTTCATGGTCTCAAGCCCGAGGTTGTGGAATGCGCATGACTCTGATGCCACAGCCCATGAGTGCTTGCCCTTGCCAATGATAAGCGGGAACCTGCCCTGACGGTCCCTTGCAGCGTATATGCCGTCCTTGTTTAGGAGGAGGATGCATAGTGAGCCTGTCATCTTGTCGAAGAATCTGTCGATCCCCTCGACTATCGAATCTGCCTTGCTTATGTATTTTGCGACAAGTTCGGTTGTGTTGACCTCCCCTTGGGATGACTCTGAGAATATCGATGAGCCCCTTATCAGCTCATCTGCTAGCTGTTCCTTGTTGTCTATCCTGCCGTTGGTGGAGAGCGCGTATGTGCCTAACTTTGACTCGAAAACAAGCGGCTGTTCGTTGCTATCGCTTATTACGCCGATACCAGCCCATCCGACCAGTCTGGAATAGTCCTCGTAGAACTTGGATTTGAACTGGCTCTGCTCGATGTTGTGTATTTTCTTGTGTATGGCACCGTCCCTGCCCAAAACAGCCATTCCGCCGTATTGGGTGCCGAGGTGGGATTGGTAGTCTATACCTAGGAAGAGCATGTCTGAACAGCTACCCTTTGACACTACCCCGAAAACGCCACTCATTTTGGAGAAGGGATATACGCATCAGAGGATATATACTTATTTTAGTCTCAGCTAGATCTCGGGTAACTGGTTATTCCACCCCACTCATGTAGCGGCCTAGAGTGTATCCTTGTGGTTTTTTTATGTCCTCCCCTGCGAGGATTGCCCTGTATGTCCTGACGGTCTCAGCTGCGTTTTCCTCAAGGTCGAGGAGGTATTCCACTAACCCTACGTCCCTGAGCTTAAGGATTTCGCTGAACATACCCAAGGGTACGCTGTTGAGTATCTGCTTGTGCCCCGCCTCCTGGCGGATGGGGAAAGTGTAGCCTTCCTCGTCTGTGAGCTTACCCTCCCGGAGGCCGTATTTTGTTGTCATCAGTGGCATCCGCCCGTGGGCGTAGACTGTGAACCGTTTGTCTTTGAAGCTTCCCATCTCATCGAATGTGAGCTCTGGGGATACTATTGGGATTAGGCCGAACCGGTTGTAGTAGGAGACATCGAGGTCGTTGAATGCGTTGCATGAGACGTCCAATCTGACTTCGCGGCATCTTATTTGTGATGCGACGCCGAGGTCGCCTGAGAGGACTGAGGAGGGTTTAGCCTCGTTTATGATTGCGATAGCCTCGTTGGCAGCCCACTCGTTAAGGCATCTTGGGACGTAGGGGCA
>JAZDIN010000066.1:0-55571 GCA_043804895.1 Candidatus Altarchaeota archaeon
TGGAGCCTGTTGAGTGGGATGGGCGGTTCTGGGATTGGGTTAACCTCCCATTCTATGTCGCAACGTACTGGAGTGTGTTCGGCGTCGCCTTCAACCTTAAGGAGGTCATGGACCACGCTTATGCTGACATTGAAAAACATAAGCTGGATGCGGAGCGTCCGCTCGTGTTGCACAGGGAGCCTATCCTATTCCATGGTAGGATTCTCATCCTGTTAAGCAGGTTCTCGGATGAGGTGCCGTGTCAGATGTGGAGCGGGAGATACTATACGCGGCTGTTTGAAGGCGAATACGGCGACTTAATAGAGTTTTTGGAGGAGTTCAGGAAGGATTTGAAGGGGAGGAGGCTTGAGTTGAGGGATGTCCTCTACCATTATCCGACGTGCCCAGACTGCATCAAGAGGTATAAGAAGATGCAGGTTGTGATTTTCGGAAGAGTCGAAGACAGTCAGGGTTGAGGAGGATACAATGAAAAACCAGGAGAGAGGAGACGGAGGAAGATGCCCTACAGGCATCAGGGGATTCGATGAATTAGTAAGCGGGGGCCTGCCACGTGCAAGGACCATACTGTTGAACGGGGCATGCGGTACAGGGAAGACTGTTTTTGCGACGCAGTTCATCACCAACGGCATCCTCCACCATGATGAGCCTGCCGTGTTCGTGATGCTCGAACAGGACGCCGGCGAATTCAAGGAGGACATGCGCGGGTTCGGCATCGACCTCCAGAAGATGGAGGACGACGGGAAGCTCGTAATAATCAACGCCAACCTCACCAAGAAGGGGGGCGGCAATTTCTTTGAGCTGAAGAGTGAGACCCACAATATAAGCCCTGAGATGGCGAGCATAGACAGGATAGTGGAGGTCATCGAGGGCGCTGCCAGGAGCATCAACGCGAGGCGGGCTGTGATAGACAGCCTCAGCTCGATGAGCATCTCCTTTGAGGACGCGAGGAGTCTCAGGCGGCTCATCTTAGACCTCAACTACTGCCTTAAGAGGATGGGCCTCACCACAATCATAATCTCGGATGAGGTGGCAGGGGATGTTACTGAGGCGACTGAGAAATATGTAGTCGACGGGGTCATAACGTTAAGGTATGTTACCATAGGCCCGGATCCGGGTAGGACTCTTGTCATCGACAAGATGAGGAGGACCAGACACAGCGAGAACATACACACCCTCAGGTTCTGCAACGAGGGGGTTGAGGTAACGAATGAGTAAAATGGAAAAACGTGTTGCCTGTGCGTTGGTTCTTCTCCTACTCGTGTGTTTCGCGTCATCCCAAGGTACCTGTGGGGATGGAATTTGCACGGACTGGGAGAGGTCTGATGGAAACTGCCATGATGACTGCGGGGGGAGTGTTTACAGGACAGTCTGCGGGAACGGAGTCTGCGAGAGGGGTGAGGAGGGAGTGTGCACCAGAGACTGCGGAGGAGGCAGCGGTGGGGCAGGTTTGACAGTCTGCGGGAATGGCGTCTGCGAGAGGGGTGAGGAGGGAGTGTGTAGTAGAGACTGTGGAGGAGTATCTCAGCAGGATCGTGCACCTCCGACAGACGAGGAGCTCATTGCACTGGGGAAGATAGCATGCCTCGGAGTGGAGGAAGGGGGTAAATGCCTCCTCCCAAATGATATGGAGAGTGGTTTAGGGCTGTCAGGCGTCTGCTGCGGTGGCGGCTGCAGTTACAGGAAGACCTCATGCGCCAACAAGTCAGCTGCTGTTGACAAGCCTGACTTGATTGTGTCGTCCATCGAAGTCACCCCCCAGAACCCGACCGAGGACGTGAAAGTGAATGTGACAGTTAAGGTTGGAAATATCGGTAAGGCGCCGGTTGCTGGCGGATTCTGGATTCAGTTGAGTGTGGAGGAGGATAGCAGACTATTGGATGAAGACGACTTTGAGGTTAAGGGCAGAGTGGATGCTGGCGAAACTGTAACCCACACATTCACGGGAAAACTCGGATTCGGGAGGATAGGCTCGTACAGGATGAAAGCCGTAGCCGACAGCAGCGGATTCGAACACCGGAATAATCTGGTTGAGGAGGCAGACGAAAAAAACAACGTTGGGGTGAGGACAGTGTATGTGGCGCCTGAACAGAGGAGAGAATCCTGCGGAGATGGTATATGTGGTATCGGGGAGGATGGGTCGTGCGAGAGAGACTGCCGGATTGAGAATAGAACAGGAGGGGTAGTAGACTACTGTGGAGACGGATTGTGTAGTAGGGGCGAGGAAGACATTTGCGCACAAGACTGCGGAAAGGAGGAGGGGATTCCAGGGGCTTATATCGTCGTGGGGAGCTTGATTGTTTTGACAGCTTCCCTGGCTCTTGCAGCCGTAATACTGATACGCTCCAGAAGGAAGGAGACGCCGCGGGAACCCGGGAAGGAGAATGGTTTAGAGGAGTTGGTGAGGGAGAAGGAGGAGTTGGAGAACATGCTCTCCATCGCGAAGGCAAAATACCACCGGAGGGAGTTGGATGAGGAGAGCTTCAGGGAGATAACCCGGGACAAGCAGAAGAGGCTCATAGAGTTGGAGTTGGGGATTAAGAATCGTCAAGGTTGAGGGGAGTGGGCTACTATCTTCACATAAGCATTCTTGATGCCGCCGTACCAGATTAGGTTCACATGCTTTCCGAAAAGTTCAAGGCGGCTTCCGCAGGATATCTCGAAGTCAGCGTTGAAGTCGCCTTTGTACACTGTGAGGGTGACCACGGGACCGCGTTGTCCTTTGACTGTGAGGTTCATGCCGTCGTAGGTGGTGTTGGTTAACTGGTCTAGTGTGAGGGTTTTGGCGTCGTGGTATGTGAGGAGGTCTCTGCCGCAGAACCTTACACCCTCGTGGCTGCCGTATGCGTCTGAGTCTGATAGGGCGTAGACGAGAACATACCCTCCAGGGAGCCTCGTCTCCAACACGCCGACTTCTAGGCCATAGTAGAGTATGACATCGCCTTCGGAGGCTTCGATGAACGCTGATTCGTTCTCGTAGATTATCCTCAGCTTAGCCCGCTCGGACTGGGGTGTGTCGAGGCTGAGCCGGTACCCCCTGAGGCTCCGGTTGCCAAGTCCACCCCCTAGCAAAAGCGCGGTCGCGCCCTCCGGAGTGTTGGCTCTCACGTATTCGCTTTCTTTGAGAAGCAGCGTCATGGTGATGCCCGGACCTGTTCTTAGGACTTGAGCTTCGAGGCCGTCTATGTATGTGGTGTTTGTGAAGGTTACAGTCGTCCATTTGTTGTCTGATGTGTTGTAGTCGAGGGTGTAGTGTTCTGTGCCTAGGATGTCTTCCATCCCAGTCATGTAGAATGTGTTGTTTCCGGCTGTCGCGTATTCCCGCATCTTCAGAAGTAGTGTGGCGGTGGTTGAGGTGGATGTCGTCGTCGTGGTTGTCGTCGGCTTAGGCTTGGCGGTTGTTGTGGTGATTAGTTTGTCCATGTCTTTTATTGGGACGTTCTCGTGGAGTGTTGTCGTGGTGGTGGATGTGGGAAGTTGTATTGTCATCTTCTCGCCCTCTGATTCTACCCCCATCTGCACCCTATCTTCGCCTGTGAGGCAGCCTGAGACGAGGAGGATTAGGATCAACGACCACAGCCTGAAGGCTGTGGTATGATCCAAGCCAAAGCAATAGCTTTGGCAGGACCCTAAAAGTGCTTTGCACTTTTTCGGATCCTGATAGAGCAGAGGAGGTATACTGGCATTCATCCATATTCTACAGAGTGTGGTCTCTGCTCTATCTTGGATGAGGTAGGGTAGTCTCATGGTTAAGGATTGGCGGCTGGCGTAAAAAAAGCCTCTAGTCTTTGCCCATGAACCTGCGGAACATGGGGCTCATGTCAGCCATCTGCTCCTTCTGTATGTCCTCGTAGAGGCGGTATATGATTCCGACCGTCAGGAGTATCCCGGTTCCGGAGCCTAGGGCGCCCATGAGGTCAGCTACTGTTGCGAGGAGGCCGACTGCTATGCTGCTTATTATCGTGAGTTGGGGTATGTATTTGTCTAGCATTGTTTTGATAATCCTCCTGTCTGGGCGGAATCCTGGGACCCTCATCCCGCTTTCCTCTATCTGCTTCGCCATGGTCTCGGAGTCTAGGCCGGTGGTCTGGCACCAGAACTGGCCGAATAGCACGCACAGTCCGCAGAACACTAGGAGGTATATTGCGAGGTGGAGGAGTATGGAGAGGTCTGATAGTACGTACCAGTTCTGGGGTTGTAGGACGCTGTATAGGTTGCCGAGAGTCAGGTATTTTGCGATGGTGTAGACGATGTTCTGGAAGAATGTCATCCCCTGTGTGACTCCTGACTCGACGTCGACTCCGACAAGGCTGGTCCACATCCTCAGGTTCATGAGGAGCGCGGATGCGAGTATGACGGGGATGTTGCTTATGTAGAAGAATCTGAGTGGGATTCTGCCTCCGATGCCTCTGATGTTCCCGTAGGAGAGTGGTATCTCTATGCGCATGGCTTCACCGTAGACGACGACTGCGAATACTATGACTGTGGCTATGATGGGGGCGAGTAGTATCAGGTCCATGTTGCCGCTCATCATCTGGGAGAGGAAATTGGGTATGTAACCGGAGTATGCTAGGCCGCCTGAGCCTTTCAGCGGGTTCAGGGATCCTGTTATTATTGTGTGTGAGACTCCGCCTGCGATGAAGAGGGATATTCCTGAGCCTATACCCCATTTGGAAACTGTCTCGTCCATGTACATGAGCAGTATCGACCCTAGGGCTATCTGGAATATGGTGAATGCTATGAGGGCGGTCCCTTCCACCATGTGGGTGGCGTAGACTAGGGCGCCAGCCTCGAAGAAGGCTATTAGTATTGTCAGTATCTTCTGGGTCCCCTGGAAGAGGGCTTTGCCTTCCTTCGTCTTCAGGTCTATTTTTATCATCTCAGCGCCGACGAGGAGCTGGAGTATGATTGAGGCTGTGACGATGGGGCCTATGCCGACTGATGTGAGGGTGCCGATGCTGCTTGCGAATATCATGGTCATCTGTTCGAAGCCGCGTATGTGTTCTGACAGTTTCTCTGGTGTGACGCCGTATGGGTAGATGACGCCCATCACGTAGAATAGGACTAGGACGATGGAGGTCCAGGTGAGCTTCTCCTTGAACGGGACCTTACGGTTTGGTATCTTCACCTCAGGCATGTATTTGAGGAGCGGCCTTACGAACTCAAGGTCCATCTATGCACCGGTTTCTTTTTCTCTTGTTTCGACGCTTCCTCCAGCGGCTTCTATCTTAGCTTTAGCCTGGGGGGAGCATTTTTCGACTTTGACTTTCAGTTTCGCGTTCACCTTGCCGGCTCCGAGGAGTTTGGTGTATCCGGCGTCTTTTAGGTTTATCGAGTATACTCCGCTTGACTCTGAGACGAGGCCTTTGCCGACCAGGATTTTTATTTCCTCTGATAGTTGGCTGACGTTTATTGTTTTGTCGAATGTGGTCTGGCTCTTCGGCCTCTTGAATCCTTTTTTGCCGAAGTATCCTGGCAGGTATTTTGAGACGTAGCCCCATTTGTGTTTTTTGCTGCCTGCCATGCCGTGGCCGCCTCTGCTTCCGGCTCCGCGGTGTTTTTGGGTTATTCCGTAGCCGTGGCTTCTGCTGCCGCGCATCTTCTGGGTTTTGCGGTCTGCTTGTGCCATCAGAGCATCCTCCCGATGAGGTCTTTTATCTTGTCGCCTCTGTATCCGAGTGCTCCGCCGAGTGTGTACGGTTTTTTGATGCCCTTCCTCTCGAACCCCTTCCTTGGCGGGCTTAGCCTGAAAACCCTCTTGAGGCCTTTCACGTCCTTGAATTTGGCTTCGCCTGCTGCGAGCGCCTTAGCGAGGGAGTCTATGTCAGCGTATTTGCTGTTCTCCTTAACGTATGAGTCTGTTAGATTCTTGTCTCCGGTTATCCTACCCCTGACTTTGAGTAGCTGGGCTATGGTTTTGTCGTCGACTTCGCCCCATGTTATCTGGTCCTTGAACTTGGCTATCGTGCCTTTCACTTCCTTGCTTTCGAATAGTATGGTGCAGTGGTTCTTCCTTGTGAGGCCAACATATTTCATCGCGTCTTCCTGGCCTCTTTTCACGTGGACGCTTCCCCTCACCCTTATGGCCGCTAATGCCTTGCTCATTCCATTACCTCTTGAGGCGGCGCCGTGACTTTGGCTGCGCCGGTTACTATCTTCAGCCGCTCCTCGTCTGCTTTGCTTATCTTCATGTAGTTCGTGTTCTCGAGCGCTTCCACGACCGCGTGGGCGAAGTTGAGTCCGCTTCTCGTGTGCCCTGACGCTTTCACCCAGACGTCTGTGACTCCGGCGAGTGCGAGTATCATCCTTGCGTTCTCGCCGCTGACTATGCCGACGCCCCTTGGGGCTGGCATGAGCGTGACTGTTACGCTGCCGGATTTCCCGACCGTCTTGAACGGGACCGTGTGTGGTTTGCCGCATCCGCACTCCCAGCTTCCGCATCCCCTCTTTATCTCTTTTATGTTGAGTTTAGCGCGTTCTATGCTCTTTCTGATTGTGGAGCCAGCCTCCTTGCCTTTCGCCTCGCCGACTCCGATGTAGCCGTCGCCGTTGCCGACTGCTGTGACGACCCTGAACCTCATCCTCCTGCCTGAGTCTGTGACACGCTGGACACGGCCGACGTCGATGACCTCCTCCAGGAGTCCTGGCAAGAGTTTGTCGACTATTCCGACCTCCCTTATCGGAGCCGACGCAGCTATGATGTCGTGTATGGTTGAGATTTCGCCGTTGTAGACTCTTTGGCCTAGCTTGGTGTTAGGCGTCCAGACGATTTCGCGGTCGTACTCGTCGAAGGCGCCTTTGGATTTCTTGTCCTTCGGGAGTTCCTTCCTAATCTTCTCCTTCAGCTCCTTCTCGTCCTCGGCTTCGTCGACTATTATCGCGCCCGCTACCTCAGGTATTATGTCCTCCTCGGCCTTCACCTCAACCTCAGGCTCGTCGGCTTGCGCCTCAGCGGCCTTCTTCTTGGCCTCCTCTTTGGTTGCTTTATCGTCGTCGGTCATTTTTTCACTATCTTCTCTTTTATGCTGTTGAAATCCTTCTCCATGTCCTTGGCTTTTGTCGAATATGATGCTATGACCTTCCCACTTAACCTGTCTTCTGATGGGAATATGCTCGCATCAGCGGGTGATTCGACTCCCGAGTCTATTAGGCCCTTCAATGCGCCGTATATCTTGGAACCCTTCACCTGCGGGTAGAGGCCCATGTCTAGTATTGCCTTTTCGACGCCGTTCGCCTTCCCTTTCGTCCCGCACATGAGCCCGGTCAGGTATGCTGCCGGCGTGTTTGACGTGCTGTGGGCCCAGCCGAGTTTTTTCAGCTCCCTGGAGGTTACGTGCGCCACGACCTTGTCGCCGTCTTCCTCGTATTGCACGAGCTGCATCAGTATGCTCTTGTTGGATGGCCTTACTACGAACCTTGTTGTCCCAGATTTTAGGAGGTTCAATCTCTTCTTGTAGTCTGTCTTCTGCTCCCTCTTCCTCCGGTACCTGACGCTGTAGTTCGCACCGTCGGCCATCTTTATTTCACCCTCCCAATCTGTTCCCTCAGGTGTCTCCTGCTTTGGAACAGGTTACCCTTAGCTTGTAAGTAAAACTTCCTGTATTCTGTGGGGGTTATCTCCTTCTTCTCCCGCATCATGCGAAGCTCCTCCCTTATCGCCCTGATCTTGTTCATCCACTTCTTCTTCTCTGGGGTCCTCGCCTTGGCTGTTCCGCCCCTGCGGCCCATGCCCTTACTCCTGCCCTTGAGCTTCTGCTTCTTCCTGGCTCTCGCCCTCCCCCTGCTTATGCCCCTTTTCGGGTCCTTTTTGATTGCCCCTGATTTTATTAGCGAGCGTATGTCATCCTTTGTGAGGGCTTCAGACACTTCCTCAAGGCGTGCTGGGTCGAACTTGACCCTCGTCCTGCCCACCTTCATTATCGCGCCAGCAAGCCTCCTCGGGCCTTCGAACGTCATGCCTCGCCCCTCCTCGGATTCAATATAGTTATCTTGAGCTTGTTCGCCTCTTCAATTATCATATTCCTCTTCCTGCGGCCGACAGCTGAGGCGATTACAGCAGCCTGTTTTTTAGAGTCTACCATGCTGAGGTCTTTCGTGTTGAACACCCGGACTGTTTTGAATCCGAAATGTAATTCGGATTCAGCCTTGGGTTTCTTGTACCCGATTGAAGGCAGGTACCCCTTACCCCTCTGCTTCTCCAGCTTCTTACTGTCTATGCCAGTCGGAGTCCTCCACTTGTCCTCAAGCTTCGTCTTCCTCGGCCGCGAATACTCCTGCCTTCTGAAGTGCGGTTTCGTCTTCTGGGATACCGCGTAATCCTTCGGCGGGAGATTAGTTATCTTGACTGGAGCGTGAACCGCCTTCAGCTTAGGCTCCTCCTTCTTTTCAGGAGCCTTAGGCTTCTTCTTGGCTTCCGGTTTCTTCTCTTCGACTGCTGGAGTCTCCTCAGGAGGCTTCTTCTCCTCGACCTTCGTCTTAGCCTCCTTCGGTTTGGCTGGCTTCATCGCTTTCGGCGTCTTCTCTGACGGCTTCTTGACCGCTGGCGTCTTAGCTGCTGGCTTCTTCTCAGCCGCCTTTTTCTCTGTTGGCTTCTTAGCCGCCGCCTTAACCTTTGCCTTGCCCTCAGTCATCTTCAAATCACCGGCTTACTGTCTTTTTCGATTATGAATATCCCATCCTGGAAGACTCGAACGTCGAGTTTCTTTATCCAGGTCATCTGCTCTATGTTCGCCGCAGTCTGTCCCACGGCCTCCTTGTCTATCCCCGTTACTGTGACTTCGTTGCCCTTGACTTCCACCTTGACGCCTTCAAGTATATTAGTCCTCCTTGGATACTTCTCGCCTAGGAAGTTGTCGACCACGAACTCGCTACCCTTAACCGCCGCCTTCATCGGGAAGTGCGAGTACATTATCCTGAGCTTGTAAACGTATCCTTCGGTCACGCCCTTCATCATGTTCCTGATATGGCCTGCTATCGTGCCCATGATAGCCATCTGCTTCCTGAGCGGGAAACGCTTCGTCCTAGCGTTAATCTTTAACTTGCCGCCCTCTTGGGTCATGCTGATGAAGTCCTCGCGGAACCTACGAGACACTGAGCCCTTCTTGCCCTTGACTGTGATGTTGCGGCCCTTCACGTCCACTTCCACGCCTTCAATCAGGTCGACCGTGAGCTCGCCTTCGTGCTTCTTCTCAGCCATCTTAGTACGCGTAGGCTATCAGCCTTCCTCCCAAACCCTTCTCCTTAGCCTCATCATGGCTCATGATGCCCTTAGGAGTTGAAACAACCAGGAGGCCGAATCCTTTGGAGGGGAGGTATCTCTTCTCCCACTTGTCGAATTCGGCGAACTTGACCGGAAACCGCGGCTTGATGATACCGCAGTCGTTTATCTGCCGCACAAGCTTTATCTTCACGTTTCCGCCCCTTGAGTTATCCACGACCTCGAACTCGCCGACGTACCCCCTCTTCTGGAATAACCGAAGCACGCTGAGGAGGAGCTTGCTCTTCGGGTAGACGACGCACTCGCTCTTCCCAGTCCTCTCCGCGTTCTTTATCACAGATACCGCGTCATTCAATGGGTCGTGTCTCATCTACTACCTCTGAGGCTTCTCCTTCCTTCCGTGAACGAGCTCGTTCAAGGAGATGTCGTTGACTTTGATTACCTTATATCTGACTCCGGACAGGTCACCCATCGAACGGCCCTTCCTACCCCCAAGACCCTCAATGAGCACCTGATCGTGTTCTTCGATGAACGTGATGGCCCTGTTCCTGGGGGCGAACGCGGTGACCTGTCTGCCGTTCTTGAGTAGCTGAACCCTCACACACTTTCTGATTGCTGAGTTAGGCTGCTTCGCCTCAATGCCGACCTTCTCTAAGACAATACCCTTAGCCTGCGGCGCACCCTCAAGCGGGTCGTGCTTCTGCTTCAGCTTCATAACCCTCCGCGAGTAATCCGACTTACTCCAGCGGAAACTCTTGCGCGTGTCCTGCAGCTTCTTAGCTGCGAATTCACCTTTACCCATATTAGACTCGAAAACAGATTTTAAATCAAGCCGGCAGTGTTGGAACCCCACCAAACCAGGGTGGGCCACCAATTCACCAGCCCGACAAAAAAACGGTAGATATATAATGTATGAAGAGTATAAAAACGCATGAAGCCTTACGTCGACCAGGGCAGGTGTATCGGCTGCGGAGCCTGCGTTAAAGTATGCCCCATAACACCGAAGGTGGTGGAACTGAAGGACGTGAAAGATGGTAAGAGAGCTGTGATAGTCCACCCCGAACTGTGCGACCTAGGAAGAGCATGCGAAAGAGCCTGCCCAACAAAAGCGTTCAAATTCGTAAGAGACTAGATTTATCCTCGGCCAGACTGATGAATCTATTTAATACTCCAGCGCCCGTTCCAGCTGCCACCCCAACTCTAAATGTAATGGAGTTTAGGTAGGTGTGCTGTTGAGTCGAGCGTTCGGGTTGCCGTGGTAGCCCAGTGATTCGTCGTTCATCAAGAGGGCGGCTAATGTGGGGGAGAATAGGGGTTCCTTCGAGTATATCATCTCCGTTATTTCACGGATGCTGTGCTTATGCGATTCACTAATCGCCTCCTCGACAGTCTTTTGCTTCAGAAGCTCACGCACCACTGTGTTGGAGCAGTTGATTATCTTAGTCGCTATGGGATCCTTCTCTGGGTTACATTCCGTGTTGTGGTATCTGGCAACCCAAAGTTTGTTCTTGTACCCGATAAAGGCGTCACATCCATGTTTCACAGCCTCCAAAGCCAGTTTTTTAAGGCTGTCGCATGCGCGGGCGAACGTCACCGTGCCCTTCAATAGATTAACCGAACCCATGTTTATGAATTCCCGCCTCTTGTTATCATGGAATGCACTGTCTGTGCCATGGCCATTGAAGAATATGAATTGGTATTTGCCATTTCTTATACGTTTGTCGATGTTTTTGAAGTTCTTGTCTTCGCCCTCAACGCGGTCGACACGGTATCCACGGCTTTCAGCTTCAGGTATCAGAGGTTCCGTAAGCTTGTATAGGTAGTGGGTTGCGGTGTCGTGGTCTGTGCGGATGAACAGTAATGTCATAGTGACTCGGTAAGCAGCTTTGGCATCATTCGTATGAAATTAACCTGCATCTCAATAGCTGCCTTGCCTACTTCAGTGCCATTGTCAACCTCATTGATAAGGTCTCTTGCAGTGTAGTCACCAACTCCACCTAAGGAGAATGTGACATCCGGAGGCATCGCATCCAGCCGGGCCTTCACCAGCTCCTTGATGCTTTTATCATATTCGCCCATCATATCAGCCCCAGTTTGATTAGTTGTTTCAGTATGTTTTTGGCGTTCCTTCCGTCATGTTTCACTTCTGCGTGGGCAGCTGCCCAACTGAATGTTTCATCGCCGACCAGTGCAACAATCTCTGTCCGCAGCGGATAGGGTATATTTGCATATAATTTAAGGAATTTCGCCTTTAATATTCCATATTCGACTGAATCCATGAGATACACCTAGTTACAGCCAACAAACGCTTATAGATGACTTTAGTAGGGCGTATATAATAATCCGTGTTTAGGTTTGAGGAGGTTAGACTGTTCTGAGTGTTAGTTCGTCTATGTTGCTGTGTCTTTTGGTGAGGGCTTTGGCGGCCTTTATCCTGGTTCCGTTGTGGCCTATGGCTTTGCTTCGGTCTGCCCTGGAGATTTCAACGACCGCGACTTTATTGTCGGAGGTTTGTGCGATGTTTAGGCCGTGTATTTCGACTGGTGTGAAAAGGTTTCTGATGAACTGCTCCTCATCGTCGTTGTGTTCGAATATGAGTATGTTCTTGCCGAGTGCTGTGCGGGCTTTCTCGACGTTGCCGCCTTTTTTGCCGATGGCGAGGCCCATGTCGCCTGCCTTGACTAGGAAGCATAGTGTGTCGCCCTCCTGGAGGAAGTCCTTGACCTTCGCGCCGGTCATGGATTCGAAGAGGGTTATGTGCTTTATGTCGTCTGTGGTGAGCCTTATCTTGTTCACTCTATTGCCTCAAGGATTGTGGACTCCCCCTGGTCCAATACCGCTATCGAGGATATGGGGTATGGTCTTCCGAGGCTTGACCCTATCTCTATGCTTGATTCCTTGAGTGTGACGCACGGCGTTTTCGAGAGCTTGCAGTAGTATTTTAGGGATTCCCTCTCCCTTTGCGGGCAGTTGCCTGAGAGTAGGATGAGCTTCGGTTTGCCGTGGAGTATGGCTGACATCGTCTCCTTCGAGCCTAATACGACCTTGCCTGTTTCGATGACGTTGTTGAGCTGCTGTTTTACGTCCACTTTCACTCATCCTCCTTGGGTTTTTTCTTAGCCTCCTTCTTGGTTGCCTTAGACTGTGATGGCGTGTAGCACAGTTCGACAGTGCCTGTCCCGACCGGTATGGGCTGGCCGATGATTATGTTCTCTGCTACTCCGGCTAGGGGGTCTATCTCATTGTGGAGTGCGGCGCTGAGTATGTGCTTTTCCGTCTCCTCGAATGCGGCCCTCGCAAGTACTGATCCTTTGCTTCCTGATATGCCCTGTCTTCCGACCGCCTGGATTCTTCCGCTTTGAGTCATCCGGTCTGCAACGAGCATTATGTGCCTTATGTCGACTTGGAGGTCCTGGTCGTCCAACACCGCCTTCGCCTCCCTGATTATCGCGTTTCTTGAAGCCTCTATCCCGAACGTCTCCCCCAGCTGGTATATGTCGTTCGTTGTGATTCTTGAGGCGTCGACTCCCCCTATCTCGATTATGTCCTTGAGGTTACTTCCTTCAGCGTATATTACGTACTCTTCGCCGCTCTTCCTGATGAACGCCCTCCTGATGTCCTTGACCCCCCTTAGCTTCTTGCGGGTGATCTTGTTCTTCACCTTCTGGAGTTCAGCTGGTGTTTCAGCTGAGTACACGAATTCGTCGCCTTTCTTTGTGAATCCTTCTATCTTCTCGATGAATTCTATCGCATCCTCGTCGGTTGTTATAACTTTTATCCTATTCCTTGGGATGTCAGGCTTTATTTCGGCGACGTCCTTGAGCATTACCTCACGCAATTTCTCAGCTATCTCGTCCGCTGTCTTCTTCGTCTTGTTGTGGTGTTCGTCAAGGTAGACTGTGGTTATCACGTTCTTGGGAGTCCTCTTCGCGTCTATTATCTCGATGAGCCTGGGTAGGCCGAGTGGAACGCTCAGTTCCACAACACCAGCGTAGTGGAATGTCCTGAGTGTCATCTGGGTGCCGGGTTCGCCTATGGACTGAGCAGCCACGGTCCCGACAGCCTCGCCGGGGGTTATAGTCGACCTGGCGTATGCTTCAAGGAAGTCCTTTTTCTCCTTGGCGCCGAGTTTTTCGACCCTTTCCGTTATAGCCAGCGGCAATTCTGTTTCCATCGTCACATGTGTTTTTGAACGTATCCTTTCTTCATCGGGTCTATGCCGTCTTCTCCGTAGACGAACTGGACGATGCCTCCGCCGTCGCCTCTCACGGTCCCGTCTGGGAATACGACAAGATCCTGCAGCGCGTTCACGAGCCTACGTTGCATGTAACCTGACCGTCCGGTCCTGATTGCAGTGTCGACGAGTCCTTCGCGGCCACCCATGCTGTGGAAGAAGTATTCTGTCGGCCTGAGGCCTCTTTTGAAGTTCGAGCGCACGAATCCTTCAGCTTCCGCGCTCACGTCTCCGCGCTTGAAGTGGGAGAGGGTCCTGAAGTGGTATCCTCTCTTGATTCGTTCTCCGCGGACTGCCTGCTGTCCGACGCAGCCTGCCATCTGTGTGAGGTTGAGTAGGCTTCCCCTTGCGCCGGTCTTTGCCATGAGGACTGCGCTGTTGTCGCCTGCGTAGTGTTCCGCTATCTTTCCTGCGTTAGACCTTGACCTTCCGAGCTCGAGCATGACGTAGTCTTCTAGGGATTCTTCGCTCGTCTTCCCTGGTATTATCTTCAGCTCGCCCTTCTGGTGCATTAGTATGAGGTCGTTCACCTTCTGCTCGACCGAGGAGAGCATATCCTTCAGCTCGTTTTTGCCGCTATCGGGTATGTCCTGCTCGTCTATGCCGACGCTGAAGCCGTATTTCATGAAAGCGTTTATGCAAATCCTCGTGGACTTGTCTATGTACTCCCTCGCACGGTCTGAGCCGTACACTATGAATATCTCATTGAGGAGTTTCCCTGCCATCCCCTCAGCGTCTATGATGCCGGATTGTATCTTCCCGTCGACTATTTTCACGTGCCCTTCCCTCTTAGCCTTCTCGTTGGTGGGGTCTGCTTTCTTGCCGAGCTTGCTCTGGAATTCGAAGTTCATGTCCTTCGGGAGCATGAGCTCGAATATCTCCTTGCCGGTGAACTTCTTCTTGCCTTTCGGCAGCTCGATGATGTCCCGCGTTATCTGCAGCGCCTCCCCCCTCGTGAGTTCGACACCCTCCTTTGTGAGCATGTAGGCTCCTGTCACGTGGTCGTGTCTTCCGCCGATTATCGGCCCCCCGTATCTTGGGGATATTATGTTCTCCTGGACTTTCATCAGGAGGTCGGCTTCGGCGATGGCCTCCTCGCTTTGTGGGACGTGGAGGTTCATCTCGTCGCCGTCGAAGTCCGCGTTGTATGGCGCGCATACTGCAGTGTTTATCCTGAACGTGTTGAAGGGTAGCACCCTGACGCGGTGGCACATCATGGACAGGCGGTGCAGCGAAGGCTGCCTGTTGAACACGACGATGTCGCCGTCCATTAGCATGCGCTCGACTACGTCCCCTGGCATGATGGTCTCGGCTATCGTCGCCTTCGTGTCTGGGAGTATCCTCTTCCTCCTTCCGGCCGATATGACGTTGTGCGCGCCGGGGTAGTTTTCGCTGCTGTTGAGTATGAGCGTCTTCATCCGCTCGAGGTTTCTTTCGTTTACCTCCTCAGGGACTGTAAGCTCCATGGCGACGTAGACCGGGACGCCGACCTCGTTGATTGAGATTATCGGGTCAGGGCTTATGACCGTCCTTGCTGAGAAGTTCACCCTCTTCCCTGATAGGTTGTTCCTGAACCTGCCTTCCTTGCTCTTCAGCCTCTGGGCTATTGTCTTGAGCGGGCGACCTGAGCGGTGCCTTGCTGGTGGTATCCCAGTTATCCCGTTGTCGAAGTATGTTGCAACGTGATACTGGAGTAGATCCCACAGGTCCTCTATTATGAGCTGCGGCGCGCCAGAGTTTATGTTCTCCTCAAGGCGCTGGTTGATTCTGAGTATGTCCACGAGCTTGTGAGTTAGGTCGTCCTCGCTCCTGTCAGCTGACTCGAGGGTGATGGACGGCCTCGCCGTTATCGGCAGCACCGGTATCGCAGTCAGTATCAGCCACTCGGGGCGCACCTTCAGGTTCAGGTATTTGAGGTCGTCGTCGGTTATCTTCTCGAACCTCTCCTTGATGTCTGTGACTAGCAGGTTGTTCTCGTCCTCGTAGTATGAGTATGGCCTCACAAGTTTTATCTTAACCTGCTTTTCGCTGCAGTGCGGGCATTTGTCGTCGTTGTTTGAGATTTTTATTGCTTTATTCCACGCTTCCTCCTCTATCGACTCGAGGGGTACGCCGCTTTCGTCGTACTTCTTTAGCTGCTCTTGTGCGATGAGTATCCTACCGCACGAGCGGCATGTGGCGCGGAGTAGGTTATATATCTCCTTCGCGTATCCGACGTGTATGACAGGCCTTGTGAGTTGGACGTGGCCGAAGTGGCCTTGGCATTCTCCGAGGCGTCCGCCGCAGGTCTTGCATCTGATACCAGGGTCTATGACTCCAAGGCGGGAGTCCATGAGACCCCCTTCGACAGGGTATCCGTCATCGTCGTATGTGTTCGGAGTGTATATCCTCGCAGCGCTCATCTTCTGTATCATCTTCGACGACAACAGCCCGAATTCGATGTGATCGATTTTTTTCCTGACTATCATGCCTTATCACTCAGTTTAAGTTTAGGTACTACGCACATTCCCATGAGCTCGTTCAAGAGGAGCTTGAACGCGTACGCCATCTCCACAGGGTATGTGGGGACTTCCCCGCATAGGGGGCAGTATATCTGCCTCCTTTCGACGTCGTTGACTGCGACCATGCCGCATTTACCGCACACTGGGACGACGACCTTGTCTGATTCGTCCAGGAGTCGGTCCTTGAGCATCATCGACGCGCCGTGGCCGATGAGACAATCTCTTTCCATCTCACCGAATCTGAGTCCGCCCTCCCTAGCGCGGCCTTCGGTCGGCTGTCTTGTTAGCATCTGGACCGGCCCTCTTGATCGTGCGTGGACCTTGTTAGCGACCATGTGGTGGAGCTTCTGATAGTATGCTATCCCTATGAATATCTCAACTTCGAATTTTTCTCCTGTGGTTCCGTTGTAGAGGACTTCCTTCCCGGAGTGGTGGAATCCGTACTTCTTGAGCGCGGCCCTCAGGTCGTCCTCCTCCTCGTTTGAGAAGGCTGTCCCGTTCACGAACCTGCCTTCCATGGCTCCGACCTTCCCGCCCACCATCTCAAGGACGTGGCCGATTGTCATCCTCGATGGTATCGCGTGGGGGTTGATTATGATGTCAGGCACTATGCCGTCTTTTGTGAATGGCATGTCCTCCTGCGCCACAATGAGGCCGCAGACTCCCTTCTGGCCGTGCCTTGAGGCGAACTTGTCTCCGAGCTCTGGTATCCTCATGCTTCTGACCCTGACTTTCGCGAGCTTGTTCTTCTCGACAGTCTCTGTGAGTACGACGCAGTCTACGACGCCTGATTCCATGTGCCTGACTGTGGTGGAAGTCTCCCGCCTCTTCTCCTCCACTATACCGTATGGTCCGATTTCCTCTAGGAATCTAGGAGGCGACGTTCTCCCAATAAGGACCTCGCCTGAGCCGACGTCGGATTCTGGGTAGATGAGGCCTTCAGGTCCGAGTTTGGTGTATGTGTCATCGGCTTGCGCGCCTTCAACCTCAACTGATGGCACCTCGAAGCTGTCCTTCTGTCCGCTCGGGTAGCGGCGCTCCTCAGCAGTGTACGTCCTGTAGAACGTCGAGCGTCCTAGGCCGCGCTCCACTGAGCCGCGGTTGAGGACTACGGCGTCTTCCATGTTGTAGCCCTCGTAGCTCATGATTGCGACAACGAAGTTCTGGCCTGCAGGCCTTCTGCTGTATTCGATTGAGTCTATTATGTCGGTCTTGACGAGCGGGGTCTCAGGGTAGTGCAGTACGTTAGCCCTGCTGTCAAGTCTTGAGAAGTAATTTGAAGCGTACAACCCGAGCGTCTGCTTCGCCATCGCAGCTGCCATGGTTACCCTCGGCGAGGAGTTGTGCTCCGGCCAGGGTGCGAAGCATGCGCTGATTCCGAGCATCAGCGACGGAGTCAGCTCAAGGTGCGTGTGTTCAGGGTTCAGCTTGTACTCCCTCATCGCGATGTAAGCCTCCTCTTCCTCTTCGGCGTCTATGTATTCTACTATGCCCTGCTCCACTAGGTTCTTCCACTGTATCGTTCCGTCCCTCAGGTCCTTCAGGTGCTTTTCTGTGAAGTTGGGCCTGCCTTCCTCGATGATGGCGAGTGGCCTGAGCGTCCTGCCCTTGTCTGTGTAGACTTGGACTTCGTTGTTCTCCTCATGGAAGCTTATCGACACCGTAGGATGAATCTTGTTCTGTCTTCGCAGGTCGCGGAGTTTCTTCGCCAAGACCTCGGGGTTCTTGTGCTCCCCGATAAGCCGCCCATTCAAGTAGACTACAGTTGCCATATTATTTGACTCCGAACTCCCGCATGTATTTCTCGAGCGGAGCCTCATCCTGCTCGGCTGTAATCAACGCACCTACTGCTAAGTTCTTCACGAGGCCGCAGTTCTGTCCCTCCGGGGTCTCGTTCGGGCATACCCTGCCGAACTGTGTCGCATGCAGGTCTCTTGCCTCAAAGTGCGGGTGGCTTCTTGATAGGAGGGAGCTGACTCTCCGCTGGTGTGTGATGTATGAGATGTAGTTCGTTCTGTCCAAGACCTGGCTTACTCCGCTTCGGCCGCCGGTCCAGTTGCCTGTTGCGAGCGCATAGCAGATGCTCTCTGTGAGGTTGTTGCTTCTGACCGCTGTCTTCACGTTAATCATCCTGTGGCGCGCATTCTGCTTCTCAAGCTGGTATTTTATGTCGCGCGCTATCTTGTTGAAGCTGACCCTGAAAAGCTCCTGCATCAAATCTCCGCTTAGGCGGAGCCTCTTGTTGCTGTAATGGTCCTTGTCGTCCTCCTCACGTATCCCCAAATCAAGCTCTAGGACCTTCTTCGCCATTATCCCGAGGTAGATGGCTTTCGCCCTCCTGTCGCCTTCAGTGTTTCCGATGTGGGGTAGGAGGAAGTTATTTATTACCTGGTTAGCGCGGGTTGTCTGATACTGTTTGGCATGGCCTGCCCCAGCCCTCTTGCCGAGGTAGTCGAAGGCATCCTGCTGGGTCATCTCCTTCAGCTCCATGTTTATTTTGACTTCAAGCTGGGTCTCGTTGTCGAAGAGGCCGAGTATCTCGTCCTCCTTGAGGCCGAGTGCAGTCATCAGGACAGTGAGCGGTATCCTATTTGGTATCCCTGGGAACGCGACGAATAGGGTGCCACCACCGGATACTTCCCTCTTCTCGACTGTGATCCTGGAGCGGAAGCCCTGCCTTACCGAGAATACCTTCGCTATGACGACGTCCTTGCCCATCACAGACTCCCTTGTGGTGACAATCCTGTTAGGGGCTAGATCCTCCACTATTATTAGTGTACGTTCAGTGCCGTTGATTATGAAATAACCTCCCATGTCCAACGGGTCCTCCCCCCTCTTGATGCGGTCGTCGTCGTCAAGGCCGTTCAAAAGGCATATCTTTGATTTAAGCATCACTGGGAGGTGGCCTATCTCAACTTCGACAGGCTCCCCGCGCTCTATGAATTCGAGGTTGATGGGAGCGGAGTATGTGAGGTTCCTGAGCCTGCATTCGAACGGGTAGCGGGGCTCAACACCCTGGCCTGACTCGTTCACCTGCGGGGTGCCGACACTGATCTTCCCTAACTCGAGGCTGTAGTCTGGTATCTCTATCTCCAGGCTCCCCTTCTCGTCGATTACCTCCTGTAGGCCTTTTTCGACTAGCCAGTTGTAGGAGTCAAGTTGGAATTTCGTCAGGTCCTCACGTTGAATGAAGTCTGAGAGCCTGATGAGAGGCAGTTTAGAGTGTTTCTCTGGGCTCATTCGACAACCACCCTGTAGTATATCGAGTTGCCGATGTATTCGTTTGTGCGCATTATCTTTATTATGTCGCCGACCTTTGCGTTCAGGTGCTTTATCGCAGGGTCGGCTGAGATTATCTGCGGCATCTTGTCGCGGGTGACATTGTATTTGTCAAGGACTCCCTGGGTTTCTTCAGGGCTCAATAGCTAGTGCTTGGGTATTAGTTTATGTTCAATCAACATGACACCTCCACAAGACTTTTAGTCCGTGGACAGAAGGAGAAATGTGTCTTAGTTATATGCAACTAGTATTTATAAATTAAAATTATTCGCTGTTTGCCTAATTTTGCCTGTAAACCCATCTTAGGACGTCTGTTGTCGTTATCACGCCCTCCAGCCTGCCGTCTTTCACGACAGGGAATCCACCGTACCCAGTGTCGTGGATGAGCCCGACCACTGAGTCTAGGTCGTCCTCAGGAGCGACCGAAATTATGTTCTCCTCCATTATCTCATCAACCCGGGTGGAGAGGTTCTCCTCAGCGCCGACGCCCTTGTACTCCCCCCCCTCAAGGAATCCGAGAACGTCAAAAACTGTGACGAGCCCGACCACCTCCTCCTGCCTTATCACAGGCAGCCTCCTCAGCTGGTTCCTCACCATTATCTTGCTCACGTCAGACAGCATCATCCCAAGGGTGGCAGTTATCGGCTTAGGCTTCATAACCCTCCCGACAGCGACGCCTATCTTGTCATCAGTGTGGGGCAGCACATCACGCTCGGTCACCAACCCCACAACACCCATCGTCTTACTGTCCGAAACAATCGGTATGCAGCTGCTGTGTTTGTCGAGCATAATCGATACCGCATCCTCGACCGACGCCATGGAGTCGAGGTACTGGGACTGCCGCATAATCTTGCTAATCGGACTGTTGATAGCTGCAAGGAAGTTCCCGCCGTAATCCTTTTCGATGATGTTGTATTTCTCTCCGCCGCCGAGGAAATCAAGGAGGTCAATCGCAGTCACAAGGCCGCTGAGCCTCCTAGTCCCAGCATCCAGGACTGGAAGACGCCTGACGTCGTTGTCCCTCATCAGCGAGGCTGCATTCTTTATCGTGTTGGAGGGGTGAGTTATTATGACATCCTTGGAAGCTACCTTCATCACGTCCCCGGAATGCTTGACTACATGGGAGACGTGCTTTTTAGGTCCCCTGTCCATGCCACCCTTGATGTCCGAATACCTTTGGCTTCCGCGAAACATCTTACCTTCCGTGAACTATCCTGCACAGTTTCTTTGTCATCTCCACGCGGTCCTTCGCCTGGAAGACGTTGCGACCTATGGATATGCCCATAGCCCCGCAGTCCATCGCATCCTCCACCATCTTGAAGAGGTCAGCTTCGCTTTCTATCTTCGGGCCCCCAGCTATCACTATCGGAGTCGGGCATCCTTCGATGACCTCCTTGAACGTCTTCTTGTCGCCGGTGTAGAGGGTTTTAATTATGTCGGCGCCTAGTTCCGCGCCGAGTCTTGCGACGTGCTTCACGTACTTCACGTCTGTCGGGTTCTTTATCTCAGGGCCGCGCGGGTACATCATGGCAAGGAGGGGCATCCCGTATTCTATGCAGTCCTCTGATATCATCCCAAGGTCGCGGACCATCTTGTGCTCGGTGTCTGAGCCGACGTTGATGTGGACTGAGACGGCGTCCGCTCCGAGCCTCACAGCCTCCTTAACGCTTGTGACCAGGATTTTATTGTTCGGGTCAGGCTGGACTGCGCTGCCTGCGTTCAGGTGTATTATCAGGCCGATATCGTTGCCGTATCCCCTGTGGCAGTAGCGTGGTATGCCCTTGTGCATCAAGACAGCGTTCGCTCCCCCCCGGGCCACATCATCAACAACTTCTGTGAGATTCTCAAGCCCCTGTATGGGGCCGACTGTGACCCCGTGGTCCAACGGCACGATGACACTCTTCTTCGTCTGCCTGTCCATGATACGCTCCAACCGCACTCTCTTACCGATCATTTTAGACACCACATATGTAGTGGTTCAATTAGTATTTAACACTTAAAAAGTCGCGGAGGGAGTGTGTAATCCATCCACTAGGATAGGCTGACTACCAGGTGATTCCCAGGATGGCACTATTGTGCATCCTATTTGACACTAATATATACCCAACCTTTTTATGGGGGCCACCTAATCGTCAACTGAGGTGAAGGTGATGGAAGTATGCCCCAGATGCGGCACGCGGGAACTGCAGGATCTGCGGACTTGGAGGTACGTTAAGGAGATCTGCAGGCACATATGTCCGATATGCGTGCTCCAGGGGGCTGAGTTTGAGGATCCGAATGTGTGGGAGAAGGACATTAGGGTAGCGGACACAAGCGCCATTGCCACATTATTCTCTAAGGGAGCTGGTAAGGTTAATCCTACGTTAAATGGAGGTGGTGGTGCATAATGGATGCGGAATTCATCCAACCAGCTTCTGACTTGCGGATTGAGATATGCGCGTACCCGATGGCGCCGGAGAAGACGGCGAGACTCCTAATCGTCATGGCTATGGTCGCAGGACTCCTCGCAGCCTTGAAGTTGATGTGAGAGGGTTTTTTTATAGCTGAGGGCATACTCTCTAGACTTCATAAGAAGTATAATAAGCCTTGTGCCCTCAGATATATTCGAGAGCATAGAATCCAAGTCACGGAGGTTATGCTCTCGACTATACTAGCAGGTTACTGTAATAATTTGAAGATGCTTAACTTGGACAGGGCCTTCGCAGGCCGGGGCGGACAAAGGAGGGTCGCGGAGTACTTGATTAAGCACGGGCTGAGGGTCTCACCTGACGGCCTCCTGCGTGCTGGCGACGTTGAGGTTTCGCAGGTTAGCGTCGCTCGCGTCCTGGACGTGGATAGGAGGGTCGTGAAGTCGACCATAGGGGCAGTCCTTAGGGATAGGGATTTGGGGAAAATATTCGGGAGCCTATCTGTCACCCCGTCTCTGCGGGAGCTTGCGCCTGTGCTCGGATTCGGGGCTGTGGAGATAATCCCGACCAACGCTGCAGGGAAGGGAATAGTCGCTGGCGTGACGAGCGCGATAAGCAATGCAGGCGTTGGCATAAGGCAGGTTATAGCAGACGACCCGGTGTTCGCAGACAACCCAGAGCTGACCATAATAACAGATAAGCCAATACCAAGGAACCTCATAGACAAGATCCTAAAGGTGAAGGGAGTACGGAAGGTCGTGGTCTTGAACTAGTTTATTATAGTATCCCGGGAATACTCCCTAATAGGGGCAAAATATGGCTGAGGCTGCTGAATTAAAAAAAGACCGGGTCGCTAAGGAAACATTGGTTCTCATGCAGAATAGGCTTGGTAGGGCACTCAGCAGCATATCTGACATCAAAAGCGCCATGGAGGTATGCATCGACACTGCCATCAAAGCCGCAGGAATGGACTGCGGAGGCATCTACCAAGTCAACGAAGATTCAAGCCTGGACCTGATGGCGCACATGGGCCTGCCCGATTCCTTCATAAAGGTTGTGAACCACTTTGAGGCTGACTCGCCCAACGCGCGCCTAGTCATGGAGGGGAGACCAGTATACACACAACACCAGATGATGGGGTTTGGCACAAGCGATAATGGAGTGGAAGGCCTCCGAGCATTAGCGGTGATACCCATTAAGTGCGAAGGGCGCGTGATAGCATGCTTGAATATATCCTCCCACACCCTTACTGAGGTCCCGGACAGAGCACGCAATGCGCTAGGAATCATATCAACACAAATCGGAACGGCCCTTGGCAGGATAGAAGCCGAGAACGCACTCAGGGACAGCGAGGAGAAGTACCGCCGTCTGGTTGAGATGTCACCAGACGGCATCGCAGTACACAGTGGGGGGAAGATTGTTTTCGTAAACCCCGCGGCTGCGAGGATAATGGGAGTTGGTAGCGCGGATGAGTGCATAGGGAAGCCGCTCATGGACTTCGTGCACCCAGACTACCGTGAGACTGTGAAGGAGCGGGTCAGGAAGATGAACGCTGGGGAGTTGGCGCCTCTGATGGAGGAGAAATTCCTGAAAGTCGACGGACGCGCAGTCGACGTTGAAGTGGCAGCCATGCCGATAACGTTCAACAGGCAGCCTGCGATACAGGTCGTGTTCCGCGATGTTACAGAGCGCAGGAAGATACGGGAGGCACTCAAGGAGAGCGAGGGGAAATACAAGGCGGTGGTCGAGAACGCCAACGACGGCATCGCCTTAGTCCAAGACTACAAGCTTGTGTACGTGAACGAGCGGCTGGCGCAGATGATAGGCTATGGAGTTGATGAGTTGACTGGCGCCAGGTTGAAGAAGTTCATCCACCATGACGAGCTCAAGAAAGTTATGGAAAGGTACAGGAAACGCATCTCAGGGGAGGTCATAAGACAGGTTTACGAGACCGGGCTGAAGCATAAAAAAGGCTTCAGAGTGGATGTCGAATTCAGCGCGGTGCTCTTGACATATGAGGGCATGCCGGCGAGCTTGGTGATAGTCCGCGACATAACCGAGCGTAAGAAGGCTGATGAAAAGTTGCGAACAAGCGAGGAAGAATTCAGACTAACATTCGAGAGTACAAAGGATGCAATCTTCTGGGCGGACCCGGAGACGGGGCTGATTACAATGTGTAATAAAGCTGCAGAAGCCCTTTTGGAGAAAAGAAGGGACGAGATTATCGGAAAACATCAGACAACAATCCACCCGCCTGAAAAGGCAGAATATTTCCAAAGGATATTCAAAAAACACATACGACATAAAGGGTGGGTAGACGAGGAGGCGGAGATAATAACCAAAACAGGGAGAGTGGTACCCATCCAAATAACTGCAACTGCAACCCTAGTCGGGGGAAAACCGATAATCCAGGGGATATTCCGCGACATAACCGAGCGTAAGGCCACAGACAACGCCATCCGCGAAAGCGAGGAGAAGTACAGGATGCTAATGGAGACGCTGCCGCAGACCGTCCTGATATTCATAGACAACAGAGTCGTCTTCGCCAACACCGCCAGCATCGAAATGTTCCGCTGCAGAGGGATGGATGACGTCATAGGCAAGGACATAATGGAGCAGATTCCAGATGCTGAGAAAAAACGCGTTCGAATGTACATAAGACACCGCCTACAAGGAAAAAAAGACGTCCCAAAACACTACTTCATGACCCTGAAAAGATTGGATGGGGGAGAGTTTCCGGCTGAGATATTCGCAACTAGGGTCAGTTACAAGGGGCATAACGCCATACAGGTCGTTATATCCGATATAACAGAACGGCTGAAATCCGAGGAAGCTATCAGGGAGTCGGAGAAGAGGTACCGAATCACCATAGACTCGATCAAGGACGCGATGCACGTAGCTGACCCGAAGCTTAAGATAATACTCTGCAACAAGACTATGACGGAATGGACCCGGAAGCTGAAGCTGAAGAAGGACATAGTAGGACATACCGTGTTTGACGTGTTCCCATTCCTCCCAACCAAAGTACGCGAAGAATACCACCAGGTGTTTAAGACGAAGAGTATGGTTGTAGCACACGATGTCAACAAGATTGGCAACGTCGAGATGATAACGGAGACGAGGAAGATACCCATCATAGAATCAGGGAAGGTCACCCACGTCCTAACGGTCATAAGGGACATCACAAAGGAGGAGAAAACGCAGAGAGAGGTCCTTGAGATAAAAGGCCACCTTGAGACCATCTTGGATGGGATAAGCGAATCCATAGTCGTCTTAGACAGGAGATACAACATAGTCAGCCACAACCGCGCGTTCCAAGAGTGGGTTGGTGGGGGAAGAACCAGACTCATAGGCTGCAAGTGCTTCGAAGTCATACACCGGAAGGAGACGCCATGCAGGAGATGCATAATCCGCGACGTCTTCAGGACTGGAAGACCTTCTGAGTCAGTCCACTACCACCAGACCAAGAGGGGGAGAGCATACCATGAGGCTAACGCGTACCCGATAGTTAGGGACGGGGACAGAATAGACGAGGCCATCTACGTTTTCAGGGACGTCACCGACAGGGAGCGGATGAAGGAGCAGTTGAGGGACAACTACGAGAGGCTTCTTAAGGTGAACGAGGAATTGGTCAAGCTTGACAAGATGAAGACTGAGTTCCTGTCGATAGCCTCCCATGAGCTTAGGACGCCGCTCACCATAATAAAGGGGTACGCTGAGATTCTCTCGTCAGGGGATTTGGGGAAGTTGAACGAGGAGCAGAAGAGCAAGCTGGAGAGGATTAACAGCAACGCCGAACACCTTAACCTCCTGGTCAACAACATACTAGACCTCACGAGGATGGATGCTGGGGAGCTGAATCTCAGGAAGACTAGATTCAGCATGGGGGGGTTGATTGATGAGGTGATAGGGGATATGGGGCAGCTCGCCCTCAAGAGGAGGATAATGCTGAGCTCGAAGATAACTACAAAATCCAGGATACACGCTGACCGAAGTAGGATAAAACAGCTCATTGTGAACCTCCTGGACAACGCCATCAAGTTCACGCCTGATGGCGGAGGCGTCACCGTATCAGCGTCGGAGGGCAGGGACGTGATGAGAGTCAGCGTCTCAGACACAGGCATAGGAATAAAAAGAAACGAGATAGGGAAGATTTTCAAGCGATTCTACCAGGTTGACGCATCATCAAAGCGCAAATACGGCGGCGCAGGCCTCGGGCTTGCGATATGTAAGAGGATAGTCGAACTACACGGTGGCAGCATCGGAGTCAGAAGCAGGTATAAGTCAGGGACGACCATCACAGTCAACCTCCCATTCAAGTAGAAGTTTACAGCATTCTGTTCCTGTTTTAACACTATTGTGGCCTCAACCTTAATCCTTGGGAAAGCGAGCATGATTATGTAGCGTGGATGTTGGAGTGCTCGATGGCGCTGGGGTTTAAGGTTGGGGAGTCGAAGGTGACTGAGAGTATCCTGCGGCACATAAGCGAATGCGACCTGATGTACCGGGAAGTCTACGGGGAGTGCGCCCCAGGCCCTGAGTGCAACGTGTGCAAGAAGCTTATCACGATGGGTTTCGAACTCAACCAGGAGAACCTGCCTGAAGTGTGCATAGTACACTGTGAACGGTGGAGGCTACACTCACAGGACAGCGCGGCAGCGCATTAGAACTTCATGTGGCCGAAGTGTATGAGCAAGTCCAGTTTCAGTTTCTTAGACTGACTCTCCTTCAGGTCGCATGCACCGTACGTCGGGTCCGCGAATATTACGGCCTTCGCCCTCGTCTTAGACTCCACCTCGCGCGCGATGTCCAACGCCCTGCCCTTGAGACCTTCCGGGAACTGTAGGCCGACTCTTTTGGCTTTGGTTTTTTTTATCTCAGCCAGTATCCTTTCGATTTCGAAGTCGTAGTCGGTCATCCTCCCTTCTTCACCTTCTTTATCTCCCTGAGCACGTCCTTCTCGTCTTCGGTTAGGTCGTCTATGTTGAGTTTTGCAGTGTCCTCGTGGCTTAGGAACGTGTAGAGGGTGTCTCCCTCGAATATGTGCCTGCCGACTATTGAATCGTCCATTGAGATGGCGACCTGACTGCCTGCCTTCGCCTCCGTGATGTTCTCGCCTGATGACTGCATCCCACGCACCCTCCCACACACCTTCCCGTCCTCCCTCATAAGCCGGCACCCGGAGTGCATGGTGCCTGCAACGACTTCCACGCCGAATATCGCAGGCTTGCTCTGACGGAACGTGTGGTCTTTGAGGAACCTTATCTTACACGGTGAGGCGACACATTTAGCAACTTCGCGCCTGTCCTCATCCCTCCTCTTTTGGACCCACTCCTTGTAGTCGTCTATGATGCTGTAGATTACTTTGCTTTTTAATATAGGGACTGAACTGTCCTGCGCTAAGGTTTCAGCATCAGGCAACGCCAATGTGTTGAACGCTAGGATCACCCCCAAATATTTGTTCTCGTGTGAAATCGCTGAAGCCTCGGTAACGTCCTGCTTGCTTATCCTCCCTATGCTACCCTTCCGGACTGGAATCTTCTCCCCCTCTAGTATCTTCACCATAGCCTCCAGTGAGCCGAGGGTGTCAGCCTTCACTATGACCCCGAGGTCGTCCCTGAGGAACTCCACCTCACCAATCTCCTCCTTGACTTTGCCGACAAGTTCAAGACCACCGACGTAAATCGGCCCCCCAGGCATCGCTGAGTCGAGCCTCGGCGCGACTATCTTCACACCTGATGCAGCATAAACGCTTCTGACGCTCTTGAACTGCTTCTTCGGGTCCCGCATCTCGTCAAGGGCCCTCGGCCGAAGCAGCGCCTTCACCTTCGTGACTATCGGCTCACGGGCTGCGACGACGATTGAGTCGTTCACGTGGATTGTGCCGTCGTAGATTATCGCATCCACTGTCGTGCCAAGGCCTTTAGTCTCCTTCACCTCCAGGATTGTTCCCTTCGCAGGCGAGTCCAATCCGACGGTGAGTTTCTTGCTCAGGTACGTTTGGGCGAGTCCTATGAGCATCATGAGAAGCTCCTTCACCCCATCCCCGGTCCTCCCTGACACTGGTATGACCGCCAGGTTCCTGCTGAAGTCCTTGATGTTGTAGTAGAGGTCGCAGTCGAATCCGAGCATGCTAAGGTCCCCTATCAGCTTGTAGATTTTTTTGTTGAACTCGTCTTTGACGCGGGGAAGCTGCTCATCAAGCTTCACCCCACTCTGCCAGCCGGATATCGCGTCCACCTTGTTGGCTGCGACCACGAACGGCGTCTTATACTGCTTGAGTATCTCAATGGACTCCCTAGTCTGAGGCATGATGCCCTCGTTCAAGTCTATGACAAGGACGGCAAGGTCTGCGACGCTGCCGCCACGCTTCCTCAGATTCGTGAACGCCTCATGACCTGGAGTGTCGATGAACAAAAGGCCCCTCAACGGGATTGTTATCTTCATCCTGTCCAACATGCTCCCGCACAACTCCCTGATTACGTCGAATGGAACGTCAGTGGCGCCGATATGCTGGGTGATTCCGCCAGCCTCCCGGGAGGCCACCACACTGTCGCGGATAAAATCCAGAAGAGTGGTCTTACCGTGGTCCACATGCCCCAACACCCCGATAATCGGCTCCCTCGTCTGCTCAACCATGCTCTTATATAAGACAAAGGCCACTATAAAAGTCGGGATGGACAAGTACGTCAAAGACGGTGTCAAGAAGCTTTTCAGCCTCACCAGGACCAAGATTCGGCTAGCCGAGGAGGCCGAGACATTTGAGGTTAAGCCTGCGCCGCTGCCAGTGGTGAAACTTTTTTCCAATCAGGAGGTTGTTAATGTGGCTGAGTGTAAGGTACTCTGGCAGGAACTTAAGGAGGGTATGGACTATGACAACGACATGAACGTGGCATCGACTGTCCTCCAACTTTGTGACATAATCGAATGCGTTAAACACAGATTTGAACACCCGGATTACATGCCACTGCTGACTGAGGAGGAGCTCTCCATGCTGGAGGGCGAGTGCAGGAAAAACGACCGTTCTCTGAACGTCCTCCTGATGACGACGGAACCCCTGTCAGGAGTGTACTTTGGAGAGGACCCACCCGAGGGGGTTAGGCACTACAGCAGGGTCATATCAGGAATCGCCCCATTCCTCAGATTCGCATACAACTCGAATTACCTCTCAGAGGATGTCAAGCTCAGGAACATGAGAGTCCACTACGGCACGAGGACGCTCCTCGGGAACGCAGTCAACTTTGCGCTAAAGGTATTATCGGATTTACCCTAGATCGACCGCTAGTATATGTGGTCGTGGTGTTGGAGGTCCTCGAACCGTATTGCGTTACGGTTTTCATCAACCCTGAAGATAAGGACGAAGTGAGAGTCGATGTGAACGCGTTTGAAACCCTTCATCGTGTGCTTCAGGTTCTTGTAGTGGTGGATGTTAGTGGACGTTGAGATTTCCCCCATCTTTTTTAATGTGGCTTCATAGCGGACCTTGTCCTTGTTGAGGAGTTTGCCGAGTATCTTCTCCAGCTTTTCGCTCAGCTCAAGCTCGTACATTCTCTATTTCCCTTCTAAGTTCCTCGATGGTGGAGAACTTCTTGAACTTCCCGCCATCGATTTTCACCAGCTCAGCTTCATATTCAGGCCTCAAAGAAGGCTCTAGGAATGCGTCCTCGAACTTTTGGATTATCATGCTGATTGCAGCTGACTTGTTCCTGAGGCCGTATTTGCCTTTCACTATATTCAGTACCCTTGCATCATGTTCATTCAGGTTCACGATAGCTTGCACCATGTTAAATCACCATTACATTTTATTATGTAATATAATGAAACATTATGTATTTATAAGTTGTTTACAGAGTACATATGATGAAGATTACGCCAGTCGCCTTCGAAAGCTTGGGTGTCAGGAGCATGGCCACCCTGGTTGAGGCAGGCAAGAGAGTGTTCATAGACCCGTCGGCGGCCCTTGGGCCACTCAGGTACGGTTTGCCGCCTCATGAACTTGAACTTCAGGCACTGACTGAGGCCAAAAGGAGGATACATGAAATCGCATCAGGCTGCGACATACTCATCATCACCCACTATCACTTCGACCACCACGACCCTGGGGAGACATTCTATGGAGGGAAGACAATACTCGCGAAGGACACCAAAAACAAAATCAACAAAAGCCAGACTGAACGGGGGAGATACTTCGCAAACCAGCTTCCGGAGGACTGCAAACTGGAGTACGCGGACGGGAGAGAGTTCTACTTCGACGGGCTGAGGATACGTTTCTCTCCTCCTGTCCCACACGGCCCGAAAGGGATAAACCTCGGCTACGTCCTCATGTGCAGGATAGAAGAGGGAGGAGACGTGTTGGTATATTCGTCAGACGTGCAGGGCCCAGTAGACGAGGAAGCGACCGAGTGGATAATACAAGCTAGGCCCAACCTCCTCATAATGGACGGGCCGCCGACGTACTTCCTCGGGTACAAGTTCAGCGTCGAGAACATGAGGAAGGCCGAGGAAAATCTCATTCATATAATTGATGAGACGGGATGCGAGGTCATACTAGACCACCACCTCCTGAGGGACGAAAAATACAGGGAGAGGTTCGCGAGGGTGTACGCCACAGGGAAGGCGAAAAGCGCTGCAGAGTATTTAGGCGTGGAAAACAGGTTACTTGAGATGGACAGAAAGAGACTATGGGGCGGAAGATGAAGGTGCCGGCTGAATTCGACAGCTACCACAGGAGGATACTCAAAGACGAATACTTCAAGTTCATGCAGTATTTCATGAAACCGCAGGAGAGGCAGTCCATTAGAGTGAACACATTAAAGTCTGACATGCGGCAAGTGAAGAGAATCCTCGCAGAACACGCCGTACAATACGGGCCGGTAAAATGGTGTCAGGACGGTTTGTGGGTCAACTCCCAGAGCCTCGATTACATGGAACACCAGCTTGGATTGTATTACATACAGTCAGCGTCTTCTATGATAGCGCCACAAGTCCTTGGGAGAGGGGAACGGGTTCTTGACTTGTGCGCAGCTCCGGGGGGTAAGTCCACACACCTCGCCCAGCTGATGGGGAATAGAGGATTACTAGTTGCAAACGACAACAACCCTGCGAGAATCCGCGGCCTAGTGTATAATATACAGAGATGCGGCGTCACAAACGCTGTTGTCACGATGCTTGACGGGTGCAGGATAGACCGGGAGGGGGAGAGGTTCGACAGAATCCTGGTTGATGCGCCGTGTTCGAGCGTCGGCACCCTACGACAGAGCATGGAGGTGCTCAGGAAGTGGAGCCTCGAATGGGTCAGGCAACTTAATGTAATACAGAAGAAGATGATACTCTCAGGGTTCGACAGCCTCGCGGACGGCGGCAGACTCGTGTACAGCACGTGCACGACGACAGTCGAGGAGAACGAGCACGTCATAGAATACCTGCTGAGGGAGAGGGGGAAGGCGAGGCTTGAGAAGGTTAAGTTGGATGGGATAAAGCTACGGCACGGCCTCACTGAGAAGACCTTCGACTGCGCCCGCGTCTACCCGCAGGACAACGACACTGAGCCGCATTTCATAGCTGAGGTGGTTAAAGGTGGATGAGCTCTTAGATAGACTGAACGAATACTACGGCTCAACCTACAAACCGGAGGGTAAGCTCATCCTAAGGAAAGAGAAACTCTTCTTATACAGTGGCCCGGACACTAAGCTCCCATACGACTGGATCGGCTCACACATCGCCAACACCGATTTGTCGCTGAGCATTGAGGGAGCCCAGAAGTTAGGCACCACAGCCACGAAGAACGTCGTCACAGTGACTAAAGAGGAAGCCGAACGATACTACCAGGGAGTAGACCTACTAGGCTACCCAGGCTGCGGCCACAGGATACTCAAAACAACGGAGAGGATAATCGGCCCAGGAGAGATACAAGACGACACCATAAAGAACACGCTGCCGCAGTCGAGGAAAACGAGCTGATACTATGCAATCATGCCATAACTGCGGCGTTTTGTCATCTTCTATTGAACACAGCAACATAAAAACCCGGAACCAGACCGCCTACAAGACGACGCGATAAAAAACACCATGCTGAAGTCGAGGAAGACAAGTACCTGAACAATGGGCATATATATATGCTTCCTAGATATAACACAGAAAAAAAATGCCGAACGAGGTGTAGAAAATGTCAAGAGGAAGCGAGGAAAAACCAAAGGAGGAAGGAGGTATTCCGGGAAAAGAGGAGTTAGATAAGGAGATAAGTAGTCGTTTTATAACGATTCCTTTTGTTATCACTGATGAGGACGGTACGAGACATTATCTCCAAGATACATTAGAACAACACGGGAGGGATAGTTACATCCAAAATTTAAGTGACAAGTGGGATAAGCATAAGATTATGGAGGGGCTTTTCAATGGAATTATAGGGGCAGGATTAGAGTACTCTAATACAATGAGGTTACCTCCAAAAATAGACGCTGACAGAATAAAGAAGATGTGGACTAATGCCCCTGAGGGGTATAAGGACCGCTGGAGAAAAGTGGCCGGAGAGGTAGGGCTAAAAACGGACGAACAGATAGTAGGGGGTTTGGTTTATCACACGTTGACACGGCAAATAATGGGAATATCAAAGGAGAAATAGAAGGAACAGGAAGTATTCTCGCGTAAAATATTGAATCCACAGTCAACCTGATTGGATACTCCTTGACTTAATCATCAGACCATCCACTTACACGGTCAACTCGACGTCTTCGCCTTCTTCCTGCCACTCCTACGAGGCGCCTTAGGCCGCGTAAGCCGAATCCGCCCAAGAATCTGCCGAATATATGATGCGCCAGCTGCGTATTGCTTCGGAGGCTTGTTAACGAGGCCCCAGAAGCCGACTGAGCCGAGTATTATGAACGCGACTTCGTAGGGTATGAGGTACCGTTCCTCACCGACGGCCTGGACGTACACGACAATTAGGAGGGAGGCGACTAACAGTAGGAGGAGGATGACGTGTTTCCTGTTTTCCTTAGCAACGTACATGAATGAGATGAGTGATAGGGGGATGAGCATCCCGTATGTGAAGAGCTTGAAAATGAGGAATAGGGTCTCATAACCGGTTACTGAGCTGAAGCGAGGGAACAGGTAGCTGTGGAAGACCTTGAAAATTTGCTTGATATTTGATACTATCCTAGATGGGTTCTTCTTTATACAATCCAACCCCATCAGGTAATAGTACGTCTGATTCGTGAACTGCACGTTGGTGATGACCTTCCGGCTCTCCGGGTAGTCGATGTTTCCGGGGGAGATGAAGTGGGCGAATTCAGTGTTGGTTCTGTATCCTATCTCCCGCAGGTCACACCAGGTTAAGACGAAGTTGGGGCCGCCATTGGTTGAGATGGACAAAGACTTTCCCCCAGTCACCTCATAGCTGTAGAGGGAGTGCAGGGAGAGTACCGCCATGAATGCTGCCAGGAATAATGCCAACCCTTTCAGCCCCCCCTTGTTGTAGTGGTAGTGCCAGGCCAGGAAGAGGGGAGTGAAAAGGATGAGGGGCGGCCGCGTTACCGCCGCCAGACTGAGTGTGAGTCCAGAAATAACAAACCATGTTTTTTTGCCGGCGTCTAGTTTGCACACTATTATGTAGAGGGAGGCCGCGAGGAGGGGGAGGAAGAGATTCTCGCTTAGGATGAACACGTTCAAGTAGATGAGGGGGTAGAATACAGCATATATGAGGCATGCGGTGATTGCCGCCTTCCTTGATGCTATTTTCTCAGTTATCCGGTAGATGAAGAATGGAGATAGGCAGGACATTAGGGCATGGACGAATGGCAGGAGCATGTACTTTTGACCGTATAACCCCAGGGCCTTGAGGACATAATAGACCCAGGACAGGAAGATATAGTAGGACGGTGGCCAAAATGTCGGAGCCCATGATTTCCTGTTGTTGAGTAGGTCATCGGCGTGGCCGTCGTAGAAGACCATGTCCGAGACGACGTAATTCGCAGGCTGGGTGAATGGGTAGATGTAGGCGACTCTGACTGCAAGGGATAGGAGGATTAGCGCCAGGATTATGTGCCAGTCCTTCAGCCTGATTTCAAGAGTCCTGGCCATTCTGAGGGTTTCCTTTTTCAGGGGCTGCTTATTGCCTTGACTTTCTCTTTGGTTTTCTTCTCCAGGAGTTCGTATCTTTCGAAGCTGAGTTTCATGCTCCACAGGCCCCAGACGAAAAGGAGGCTGATGATGAGTAGGAGTATTCCTTCGAAGTTCTTCACGACGGTTTTCAGGTTCGGGAGGAGGGCCTCGTAGGGGATTAGGCCTACGGTCTGGTGGAAGATGGTCAGTATGAAGGCCATGGTGACTGCAAGCCATGGTTTGTTCAGCCTGTTGTGGCGGTAGATTCCGTACGACAGGTAGGCGGCGGTGATAGAGCATAAAACCGACAGGATGTCAAGCGCATAGTTTATTTCGGGCAGCATTTTCTCACCTCGTCCATGAAGGACTCTATTGTTTTTATGATCGTGTGGTCCATGTCGGACTCGAGGGCCAGCATTATGCCGTCCATCTCCTGTATCCTCAGTTTGTTGAGCAGGAAGTTGGAGAACTGTCCGACGACTTTGGAGTCGTTATACAGTAGTAGTGTGCTGAGGGAGTCGAGAAGGAGTATCTTGTGGCCTGGGAGGTGTTCGATGCCAGTGTTTATTGCGATTGCGATGGCTGTCATGTCCTGTAGGCTTTCGACAAACAGGCAGTTGGGGGGTTCCGGTATTTTCCCTGTTGAGACTTCGCGGGTTATGCAGTCGATGAAGAATATCCTGCTGGTGTCTATCCCCTCCTCTTTGAAGAGGTTGATGATGTGGTTGTATGGTTTGTTGGTGGTGACGTAGACGGCGTACCTGTCGCCTATCTCGTGCTTGAAGATGCTGACAACGCCTTCGAAGTATCTCTCCGGGTTGATGAGGTAGAGTACTGTCCTGACCACGGTAAGTACATTAAAAGGGAGTGGATAAAAAGTAGGATACTGGCTGCTGAAGCAGCCAGTCCATTATTTGATTCAGTAGCCGACGACCTGGTCTATAGCGTCAAGGTATTCCTTCAGCTCTGCCATGGTCCTGTCTGCCATGTGCGCTACCCTGAAGGCCTTCCCCTTCAGGTCGCCGTAGCCGTTGCTGAACTGGTATCCTTTGCCGCCGAGCTGTTTGCTAAGTTCGGCTAGGTCGTAGTTCCTGCTGTTGTTGGCGCATGTGACCGTCTGGGACAGGCACCACGGCTCACAGTAGAGCTGCCAGTTCTTCTTCACCCAATCTTGGGTGTGCTTCGCCATATCAGCGTGTCTTTTGAACCTGTTCTCCAGGCCTTCCTTATCGAGTATCTTCCCGCACTGGTATTCGAGGGCCCTAATTTGGGGTATCGGCGGAGTGCTTGGTGTCTGGTCCTTGTCCAGCTTCTTCAGGTAGTCCTGGTAGTCGAAGTAAAGTCCTCTGTTCGGAACGCTTTTTGAGCGCTCAAGCGCCTTGGCGCTGACCGCCGTGAATGCGAGGCCTGGGGCGACTCCGAAGCTCTTCTGCGTCCCTGTGACCAGGACGTCTATGCCGAGCTTGTCTGTTTCTATCTTGACTCCGCATGCGCTTGACACAGCGTCCACGCAGAATATCACGTTGTTATCCTGACATATCTTCGAGAATCCTTCAAGGGGCGTCATCGCGCACGTTGACGTCTCGTTGTGTGTGAGGAAGAACGCGTCGAATTCTCCTGAGTTCAGCTTCGCCTCCACGTCCTTCGGTTTAGCTGCGCTGCCCCACTTTATCTCCAACTTCTCAACCTTCTTGCCGCATGCGACTGACATCTTGTACCACCGTTCGCTGAACGCACCGTTGACGACGTGAAGCGCCTTCTTCCCGACGCAGTTCAAAACCGCAGCCTCCATCCAACCGCTTGAGGACATCGGCCCCACGAACATCGTGTTGTTTGTGTACAGTATCTTCTTCAGCTTGTCTGTGCAGTTTTTCTGCAGTTCAGAGTACTCTTTGCCGCGGTGGCTTATCATCGGTTCAGCCATCTTGGCAGCTACGTCCGGTAAAACATCTACTGGTCCTGGTATGAAAAGTTTCTTCGCCACGTATATCACCCTCTAAATTTATTGTACTACCCTATTGCATTCTCGGGTATAAAAAATAGCTTTACAGCGGCGTACACGCAATTGTTTCTTTTAGATACCCAAGGATGTTTCAAGGTTGCGGATTTTAATCTTATCTCACAAGCGCTTTCTTAACGTGCCTTACCAGCTTCTCCCGGTTGAAAGGCTTGGTGAGGTAGTCGGATACGACGTCCTGGAGGCCGAATATTTCCACGCCTGGGCCTTTGTCGACTGTGAGTATTATGACCTTGGTCTTGTCGGTTATCTTCTTCTCCTTCAATTTTCGCAGGGCTGTCCAGCCGTCCATCTGGGGCATCCATATGTCGAGTATTATGAGGTCGAACTTCTCCTTCGATGCTTTCTCCAGGCACTCTTTGCCGCTTTGTGCTGTTGACACGTCAAAGCCTGCCTGTGTTAGGACGAGCTTTACTATGTCCACTAAATCCGGCTCATCGTCCACCACCAGTATCCTATTCTTGCCCATCTTCGCCACCTTCATGTATGACTGCGGGGCTTGAGACTATGCCCCTGCCTTTCTCCGTTATCTCCAGGAACTTGTAACGCCCCTGGGTTAGTATCTTCAGGAGCCCCTTGTTCTCAAGCTCGTATATCCTCTTCCTCGCCGTCGTCTTCGTTATTGCGAACTTCTTTGTTATGCTCTTGAAGGAGGGCGTCTTCCTCCTAGCGTTCTCGGTGTAAACAAATAGTAGGACCGAATATAAAGGCTCCCCCAAGGATATCTTTTCCGCGTTCGTGAGGTCCTCTAGCTCCTGCAGGAGGAGTGCTAGCTTCTCCCTGCTAAGCGTGGAGGCGTCGAGGGACACGAGGAGTATGCACTTGCTTGGGGTTATCACGTCGTTTAGGTTGTGTATGAACTTCAGGACCGTGTTGAAGTCGTTCTCTGTTATGAGGTAGTCGAGGCGCTGCACGAGTAGTATGGAGTCTGTGTCGAATCTTATGAAGTCCTTTATCACCAGAAGCATCCGGTCAAGGTCCTTCGGCTTCACCGACTTCTCGTCAGTCTGGGCGTTGGTCATCCAAAGGACGGGCGTAGTCCTCAGGCTGAATTTCTGCCTCACCTGGGACGGCTGGCTTCGGGTGAACATGAGGCCGTGGTGGTTGTGCGTGACATAGTCTGTGAATATCTCGGTGCTTTGTGATGGGTTCTCCTCCTGTATGAGGTAGCTGTATCCCATCTTGAGCCGGTATTTCATCGGCGTCTTCCCCTTCCTCTCGTCAAGTGGGATTAGGTGGACTCCGCGGATTTGCGCCTCCATGATGAGCATTACTACTGGCACCATCAGGAGCAGTATCGCCAGGCATTGGGTGAGGACGCCTGTGAGGCGCAGCCCGTATTTCATCGCGAGGCTGAGCCCACTGATGTGGGCGTAGTTTAGGAAGAGGGGGTCCACTATAAGGAGGATGGACCCGAGGCGAGCGCTATTGTATGCGAGAAGACGAAAGTGAGGTATGTAGTCCTGTGTCAGTTTGCCAAGTGTGAGGAAGATGAATATCATGGCCGAGACTGAGAGGTTGTATTCTATGAGGTATAGGGATGCTGCCGGTGTTATGAGCCCCATGAGTAGGGTTAGGATTGGCACTGCCACGCTGAGTATCACGAGGCTTTGGAGGGTGACTTTCGTCCTGCCTAGGCTTATCTTCTGGAACGCTAGAAGCTGAAGTGACGCATAGGACGCGATGATGACGCCGGCGAGTAGTATGGCTGACAGTACCGCTTGGTTCTCTGGTATCGTGTCCCCGTATATCCAGTAGTAGTAGGATGTGCCGAACGGATATGCGAGGACCATTAGAGTGGACAGCAGGTACAGCTTCCAGTAGGTTTTGAACCGCGTGTAGTATTCTATGAAGTAGGATAGGACCGCCAGAAGTAGGATAGGGAAACACCAGGTTATGATACTCAGTACGTTAGTAGCAGACGTCACGAGACTCCATCCGCTCAGGACGGCCATAAGACAACCACCAGAGTATATTGTGAATGAAGTTAAATATGCTTTTTAGTGGCACTATTTTGACACTGGACCTTTTTTGACACTAGGCTATTCAAGGTTCGGCAAGCAAATCCTCAAGATACAACCTCAGAGAACCTAACTTGTAGCCTTTAGACCGAGCTACCGTACCCAGCAGCTTATGCACTCCACTACCATACTGCGCAGCCTTCTTCGGCCTGTCTGCGATATAGTCTGGGACTCCCATCCTTATTGCAAGCTTCTTCAGAGCATATTTCCTCACGAACTTCCTGCCTGAAATCTCGTCACATGTGAGATTACCGTCTTCCCTTATCTTCATATCAAACGGCATCCTACGGACGTACCCTGAAAAATCAGAGTCAAGGTACGGGAACCTCAACTCGACGCCGTTGCTTGCTGTTACAGCCCGGTCTCGGTCTAGGTTGTCTGCGTCGGCGTTCAACCAGTCTTTCTCCATCCAGGCTACCGTAGCCTCAGGCCCCCTCTCAACAAGGCATTTAAGGTAGCGCCAGTATCCCCCGAATAGCTCGTCGCCGCCCTGCCCGCACAGCATCACTTTCAGGCCATCGGCTTTCGCTGCCTCTGATGCGAAGTGCATCGGCATGCCGACTCCGACATCGACTGGATTTGGTTTTTTAACGGCTGATAGTACCTTCGGCACTGTTGCCTCGATGGTAGCGGCGTCAAGCACAGTGTACCTTATCTGAAACGGCGCGACTGGCGCAAGCATCCGAGCGTACTTCAAGTCCTCGGAGCCTTCAACCCCGACAACGTACGCAGTCACCTTCGAAAACTTGGAGGCGACGTATGCCGCCAGCGTGGAGTCAACCCCTGCAGAGAATACCACACCCACCTGCCGCTCGCACACTGCCTCGACAGCCTTCGCAAAGAGCCTCTCAAGGTCGCTGAGGGGGTCCATAGGAATAGTATCTGACGCCCCCTTTTTATACAGCCAATCCCAATCCTCACACATGAAATTCAAGTTCCTTGGCGGCGCCATGGAGGTCGGGAGATCCTCAGTACTCCTTGAGACTGAAGGACTCAACCTAGTCTTCGACTCAGGCACGAAGCTTACAGAGCCACCCACCTACCCCCTCCCCACCGAAAGCGTTAACGCAGTCTTCCTGTCCCACGCCCACCTAGACCACTGCGGTAACCTGCCGGCATTGCACAGGCAGCATAAGATGCCGATATACGCGACCCCAGTCACATTCGAGCTTGCCCACATGATACAGGCGGACAGCATGAAGATAAACAAGCTGAAGGAGTTCCCGCAAAGCTACACCGAGAAGGACATGGCGCGGATGATTGAGGGGGAGATACACATCCAATACGACAAAGGATACCGCTTCCACAACAAAGTAGACTTCACATTCTACGACGCAGGCCACATCCCAGGGAGTGCGGGCATACTCGTGGAGGCTGAAGGGAAGAGCGTGTTCTACACCGGAGACACCCACTCCACAGACACGAGACTCATGAACAAGGCCGTGTATCCTGAACACGCAGACATCGTGATATCAGAGTCCACGTACGGGAACCGACTCCACCCCCCAAGGAGGGAGGTCGAAAACCAGTTCCTCCACGAAGTGGAATCCACGCTCGAACGAGGCGGAACCGCCCTCATCCCCGTCTTCGCGATAGGCAGGACGCAGGAGATACTACTCCTTTTGAAGGACATCGATGCGAAAGTCTACCTGGACGGGATGGCAAAGAGAGCCTCGCAGACGATACTCAGATACCCTGACTCAGTAAAAAACCACTACCACCTCCAGGAGGCAGTGGACAACACCGAATGGGTTAAGGACAGGAGGCAGAGGAAGAAGATAACAACCGAACCGAGCATCATAGTAACCACAGCAGGGATGATAGAGGGCGGCCCAGTACTCGACTACCTAAACCACCTACACAAAGACTCAAACAGCAGCATCATACTCACAGGATACCAGGTCGAAGACACCAACGGCCGCCTACTCGTCGAAAAAGGATACGTCCTCGATGAAGACTCAGGCCGGAGGTTCGACGTGGACATGCAAATCAGCCAATACGACTTCAGCGCACACAGCGACAAAGACGAACTCGTCAAGACAATAAAAGCCATGAACCCTGAGGAGATAATACTGATACACGGCGACAAGGATTCGATAGGAAGCCTCAAAAAAGAATTCGGGGAAAAACGGGTGCACACGCCAAAGGACGGAGAGTCATTAGAGATTGTTTAATAGCCTACACTGCCCAGAATATGATAAGGTGGCTGTAAAGGAGACTGAGGAGTCTGAACTAATCCGGGAGAGGCAGGAATATGGCTTGCCACACCCTAGAGCGATTGACAATAATTCAGCGAGTAGACAACTAGAACTTCTGAACAGGGGAAATGCAATACTCGGACAATTTTTCCCGACAACCAACCTCCCTAAGATAGACGGCATCACATACTCCGCGTTAAGCAAGCCGCTGGAGTACATGAGTGGGGACGTCCACGGCGTCGTCAAATTGGATGACGGCAAGTTCGGACTTTATGTCGGGGATGTCACTGAACACGGCCCAGGCGCAGCCTTGGCAGGAACCTATTTGAGGGGAATGTTCGACAGCTTGCAAGCAAGGGGGTTGTGGAGAAACCCTGGCGAGATGATGAGGCAAGCCGACTCCATCCTTGCCGAGAACCTGCCAGAAGACCAGTCAGCCACACTATTCTACGGCGTTTATGACTCTTTGACGAGAAAATTAACTTACGTGAACGCAGGTCATACTAGACCGATACTATACCATGCTGAAACAGGGGAGGTGGAAGTCTGCGGTGCAGGAGGCCTGCCGTTGGGGTATATGAAGGGAGTAAATCGTGAATTTAATAAAGGTTATGAGACAGGTAATGTCACGCTCAAAGAAAATGATATTCTCCTAGTCTATACCGACGGCCTCAGCGAAGGCCTTGGAGTTAAAAAGTCAGGCAAAGACGTGGAGTTACTAGGCGACTTAATCGGAAAAAACAAAAATCTCACCCCGTCTCAGCTCACGGAAACTCTGGCTGGGATGGCAAAAGACGTAAGGGACGATGTCACAATAATGGTGTTTAAGGTCGACCCTGGGAAATTGTCTCACAGTTAGAAAGAGGTCATACTATTTTTCCGCCTTGGTATTTTCCGTCGTATCCGATGACCTCTCCTTCAACCCTTTCGAACACTATCTGCGCTATCCTCGCCCCCCGCTCGATTGTGAAGTTCCGGTCTGAGAGGTTTTTGAGGCCGAATGTGAGTGTGCCCTTGTATCCTGGGTCTACGAGTGCGTTGACGATGGTGCATCCGCAGCGGAATACTGTGCTTCTGTTGAGGACTCTTGCTGTGAGGTCTGCTGGCATGTTAACCTTCTCGAGGGTCTCCACGAGGACGTACTCCCCAGGAGGGAGGGTGATTGATTCAACCTTCACCTCCTCGACTTCCGGTGTCTTTCTCGAGGACACCCCGAGTGCGCTGTCTGATTTGAGCTTGAATATTCGCCCTAGCCTGAGATCGTATCCTGCGCCGCCGAGGCACTCAAGCTGGAAGTGTTCGATGAGGCCTCCGTGTGCGAGTTCCAGTATGATGCTTCTCCCAAGGACCATGGGATTTTATTCCATGGGAGGTAATATATACCGATGAGGATTCTGGTTGTTGCGTTGATTCTGGCTGCCTTCGTCTCCTGCGTTTCGGCTGAGGAGTACATGTCGTTGTACGGGAACTCGAGCGCGAAGGAGGTCGTGTTCGGTTTGGACGTGGGGGATGTGAACAACGACGGCAGGAAGGAGGTCGCGGTCGCCGGGTCCCAGGACGGCCTCGCATACCTGTTTGACTATATGGGTAATCTGTTGTGGAAGAGGGATATGGCTTCCATAATTTACAGCGTCGCTGTTGGGGATGTGAACGGCGATGGAGTCGGTGAGGTTATTGCAGGACACACGGACATGTACGTCTTCGACGGCTACGGTAACAGGCTCATGAGGTATAATACCCAGAACCCAGTCCATACCATACGGACCGGTGACGTCAACGGCGACAATGTGAGCGACATACTGTTGTCAGCATACGACAAGAGCTCATGCGACAAGGATAGCATCATCTACGCGATAGACCTGAATTCGAAGAACGAGTTGTGGAAGTACATGCCTGACAAGAGCTTGGCCGTCCTTGTCGGCTCATACAGCGTGCCTTATGTGATAGAAGCCGCCGACTTGAACGGCGACAACAAGAGTGAGGTTTTGGCTGGGTTTATATACAGGAGCCGGAGCAGCGGAGCCTGCAAGGGAATGTCGAACCACCCCACAGCCGTTACTGCAGTTGACGGAAGCGGGGAGCTTATATGGTACTTTGAGACCTCGGGGGAGGTGACGTCGATTTCTACAGGGGATGTGGACGGCGATGGGAAGCCTGATATTGCGGTCGGAAGCTACAGCACAGTCTACGTCCTAGACGCCCAGGGGAAGCTATTGTGGGAGAACAGCAACGTGGTCACCACAGGAGTGGAAGATGTCATGATCGCTGATGTGAACGGCGATGGGAAAGGGGAGGTCATCGTCGCATCCAACGGAGTCTACGTCCTCGACAGCACAGGGAAGGTGCTGTGGAGCGCTTCAACAGGCTCAAGAACGTACGCCGTAGCATCAGGCGACCTGGACAACGACGGACTACCTGAAGTTATTGCAGGCTCAGGAGCAATCTACGTTTACTCCCAAGACGGAATCCAACTCTGGCAGGGGCCGTCGCACGTCTCCTATGAGTTCATCAGGGTGGCGGACCTTGACGGCGACGGATACAACGAGGTCGTCACAGGTTCTGTGAGGGACGTGTACATTTGGAAGTCGACGAAGTATGCGAAGAAGCTCCTTGCTGAGCGGCTCTACAACCAGGCAATTGGTTTGGGGAACACGAACATTACGTCTGCACTGGAGAAGTTCACCAAGGCGAAAACGATTTACAGCGAGCTTGGCGACTTGAACGGGAGGATAAGGTGCATGAACGAGATAGACAAGCTGACAAAGACGTCTGAAAGGATTGAGGAGGTCAAAGGGAATGCGGGAGTGTTCCTGGACATGGCAAGGGATTTCAAAAATGGCGGGGACTACATGAACGCCTCAAAATACGCGGCTATGGCACTCTACCAGTCGCAGGAGCTTAACGCCAGCGCCAGGGAGGAGGCTAAGGCGATAATCTCAGAAGCCAACGCCACGATGTCCAATAAAGCGACTGAGGAGCTGGCTTCGGCGAACGAGAGGTATAATGCCGGGGACCGGGAGGGAGCCTGCATTCACGCGACTGTCGCGAGGGGGTATTACGAGTTCTTGGGTGATGAGTGGAGGGTTGAGAAGACAGGTGAGTTGATATCGGCCTTGGATTGCGTCCCTGAGAGTAAGCCCCAGGAGAATGTCACGCAGGAGAGTGTAACGGACATGATCAAACGCGACCTGTCTAACCTTGCTGTCAACATCAACTCAGTAAACCCAATCTACTTGATTGGACTCCTCGCGGCCGTGGCAGCAGTCATGTTCATGATATTGGTGACAGCCTACTTCTGGATGTTATCAAGGAGGAATACCCTTGACGTGAACCGCCTCCACAAGGTGAGCTACGGCAGAGACTACGAGTCAGCGGTGGCGCAAACCGGGAGCCAGAGCAAAAAGTACACTGTGGGGGAGGACAGGCTGGTGGTTGGGACGATCAGGACTGACGAAGACCATCAGGTGAGCCCGCTCAAGCGCAGGAACATGGTGGTTGAGAAGTACACCACGACAAACGGTAGCGGAGACGTTGACATGCCCAAAGAGAGCGAGGAGATTGTGAAAGCCCCCCCAAGGATTAAGGTGCCGAAGGTTGAAAGATACAGGACAAGCGGGGAGGAAACGCAGGTGGAGGAGGACAGGAAAAGGGAGACTAAGCTGCCGCCTGTGAACGAAGCCTCTGAGGCGATGATTAGGGCTAGGAAGGCGAGATTCAGCGGGCAGGTTGGCTCAAGCGACAGCATGAGAGTCGAGTTGACTCCAAACAAGGGGATATTCAAGGCGCAGGTGTGCAGGAAAGGCGCCTGCATAAGGACGAAAAGGATAATGAAGAGGTATATATAATTGCTAGTGATAAGTTATTGTGAGGGGTTATGGAGCTGATTAATGCCTTTTTGGTTGTGTTGTCTCTTGCCATTACAGTCTCTGCGGCTGGGGGCAATTCTCCACTTCTTGAGTCGATTGAACTGCACATCGGCCTCGTGCTTCTGATAGCGTCCATTGTGGTCATAATCCTTATGGTGATGATGCTCATCTACCTCCACAGCATAAGCGAGCACCTCAACTGGATTAGGCGGGTGAGGTAGCGGCTTATATTGCCGGATTGTTTATAGGTTACTTCGGTGGTTGGTTTGTCAAGGAAATTAAAGGCGAAGACGCTTCCAAAGAAGAAACCCGCGGCTGATGTTTCCGGAAAACGCCAGAAGGTGTACAGCATAATACACAAGCTGCACATGCTCAAGGTCACGAGCCTCACATCAGAGGCGGAGAGCGAGAGGATAACAGGCGAGGAACTCGGTGAAATACTCGACGAGCTTAAGCTAAAGGGTCTCATATACTCGCCGAAGCCTGGCTTCGTCGACTGCGTCGACTGAAACCCTTTCACTCCCTTTTGAGTATCGCGTCCAGTCTCCTTGCTGCCGCATCAGCGAAGTAGAGGAGGAGAGCTGCTGAGGCGAAGTACAGCCACAACTCCTTAGAATCCCTGACCTCCCTCGTCGAAGACTGCTTAGCCTTACCAGTTATGTCGGCTATGAGCTCTTCAAGCTGATCCTCTCCGTACACTCCGCCGTCTGTTGTTGATGTCATCTTCGAGAGCCCCTCCTCGTCAACGCCTAATGTGAGGTATTCGAGCGGGAAGTTCACGGCAGCGGCGTCGATATCTTCCTCGAGCGGGATTGAAGCCCTTATCCCGTAGAATCCGCTCACCTTCGGCGTGAATGAGGCTGAGTAGCTTCTGACTCCGGTTCTTGTGAGTAGTATTTTCGGCTCATCCGCCGTGTCTTTGATGTTCTTCACATCCATCTTCGGGGTGGAGTCGGCTGTGACAGTAAGTTCCACATCTTGGCCGAGGTGAACGTCCTTCGAGTTGACTCTTATCTTCTTGCCTTTCTCAAGGTCTCCGACGACCCAGTTGGTCATCCCTGAGATTAGCTTGCCTGAGTCCACCTTCACAAGCTCCTCACCCCACTCCAGGCCGTTGTCAGCCGTGAGGGTAGCGACCCTGCCAAGGCCGAAACGCCACACTGTGAGTATCGGTTCCCCGCCTGTTGTGGTTATGAGCAGCTGCGCTATGTTCTTCTCGTAGACTTTGTTGTATCCGCTGACGTAGGAGCCGACGTTCGAGAGTTCGAAGAGGTTGCGGGTTATGAAATGGTATTCATCGAGGACAGTCACTGGTGTCCTGGCCTCGCCCTTCGGGTTCTCCTCGTCGCCGAATAGCAGCTTCAGCCGCTGGTCCGCGTCTGTCCTGAAGTAGATGCCGCCGCTCGTCTTCGCGAGGGCGTCCATGAAGTTGTGGCTGGTGTCGAATCCGACGCCGACCGTGTATATCTTGACGTTGTTCTTTCGCATGTCGGCTGCGAGGTTGATTGAGATTTTCTCGTTGGCAGCCATGTTCGTGCTTCCGACCCCGTCTGATATGAGTATTATCGACTTGTCGCCTGGGTAGTCCTTCACCTGCGAGTACGCGTACCTCAGGGGCTCCGGGAAAGCAGTCCCGTAAGTGCCTGACGGCTTAAGCCGCAGCACCTTGTCTTCTATGTCCATCTCGTGCCCTCCAATCTCTCCTGTCGGCCAGACATAGATGTCCGGGTTTATGTGGGGCAGCACGTCGAACGAAGCTATCCCGACCGTGTCGTTGCTGTGCAGTTCCCTGAGTATCTTTATCAATATGGCCTTCTCTATGTTGATTTTGGTGTCCTGGCTCCCGCTCGCAGCCTTGTATGTGGTGCTGCCGGACAGGTCGATTAGGAAGAATATGGCTATCGGGTTCCTCTTGTCTATCGGCTTGTCAGTGCTTCTGACTGGGAGTATGTTCTCGACGTAGCTGTTGTTGTATCCGCCGTATTCGAAGCTGTTTTTGCCGCCGACGAACGCCACACCGTTGCCGGCTTCGAGTATGTATTTTCTGATTTTGCTGACCCTGTCCCTCGGAAAGTCCCTGTCGTTGATGTTGTCGAATATGACGCCTGCGTACTTGCTGTAGTCGTTGTCAACGCGTCCTGAGACGTCGACGTTGTAGAGCTCGCCGAGGACTCGAAGCATAGGTGAGGACGCGTTGGCTGACACGAGGAGTATCTTCGGCTTCTCTACGACTTCGACTGCCTTGTAGTAGACGTCGTTTTCAGCGAACGAGTCCTGATTTGACTTGCCCTCAAGGTCAGGCTGTATCTCGACCCTTATCTCATGCACCCCTATCCCCTTCATTCCAAGGATTAGGGGTATGTCCTTGAGGGGCTCAGGCTGGGTGAAACGCTGGCTGAACTTCCGCGCACCGTCAACATAGACCAAGAGGTCGTAGGATGCGGAAGCGGTCGCGGTGTTGCCTACCCTCACAAGGAGGTCGTAGTTTATGTTAGAGGGTATCTTCTTGTCTCCTAGGACGGACTGTATGTACACGTCGTCAAGCTTCCTCTCAGGCGTCACGGCGTAGAGGCTGGAGTTCGTCTCAGCCATGACAGCCGCTATATCATCTGGGTTTCGGCCTCGGTTGTTTCTTCCGTCGCTGACTAGCACCACAGACGAGGGTTCGCCGGAGTATTGTAGCATGTTATGGTAGATGGCGTCTCCTATGGCTGTGCTGTTGCCTTCAGAGAAGCGTTCGAGCTTGACCTTAGGCTCTTTTCCTGTGAGGTTCTGTATCGCGACCTTAAGCCTGTCGAATAAGATGTTTCCTGTAGCCTCGGCGTTCGGGTACATTCTCATGCTGGAGGAGGAGTCCACGAGTACTGTTATCGGCGGGACGTCCTCGATGGTCTTCCTACTCTGGAAATACACCGGAGAAGCCAAGGATAGTGCGATAAGTATCACCACAGTCGACCTGATAGCAAGGAACATGAACTTGCCCCTGGTTAGCCCGCCGCGGCGAACATACAAGAGGAGTATGATGAGTAGGGGAACGGCAATCAGCAGGTATTCTGGGTGTCCGAAGCCGAAAGACGACGACACACCAAGGTCTGCGCCTGTGGGTAGGGTTGCATTTGTCATATGATACCCCTCCGCCTGTAGAGCACCAGCTCGATGAGCAGGAACACGAGCATCAATCCTAGGAGATGGCGGAACAGTTCGACCTTCACGTCAACCTCCTCGTACTTGACCTGGAATCCTTCAGCCTCTGCAACATCATCTTGTGAGCCGACCGTTGTGTTAGACTCCGCAGGGTCGAGCAGGTTCACAGGCACCTGGTCGGTCCGGTCCGGGTAGGCGACCTTGTACACCCCCTGCCGGTCCAGGAAGATGCTCGCCGAGTTAATGCGCTTGCCCTGGGGGGTCTCAATTCCCATGACTGAAGGAAGCTCAAGGTACTCGCCTGTGCGAAGGCTCGTCGCCGCCGCCATACCCCTCGACTTAGCGAAGTATTTTATCATCTGGTTCCAGAGTATCGGGAACGAGGAGCTGTAGTATAGGTTACTCCACTCAGGCTCGCTGTTGATTCCCATGTAGGCGACGTATCCCTTGCCGAAGGGCCGGTAGGATATGAGGGGGTTCTCGAAGAGGTTCAGCCCTACGATGGTCCTCGTCTGGTTGTCGCGTTCGTTCACGTTATAATACCTTTTGGCCATGACGTTGTCTAGGAACACGTCGTTGAACATGTCATGCTCTTCCATCACCTTGACTGTCGACTCCCTGCTGCCTTCGCCGATTATGTCCACCGGCATTATGGAGGAGAGGTGCTCGTCTTTCAGGTACTGGGGGAGGCTTTCAGTGCCGAGGACGACGAGGGTCGCCCCGCTCGCCACTTGGGCTTTTATCAGGGAGAACGTTTCAGGAGATATCTCCTTCTGGTCCGGTATGTTGCCGAGCACTATGACGTCGTAGGGGATGAATTCATCCACTTCCTCAGGCACCGTGTAGTTGAAGTCCAGTTTCCTTGAGTCATGGAGCGACTGGAGCATGACATAAAGGTAGTGGTCCTGCTTTGAGGACAGGAGTATCACCTTGTTGAGCCTGACCGCGGGCACATAGGCGTAGGCGGTGTCGTCGACAGTCAGTTCGTCGCCGCCGACCAGGTTCACTGAAATCAGCTGCTCGGCCGCCGTTATTGCAGGATGGAAGTAGAAGAACCCCTCATCCCCGGAGGCGACCGCTTTGTTTTCTGATGCGAGGACTCTGTCGCCTGAGCGGACCTCAAGTGTGACGTTCTTCTCCTCGGGGTAATAGTTCCTGACTGAGGCAGTCGTGAAGAGCTCGCTGTTGTTGGCAAGTGAGCGCCTCACATCCAAGCCGACTATCCCGACGTTGCCCCCGCTTGAGCCGACCCTGACGTACTCGACCCGTATAGACGACATCATCGCAAGCTTCCTGGCCAAGTGGACGTCAAAGCCGCCTCCGGGAGAGAAATCCGAAAGCACGTATATCGCCTTCTTCCTTTCGGAGGAGAGGAGCATGTCACGGGCGAGGAGCACAGCGTCGCCGAGGTTTGAGGGAGTGTCCGAGAAGGATGCCTCATTGAGTGTCCCGACCGCGTCCTCGCGAGTTCCCATGGACGAGAACGTGAGGGGGATGTTCTCTGCGAGCACTATGGAAACCTCGTCCTTCACGTTCAGGTCCCGTAATATTTCGCGCGCCTTAGAGATTGCGGCGCTGAAGCGGTTCGGGCTCACGTCAGTCGACTGCATGCTCGCCGACGCGTCGATTATTATCACAACCGACTGGTCCTCCCTCACCTCCTCCCTCGTGTTGTAGAATGGGTTGACTAGGGCGAGGACGAGGACGGTTATTATCAGAATCTGAATCAACAGTATCGGGTCGTGCACGAACCTCTGCAGGAAGCTCGTGAAACGCTTGTTCTTCTCTATGAACCTGATGAACATCGTCGAGGGGAACAGCACAAGCTTCGGCTTAGGCTTCAAAAGGTACAGGAGTATTATCGGCACGAGGAGGCCGAGTCCCGCCAGCGCCAGGGGGTTGGACAGGTTGGATAACAAATCAGCCACCCCTTTTACCTCCCCCCACCATCCTCACGAACGCCCCGAATAGGGGGGTTTCTGTGGTGAGCGTCGTGAAGTTGACTCCGATGTCATGGCACGTCTGCTCTATCTGGGCGTTGTGTTCCCTGATCTTCCTGCCGTACTCGCGCCTGAAGCTGGGGCTGATGAACGTCCGCTTCACCTCACCTGTCTCCATGTCCTGGAACTTTATGTCGTCGCTCCATCCGAGGTCCAGCTCCCAGGGGTCTAGGACCTGGACGAGCATAAGCTCCTTGCTGTGCTTGGCCATCCGGTAGATGCCCTCACGCACTGATTCCATGTCCTCTATGAAGTCCGATATTATGACGCTAATCGACTTAGACTTTATCAGCTTACTGTACTGTGAGACTGACACCCCAAGGTCTGTTGCGCCCTTAAGCTGCGTCCTGTTTAGGAGGTCTATTGTGTTGAAGAGGTGGGTCTGGCTCTTCTTCGGCTGGGTTATCTCCCTCAGAGAGTCCGAATACAACCCTAACGCGAACTTCTCGTGGTTGTTCACGGAAAGGAAGCCGAACCCTGCGGCAATGCTCCCGGCGTAGTCGAACTTGCTCAACTTCCCGGTCTTGAAGTCCATGCTCGAACTTGAGTCGATGAGTATGTGCAACACGACCTCCTTCTCCTCCTCGAAACGTCGGACATAAAGCTTCTCCATCCGCCCGTATACGCGCCAGTCTATGAGGCGGAAGTCGTCGCCGGGTATGTACTCACGGTAGTCCACCACCTCGATGCCGCGGCCGTGCTTGATGGATGGTCTGCCGCCTGCGTAGACGCTGGATATCCTCTTTTTTAGGAGGAAGTTCAACTCCTTCAGCTCGTTTAGGAAGGATGGGTCAATCAATCGGACCACCTAACCCGCTTCCTTCAGTATCTGGTTCACGACTTCGTCGGCGCTCAGACCCTTCCGTTCGCTTTCGAAGTTCAGTATTATCCTGTGCCGAAGCACCGGATGCGCCATGGCCTTTATGTCGTCCTTGCCGACGTAGTTCCTGCCGTTGAGGAGAGCCCTTGCCTTGGCTGCGAGTACGAGTCCGATGCTCGCCCTTGGGGAGGCGCCGAAGTCGAGGAATTGGGATGCCGTGTTTTTGCCGGTCGGCCTTGTAGCTGAGACTATTCGCAGCGCGTATTCCCTCACGTCGCCTGAGATTGGCATCTTCTTCGTGAGGTCCTGTATGGCGAGGACGTGCTCCCTCCTGAGTATCTTGTTCACGCTCGGCGTGAAGTCGCTCGAATACAATTCGACAACCCTGTCCTCCTCTTGGGCAGTGGGGTAGCCGACCATGATCTTCAGAAGGAACCTGTCAACCTGCGCCTCAGGCAGCGGGTAAGTTCCCTCCATCTCAATCGGGTTCTGGGTCGCAAGCACGAAGAACGGCCTCTCAAGCTTGTGCGTGGTGGTGCCGGTCGTCACCTGCCTCTCCTGCATGCTCTCAAGCATGGAGGACTGGGACTTCGGAGTCGCCCTGTTAATCTCATCAGCCAGGAGGATGTTCGTGAAGATGGGGCCTTCCTCGAACCTGAACTTCTTGCGGCCTTGGGAGTCCTCTTCGACTATGTATGTTCCCGTAACGTCCGAGGGCATGAGGTCTGGGGTGCATTGTATCCTCCTGAACTTCAGGTCCATGATGCTTGCGAGCGTCCTCACCATCATCGTCTTGCCGACTCCGGGGAATCCTTCGAGGAGGGCGTGGTTGTCTGTGAATATAGCTACAAGTAGCTGCTCTAATACGTCGTCCTGTCCGATGATTACACGGGAGACTTCCCTGCGTATCTCATTGTACGTCGTCTTCATCTGGGCGTAGACCTTCCGCAAGTCTACGCTCTCGGGGGCGCGTTCCCCGTTGGGTTTGTCAGGTTTCTCGTCGACTGTTTCCCAAAGGCTTCTGCCGCCTGTCGCTGCTGCCACCATATGAACCACTTAGTTATTGTATTATCCGTATTAAAGACTTCAGGAGATTTCCCCTATCTTCTCGAAATACCGCCTCACCACATCCTCGTTCTCTGGCGCCACGATGCATTCGACGCACTCCTGCGCTGATGACACCTCGTCCATTTGGAAGTTCCGGTCCCTCGCCCTCCCGCCAACCTCTTTTATGTCGATGCTGCCACCGTATTCCGGGTGGAGCCTGAAGTCGACGTCCCTGCCTTCGATGCTCGCGGACGACGCCTCCCCGTATATGTCCTTTCCTGAGACCGTGCCTGCGCCTCCGCCCTTCCCGGGAGTGGGGCCTTCGCTGAATCCGGGACGGTCTCCGCCTGACTTCGCACCCAGCTTCTCCTCCTCCTTCTGGTTGCTGTAGTTGCTTGCCTCCCAGCGTCTGCCTGTGAGTACTTCGAATTCGGTGCCTGCATCGGAAACCACCTTGGAGAGTCCGCCTTTCGCGTTCGTGGAATCGAGGATGTAGTCCAATGAGTTGAATGCGACGGAGCGCAGGTTAAGGACTGTGACTGTCAGGAAGAGGAAAGAGAGGACAGCGAGAACGTATATCCTCTTCGACAGCACCTTCATGTCAACGAAACTTGAAGTTTCCACTTCGTCCATACGTTTTATGACATCTGCATTAAGGTCCTCGACTATCACGTTGTGAGTGCCCTGATACTCCAGCGCGGTCTGAAGCCGTTCATCAAGGTTCTCATACTGGCCTTTAAGCCTCTCGGTGATGTTCCTGTGACGGTATTCCTTTAGAAATTCCACCACCACTATGCCGCACAAGACTGGGATTGGGTATAGGAACTCAATGCTCGGCAGGGGGATAGTTATACCAAGGAGTGGGACGGCCCAGGGGAGCATATGGAGGTTGAAATCCGCCATGAGCATCATGAAAAGAACCAGCAGGTAGCCTATTAGGACGTCGAGGATGACCGTATAGATGTTCATGGTCCATAAGACCACCTTAGCCTCCATAACCTTGCTGTTTAACATTTCCACTTTAAGCGCTCTTCATGTGGTTGATGACGCCCTGAATCTGCGTCATGAGGCTGTCAGCCGCTTCCACTGCTATGCTCATGTCGTTCGCGTTGCTTTTGATGCTGTTCGCGTACGAGTCCACGGTGGTGTTGCTCATGTCCTTTATCGCCTGGGCATCCGACTCCACCTCGCTCAGTTTCGACAATAATGTACTCAGCTTCGATTCTACCAGGGCCAGCCGGTTCTCCAATTCTATCACGTCCCCTTTCATCCTGCCTATCCTCGTGTTAGCTGTTGATAGGTCGCTGTTGGTTTGAGTGTATTTGTCCTGCCACTGCCTGCTCTCGTCAGAGTACTTCTGGGCCTTCGCAGCGTATTCGTTCCGTGCACGAGTCACGTCAGACAGGCTTGCATTTAGGTCGTCAACCTGGTCCTTCACCTGAGTGACGCGGTCTGTGAGGCCGCTAACCCTGCTCTTGGTGCTGTTGATTTCACGCTGATAGTTTTCCAACGCAGCCTCCCTCTCATTCAATAAGGACTCCTTGGAGGCAAGCTCATACTGCGTCCTGTTCACCTCGGAGGACACGTTCCGCAGGTGGTTCAGCGCCTCGTCATACTTGAGGCTGAGGCCCTGGTAGGTGACGTAGTAGTATAATACCAGACCTATCATCGAAACTAGAACCAAAAGCAACAGACCCATAAGACCGAAGTTAACGTTATGCCTCATTCTACCATTAGATATTGAATACGACATTATATAGCGAATGACATGGATTGTTGAACATGGCTTATTGGAAATCGGCGGAGTCCTATGTCATTCGATATATTCGATAGCAAATGTACATTGTCAAAAGTTAAAATACATTTGCTATCGTCTATAAGGGAGGTTCAACGACTATTTAAATGATGGATTTTTATTATTGTTCCTAAGAATGAAAGTTGACAGGGGCAGGTGCCTGTACTGCGGCGGATGCGTCGGCGTATGTCCGACACATGCCCTGGAGCTGATGGAGGTAGTCCTCGAGGTTGACGAGAAGAAATGCAACAAATGCGGCATCTGCGTGAAATTCTGCCCAGTCGGGGCGATAAAGGGGGATTAAGTTGGAGAACATTAAAGTTGACGTCGTAGTCGTTGGGGCGGGCCCGGGTGGGAGCACTGCAGCCTGGGAGCTGGCGAAGCGCAAAGTCAACGTCCTCGTCCTTGAGAAGCGCCAGGAGATAGGTGCGCCGAAGAGGTGCGCCGAGGGAGTCGGCGACGACCTCTTGGACAAATTCCATCTCACGAAGGACAGGAGGTGGGCTGCGCAGGAGATTAAGGGCTCCATACTCTATTCGCCGAGCATGAGGAGGATAGAGGTCGAAGGCAGGAACAGGGGCCGCGTGGTTGAGAGGAAGGTGTTCGAGAAGTTCCTCGCAGCCGAGGCGATTAATGCTGGCGCAAAGTATATGGTGAAGACGACGGTCACTGACGTGATAAAGGAGGATGGAAAAATCGTCGGAGTCAAGGCAGAGCACATGGGTGAGAAGTTCGAAGTGCACGCTAGACTGGTGATAGCAGCTGACGGCGTCGACTCGATGACAGGCAAGAGGGCTGGCATTGAGACGACGAACAGACTCACAGACTACCACAGCGGATTCCAGTATGAGATGGCTGGTGTCAACGCCAGGGAGGACATGATTCACCTCTTCTTCGGAAACAAGATAGCGCCGAAAGGTTACGTGTGGATTTTCCCGAAAGGCAACACCCTCGCCAACGTCGGCATAGGCATCGTCGGCGTAAAGTCAGGCGAGGATGGGAGGGCGAGGGACTACCTTGACAGGTTCATCAAAGACAATCAGGGAATCTTCGGGAAGGCAAGTCCTGTGGAGATTAACGGCGGCGGCATCCCGGTGAGCGCCTCATGCAAGACCTCGGTCGGGGAGGGGATAATGGTCATCGGAGACGCCGCGCAGCAGGTGAACCCCATACACGGCGGCGGAATCGGATTAGCTATGAATGCAGGGAGGATAGCTGCTGAGGTGGGGGCGGCGGCGCTCTCCGAGGGAGACACTTCAAGGAAGAGGCTCCTGGAGTATGAGAGGCGCTGGGACGAGGAGGAGGGGGGGAGGCTTAAGAAGCTTCTGAAGCTCAGACACTTCCTTGAGAAGATGGAGGACGACGACTTCGAGAGGTTCGCTGACATCCTCGATGCTGAGACGATACTCAAGCTCGGCTCCGGAGAGTTGAAGCCGTTCCTGAGCGTGCTTTTAACGAAGGCTCCGAAGATGCTCCCGCTTGCGAAGAAGTTCCTGTACTAAGCGTTCGACTTTAGTCGATGTTTTGACCAATGGTCAACGCACATGATATTTTTTAATACAACCTCTAATGAGTACAGGACATAAAAACTAGGTGCGAAATTGATTTTGACAAGATTGGCCTATGTCATCTTATACCTCTTGAACTTAGCATACAATATGCTCCTTTCCGCCCGGGACACTGGAATACTCGCCGTGACCGGCAAGATTGACCCAGTTGTTGTCGAAGTCAAGACGAAACTGAAGAAGCCGATATCACATGTGATACTCGCCAACTCGATAACATTGACTCCTGGAACTGTGACAATAGACGTAGACCATGAAAGGCAGGTCCTCACGGTGGCGGCCCTGACCCCCCGGACTGACGACGCCATCATACCGTTCGAAAAATACATCAGGGGGATGTTGGAGTGACCATCATCCTCATGTTCTTCCTGTTCGCACTCTCAGTCGGAGTCCTCACAGGAGTCATCATAGTCGCAAGAGGCGGGGTAGGCAGCAGGGAGAACTCCCTCATAGGATTGAACATCGCCACCATCTGCGCGGTCACCATGCTCGTCGCCATGGACAAGTACATGGGCATCGCATTCAGCAGGGACATCGCCTTCTACCTCATATTCCCAGGCGTCTTCGGAATCATAATATTCTGCATGCTCTTGAGGGAGGTGGACGACTGATGGATGCCGTTGACGTCCTGCTTGCAGTGTCAGGCCTTTCGATACTGGTTGCATGCCTTGGCCTCCTCCGATTTGGAGAGAGGAAGAACATAGTCTACGCTAGGCTCCACCTGTCCGGCATAATCGACGTCGTTTGCATATTCCTCACCATCATCATAGGATACCCCCTAATCGGACTCGTCTACTTCTTCCTAACCCCGCTTTCAGCCCACGCGATAGCGAACGAACACTACCGCACAACAAGGAAGGCTGAGGGAGGCTGCAAATGATAGAGTACGTCTTGATGGTAAGCATCATCGCGATAGCTGCGATTTCCCTGTTCCCTAAGGACCTTATGAAAGCAGTCATCATAGGCACCGGGATAGAAGGCCTCGCCCTAGCAGTCCTCTACCAGCAGCTTCTCGCCTCAGACGTCGCCTTGACGCAGGCCATAATCGCATCCACCGTGCTCCCAGGCATATTCGCGCTCGCCGTGTATAGGACGCAGAGGTGCGAGGAGTGATACAACTGGCATCGTTCATCACGGCAGGCGTGCTATTCCTGATAGGATTATACGCCGTGGTCTTCAAGGACAACCTCATAAAGAAGGTGATGGGCCTCACCTTCATAGGCGACGCAGTCAACCTCGTCCTCATCGCAATGGACTACAAGGTTGGGGGAATCGTACCCATCATACTCCCCGGAATGGACCCCGCAGAGTTCGCATCGAAGGCCGCCTACCCGCTGACCATCGCCCTCGTCCTCACAAACAT
>JAZDIN010000067.1:0-11039 GCA_043804895.1 Candidatus Altarchaeota archaeon
ATGTACGGTCTGATTCTACTGTCAATTTCCCTGCTCATGATGAGGAGATACGGAAGATACTCTAAGGGGATATCAGACATAATGTTCATACTGTTGTGCTGCAGCATATCCACGATAATATTTGGTGTGTTGACAGGAAGCTATTTCGGCGATTTCCTTGCAAAATACGTGCTAGGATCGCAGCCTTCGGACATGCCCTTCGCAGCCATCGACCCTCTGGCCGGAGCGAACACGATAAAGCTCTTCGCAGTCGTACTTGTTGTAGGGGTCATGCACACGGTGTTCGGGAACGTGCTCGGAGTGTTCGATAAGTTCAGGCAGAGGCAGTTCAAGGCTGCGATAAAGGAAAACATTTCATCACTCCTATTCCTACTCGGTTTAGGTGTCGCATACTTTGGTGAGGTGAACCTTGGCCTCGCCCTGTCAGCAGTCGGTTTCATCCTGTTCGTCTGGAACATGGGTTTCATGGCAATAATGCAGGTGCCGGGGATACTCAGCAACATAGTCTCGTACGTACGTCTCTTGGCCTTGAACCTGACCACACCCGGGCTTGCTATGGCCTTCAACCTCCTCGCCTCGATTGCGTGGGGGATACCGGTCGTCGGCCCGATAGTGGCTGGCGTGGTTTTTATTGCAAGCCATTCAATGATTATCTTCTTAAGCTCGATAGGGCCTTTCGTGCATTCGTTGAGGCTCCATTTCGTCGAGTTTTACAGTACGTTTTACAGCGGCGGCGGAGCAGAGTTTATACCATTCGCTGAAGCTAGGAGATACACGATTAGGAGGTAAAAATGGATTTGGCTACAATTTTGAGTTACCTGTTTACAGGGAATGTTTTGGCTGCCTTAGGAGTTGCGATAGGCGTCGGATTGGCTGGTATCGGAGCATCCAAGGGTCTTGGAACGTCAGGCGCAACAGCGGCAGCTTTGACCGCCGAGCAGGAGAAGAATTTCGCCATCATACTGATGCTGGAGTTCGCGCCACAGACGCAGGTATTGTACGCATTTGCAGTCAGCATACTCATCATATTCTACGGAATAATGGGCGGCACTTTGGATGTCGAAAAAGGCCTGATTTGCCTTGCCGCAGGATTGACCGTCGGACTAACAGGCTTGACTGCCATCTCACAGGGTATCGCCGCCTCGGCCGCGGTCGCAGCATACGGCAGAAACAACAGAATCCCATTCCAAGTGCTAGTCTACGTGGCCATGTGCGAAATATCCGCGATTATAGGCTGCATAACAGGGATACTGCTCCTGAAATCAGGTGGCATATTCTAAAATGGGTTATAAGGAGCTTGAGGAGAAGATTCGGACTGACTTCCAGAAGGAGATTGACGCAATAACGGGAGTATCAGCCCTTGAGACACTGTCTGTCGTGGATGAGATAAAGGGTGAGGCTAAGTCTGCGACGGAGAAGATCAAGATCCAGGGGGAACATAAGGCTGAGCTTAGATACCGGCAGGTTGTAGGCAAAACCAAACTGGATGCTATGAGGAGTTTGAATGCTGAAAAAAGCCGCCTTGTTGATGAAGTCTTTGACAAGGCAAAGGCCGCGATACTGGCGCTACCTAACAGTTCGAAAAGGACCTACATCAACAGGCTAGTGGATGATGGCAAGCTCATAGACGGGGGGAAGGTTGTGAGAGTGGATAAGCATTATAAGGGCCTGCTTGAGGGGGATAGTTTTTTGAAGTTCATTGACGACAACTTAGGCGATTTTGGCGTGGTGATAGAGTCGGAGGATGGGCTGATGAGGGTAGATAACAGATTGGGCACGATAATCGCCCAGGCTAAGGTGAGGCTTAAGCCTGAGGTCAACAAGATTATTTTCGGTTGATTATGATGGGTATGAACGTCTTTGGTGGGGGGGAGTCGTATGCGTACGCCTGCGGCATGGTTGCAGGCTTATACGGCAGACTCCTCAGGCCAGGGGATATGGAGGCTATCACACAAGCTGGCAGCGTTGAAGAGGCATTGTCTTACCTCAGTGGGACCGAGTATGGCAATAATTTGCGGCAGCTCAAGCCTGGATTCAGTCTGCAGGATATTGAAGAGGCAATTGCATCGCATTTCAGGAGCTCCTACGTTGAAGTTGCCGCTGCGATTCCAGAGGGAGATAAGGGGATTTTCGACTCAATCATGTTAGGCGGGTGGGATTTAAACAATCTGAAGACCGTTGTGAGGTGTGTCAGAGCTTCTGCAGCGAAGGAGGATGCCATGAGGATGCTGTTCCCTCTTGGAAGGCTTGGAAAACCAGTCCTTGGAGAGCTGCTGAAATCGGGTGAAATGGCAGAAATGAAGGGAAAAGCCCCGAGCCCATACACAGAGCTTTTCGAAAAAGCGTTCGAAAAAAAAGACCCATTAGAGTTCGAGGAGGAGTTGGACAGAAGCTACCTTAAAGGCCTCCTTGAAGAGGCTGGAGGGGATATAGGGGAGTATGTTAGGCTGCTCGTTGATGCACTCAACCTGCGCACAATAGTAAGGTGCGCAGAATACAATATCGACCCGTCAAAACACATCATAAACGAGGGACATTACATCACTGCAAACAAGCTGGCGCAGCTTTCCAGACAGGACAAGGCAGGCATCATCAAGACCCTTGAGGACACGCCGTACGGCAAAGCAGTCAAGGAGACGCTTTCAGACGCTGCAGGCGTTAGGTTTGAGTCCCTTGACCTAAGACTGAGGGGCGTCTTAAACCGTGAAACAGAATACAAGGCAGTGCACAGGCCATTGAGCGTGAACACCGTCATAGCATACGTGAAAAAGAAGGAAAACGAGGCTAACAACGTGAGGGCTGTTCTTGCTGGCAAATGGTTTGGGCTCAGCCCAACGGAGATAGGAGGTATTTTAAGATGAAAAGGAAAATCGTGGTGGTCGGGGACGCCAACGACATCGTCGGGTTCAGGCTGGCAGGCGTGTCTCAGACATATGATATCGGCTTAGAGGGCACGGTTGACAAACTACCAAAGAAGGATGCCATAATATTCATCACAAAAAAAGCTAAGGAGAAACTAGGAGGGCAGATGGAGATGATTATGCGGGATAACATCGTCCAAGAGATTCCATCAGGTGACGGGAAGTACACACGAGTCAGGAGCATAATTAAAGACACAGTGGGGTTTGAACTGGGATGATAGAGGGAATAGTTAGGAGGGTTACTGGGCCGCTGATTGAGGCAGACGGTATGCGCTCAAGCAGGATGTACGACCTCGTCAAAATCGGCGATGAGGGACTGATGGGGGAAGTCATAAGGATTAATGGAGAGCGAATATCAGTGCAGGTTTACGAGGACACCACAGGGCTTAAGCCAGGTGATGCAGCAGTCAACACAGGCGAGCAGCTCTCAATCGAGTTAGCTCCAGGTCTCCTAAAGTCGATATATGACGGTGTGCAGAGGCCGCTTCCAGCCCTTAGGGAGCAGAGTGGGGATTTCATAAGTCGTGGACTTGAAGCCCCTGCCGTGGATAGGAAGAGGAAGTGGCATTTCATACCTACTGTGAAGGTTGGTGATAAGGTTTCGGGGGGAACCGTGTTAGGCACTACGCAGGAGACGAAACTCATACAGCACAAGATAATGGTCCCGCCAGATGTTAAGGGCACAGTTAAGAGCATAAAGGAGGGGGACTACACAGTCGAAGAAACCGTATGCAAACTCGACACAACAGATTTGACAATGTTACAGCGTTGGCCTGTGAAAGTCCCAAGACCATTTAAGTTGAAGATGCAACCTGACGAGCCCCTGATAACAGGTTCACGAATCATAGACATCTTCTTCCCGATAGCGAAGGGCGGCACTGCCGCGATACCAGGGCCGTTCGGCGCCGGGAAGACGGTAGTGCAGCACCAGCTTGCGAAATGGGCTGACGCTGACGTCATAGTCTACGTCGGCTGCGGCGAACGCGGCAACGAGATGACCGAAGTCTTAGACGACTTCCCTAAGCTGAAGGACCCGAAATCTGGCGAGCCGTTGATGGAACGAACAGTACTGATAGCGAACACATCCAACATGCCCGTCGCCGCGAGGGAGGCGTCGGTGTATACGGGCATAACGATAGCTGAGTACTACCGTGACATGGGATACAACACCGCGTTGATGGCTGATAGCACCTCAAGGTGGGCTGAGGCGATGAGGGAGATATCGGCAAGGCTTGAGGAGATGCCTGGCGAAGAGGGTTTCCCAGCATACCTTGGCTCGCGCCTAGCCTCGTTCTACGAGCGCGCCGGCAAGGTGGAATGCCTGAACGGGCAGACGGCATCGACGAGCATAATAGGCGCGGTCTCACCCCCAGGCGGGGACCTCAGCGAGCCAGTAACACAGAACACACTCAGGGTTGTGAGGGTATTCTGGTCTCTTGATGCGAAACTTGCAGACAGACGGCATTTCCCAGCAATAAACTGGCTTACAAGCTACAGCCTATACAAGAAGCTCCTAGAGCCCTGGATGGAGAGGAACATGAACCCTGATGTGAACAACATGAGGGATGAGGCGCTGGCGATACTGCAGAGGGAAAGCGAACTTTTGGAGATAGTGCAGCTTGTTGGAGCAGACGCCCTCCCAGACCACGAACGCATGATGCTCGAAACCGCGAGGATACTGAGAGAAGACTTCCTCCAACAGGACGCCTACCATGAGGTAGACTCATACTGTTCCTCTGAGAAGAAGTACGGTATGCTGTCGAATATACTGAAATTCCACCATAAGGCGATGCAGTCCATAGAGGAGGGAGTAAAGATTCCCAGGATAATGGAATCCCCGGCAGTGGAGAAACTCGCCAAGATGAAATACACACCTAAAGGAGAGGAGAAGGGAAGCCTACAGGAACTTGGAAAAACCATAGAGGAGGGATTCAAGTAGGATGGCCCAAGTGGAATACAAGACCGTCTCAGAGGTCAAAGGGCCGCTGATTGTGGTTGAGAAGATCTCGAACGTAAGTTACGGCGAAGTCGTGCAGATAGTGGATGGTTCAGGAAGAGTTAAAACAGGTCAAGTGCTCGATGCCTATGACAACAAGGCCGTAGTGCAGGTCTTCGAAGGGACCGCGGGGCTTGACACCAAGGATACTGCAGTCAGATTCCTCGGGGAGACCATGCACCTTGCAGTCTCCTCTGAGATGCTCGGTAGGACTTTCAACGGGACTGGGAAGCCGCTCGACGGCGGACCTGAAGTAACGGCCGAGAAGTACGTTGACGTAAACGGTAAGCCAATAAATCCCGCAGCCAGGGAATATCCGCGGGAGTTCATACAGACGGGAATATCGACCATAGACTGCATGAACACCCTGGTGAGGGGACAGAAGCTACCCATATTCTCAGGCGCAGGCCTCCCCCACAACGACCTTGCCGCGCAGATTGCAAGACAGGCTAAGGTTAGGACAGGAGAGGAGTTCGCAGTGGTATTCGCAGCGATGGGCATAACACACGAGGAGGCCATGTTCTTCCGCCGGAGCTTCGAGGAAAGCGGAGCCTCAGAGAGGATAATATCGTTCCTTAACCTGGCAGACGACCCTGCGGTGGAACGTATCATAACGCCAAGAGTGGCGTTGACAGCGGCAGAACACCTCGCATACGAGAAGGAATACCACGTTCTTGTCATACTCACGGACATGACAAACTACTGCGAAGCCTTAAGGCAGGTTGGAGCAGCAAGGGAGGAAGTGCCAGGAAGACGTGGCTACCCAGGGTACATGTACACAGACCTCGCAAGCATCTACGAGAGGGCTGGGAGGATACACGACAGAAAAGGCTCAATAACGCAGATTCCGATAATCACGATGCCTGACGACGACATAACACACCCCATACCGGACCTCACAGGATACATCACAGAAGGCCAGTTCGTACTCTCAAGACCGCTGTTTCGAAAAGGAGTCTACCCACCAGTCGACGTACTCCCCTCGCTCTCACGCCTGATGAAGAACGGCATAGGCGAAGGCAGGACAAGAGAAGACCACTTCGGAGTCACAAACCAACTCTACGCAGCATACGCAGAAGGCCGAGACCTCAGAGACCTTGTCGCAGTCATAGGCGAGGAGGCGCTCACCGACCGCGACCGAAGATACCTCGAGTTCGCTGAACGCTTCGAGAACGAGTTCACAAACCAGGACAGAAACGAGGACAGGACTATGGAGGAAACGCTCTCAATCGGGTGGGACCTCCTCTCAAACCTGCCAGAGCGCGAACTGAAGAGGATAGAACCCAAGTTCATAGAGAAATACCACCCGAAACGCAACAGAAAAAATGGCTGACGACATCATAGAGGGCACGCACCCGACCAGGATGGAACTTCTTCAGGTGAAGAACAAGCTGAGACTCGCGGAGAAGGGACACCGCCTCCTCAAGGAGAAGAGAGACACACTAGTTATGGAATTCATGAACCTCACAAAGGAGGCGGTAGGAGTTGACGAGGCAGCGTCTGAACACATGAAAAAGGCAAGACACGCGTACGCCATCTCAAGCGCTGTCGCAGGCTCAAGAGAGCTCATGTCAGCAGCCATGGCATCTGAGGGGGACATGGAGGCAGACGTGGAATTCAGGAACGTTATGGGTATACAGCTTCCTGCGATAACCCTGGAGGAGCGCCTGAGGCAGATAGACCAGCGCGGGTTCGGGATAATATCAACAGACCCGACAGTCGATACAGTAGCGGGGGAGTATGAGAGGGCAATCCAAGAGATGGTTAAACTGGCTGAGACCGAATACTCGATGCTCGCACTCTCAGGGGAAGTGAAAAAGACTAGGCGAAGGGTCAACGCCCTCGAATACAAGGTCATACCACAGCTTAGGAGCACCCAAAAGTACATAAGGATGAGGCTGGACGAGATGGAACGTGAGGGTTTCTACCGGAGGAAACTGGTGAAAAAGAAGAAGGGGGGAAGAGTATGAGACCATACGACTACGCTAAGAGGATGATAACAGAATGCCACACAGGCACGCCACTGAAGGAGATGGCAAACGTGTTCAATGAGGAGAATATCGGCTCAGTGCTCGTAAAGTCTGACAACGGCGCATTCGCAGGGATGCTCACAGACAAGGTAATCTACGACAGCATAGCCAACGGCATTGAACTCTCCAACAAGAAAGTCGGCGACCTTAAGCTGGAACCAATCATCTGGGCTGACAAGGATGAGGAGATAGAGGTGTTAACCGAGAAATTCAAGAAATCACCCTCAGGAAGGGTAGTAATGACTGACATGCAAGGCAAACCAGTTGGAATCCTGAAGAGGAAGAACATAGAAAGGTTCAGCATGTTCAAACAAGCCGAAAGGATGATAAGACGATGAAGGCCGGAACTGGCGTGATAAATGAGGTGTTGGAGTCGCTTGACAGAGGCGATGCCAGCGCACTCCAAAAGTTCGCAGTAAGATACAAGGACGATAGGGAACTGCAAGACATCTATGCTCTATTCCAGGGCAACAAACCGCGAAGCGAGGTAAAGACCAGGCTCCAGAGGCTCCACGACCTAAGAAAATTCGAGGCCGCAGGAACGCACCTGCCGCTTAAAGACAGGAGAAACCTGACATCAGACCGGAAGAAAATGGAAGACTACTGAGCGCATCTTTTCTCCCACTCTTCTCTCATGATAATCTGTTTCACGTCCTTCAGGTAGTCGGTGGCGAGTATCCCATGGAGGTGGTCTATCTCATGCTGCATGAGCTCTGACATGCCACCGGTGAACTCCTCAGTCTTCGGTTTGCCTGACTCGTCTTGGTATCTGACCTTAACCGTCCTGTGCCTTCTGATTTTCACGAAGAAGGAGACGTTAAAGCTGAAGCAACTGTCCCATACTTCAAACGTCTCTTTGCTTTTGGAAACAATCTTGGGGTTCACGAGAACGAAGGCCCTCTCAGGAGTCTGCACATAGACGACCTTTCTCATACACCCGATTTGGGGGGCTGCGAGCGCCCGGCCTATCCTTTTGGTCTTCTGGAGGTGAGTTAGTGTGTCCCTTAGGTCTTTTAGAATCTCCCTTAACTCCATGCCGAATTCTAGGGTAGTCGTCGACTTCTCCCGCAACTTAGGATTTCCGAGCATCAGGACAGATTTGACAGCCACGGTAACATATTTGTACAATACGGCTTTTTATGCTGTTTTCGTAAGATACAACCGATGCGGGACCATATTTTACTCGTGGTTTTGGCCTTGTCCTGTGGGTGTATCAGCGCTCCTGCCGTGACGACTACGACAACTTTGGAGTCTACCACGACATCCACAACGATCACATATTCCATTACGAGCTCTACGACGACCACCTTGCAGGTGAATGAGACAGTAAGGTGTGTCCAGGTCGCTGAGAAGGAGACGCTATACAGGAGGTGCAAACTCCTCCTCACCGGCAAGCTGTCGATGCCACCGGATGAGCGGAGGCTCTGCGGCGAGATACAGAAAAACCCGAGGGAGTACATGAGGCAGATAATCCGTGAACGCACTGGATGCGAGTACCTAATCAGGGAGTACACCATAAGGCCGGAGTCGCAGTACGTCTTCTGCAGCGAAATCGAAGAACAGGACGTTAGGGACGACTGTTACATGAGCGTGAGAATGTGCGACAAGATAGTTGACCGAGGCTTAAGGGATGAATGTTCAAGGAGTACAAGCCTGAACTAGCCTTTTTATGTCGTTTTCACATTACTTTAAACTAGATTTACAGGGTGATGCAATATGGTCAAGGTTTATTATGAGGGTGACGCTGATTTGGGCGTCTTGGAAGGGAAGACTATCGCGGTGATCGGTTATGGGAATCAGGGTAGCGCGCAGGCTAAGAACATGCGCGACTCCGGGTTGAACGTAATCATAGGCTCAATAGAGGATGCATCAGCCAAGAAGGCGAGGGATGAGGGATTCCAGGTGTACAGCATAGCCGAGGCTGCTAAGAAGGCCGATGTAGTGCACATACTAATACCAGACGAATACCAGAAGGCGACTTACGACAAGGACGTAAAGCCTTTTATGACTGTAGGGAAGACGCTGATGTTCAGCCACGGGTTTAACATAAGGTTTAAGAGGATTGTTCCACCGAAGAACGTCGACGTTGTTATGGTGGCTCCGAAAGGTCCTGGAGTTCTTGTCAGGAAGACCTATGAGGACGGATTCGGCACACCAGCCCTCATAGCAGTCGAGCAGAACCACAGCGGCAAGGCTAAGGAAAACGTCCTAGCCATGGCGAAAGCTCTTGGAGCCACAAAGGCCGGAGTAATCGAGACCACCTTCACCGAGGAGACTGAGACTGACCTGTTCGGCGAGCAGGTGGACTTGTGCGGCGGATGCTCTGAGCTCATCAAAGCCAGCTTTGACACGCTAGTTGAGGCAGGGTACCAGCCTGAGATAGCCTACTTTGAGACCCTACACGAGCTGAAATTAATAACTGACCTCATACAGAAGGGCGGCTTAGAGTACATGTGGAAGTGCGTCTCCAATACCGCGGAATACGGCGGCAGGACGCGAGGGTCGAAGATAATAACAAAAGACACCAGGAAGGCGATGAAGAAGATACTCAGGGACATACAGAAGGACAAGTTCGCCAAGGAATGGATAAAGGAATGCGAGACAGGACAGAAGAAACTAAGGAAGATGAGGGAAGAGGACGCGAAACTGGAGATTGAAAAGGTCGGCTCCCAGCTTCGGAAGATGTTCAAGACAGGGTAATACACCATTTTTCTTTATTAAGGTGTAATTAACTACCATGGCTAAAGTCGCTGCGGTGGCGTGGTTCCCACGGTCATACATACAGTTGTTCCAGACATACAGTGGGCTGGAAAGGATAGACCTGAAGGTTAAAGACGTAGAATACGACGGTAGAACCGTGTCCTTCACCATAGTAGGATACAAGAACTACCCTGAGATACGCTTCACACAGGGTTGGAGCGGACTACACTACTTCGTCGTCGAACTCCCAGATGAGGGAGTAGAGGTCGCCTCAGACAATTTCATGAAGGAGATGCAGGTACTCCTTCTCGAGAGGATACTGAAGGCATGCCATACCGTCACCTACAAGCAGGTTGTCTCAGACATGCTGCCGTTGGACTTCCATAGGATAGTCCTGACAAGAGGAACCGTGAACACGAACGACCTCCCAATAAAAGACGCCGGAGGGATGAAGGTCGCATACAAGCCGCAGGACATATACTCCAGCGGAACCGTATCGTACGTCCTCGGCACAGACGATACGAGCCTCCTTAAGGTGCTTCTCTTCCACGCTTACGTGGAAGTTGGCTGCGACTTCCTGAGGAACATGCTGATGGCGATGGTACGCCTCTACCATGACGCCGACACAATCGTGGAGGAGGTTGAGGCTGCGAGAGAGTACAAGCAGACGAGGAAGAGCCTTGACGTCATGGAGGACATAATCAATGAATCCACCAACAGAGGGAGTAAGATAAGCCACATGAACCTCAGCTTCAGGCTCAAGGAACAGGAATTCAACAACACGCAGTTCAGCCAGCAGGAGAAGGCCCTCGCACAGGCACTGGAGATTGGAGAACATTTCATGAGGATACGAGCTGACGGAGAATACATGGACATACTCTGGGACATGATGGATACAAAGGTGAAAAACCTGATCTCCATCGTTAACCTGAGGCTGAAAATCAAAGACGATAAGAAGAAAGGCTGGTTCTAGCCAAAATGCACGCTAAACGAATAATACCCTGCCTCGACTGCGACCTGGCCGTGCCAGGGGGGAGGGTCGTCAAAGGCGTGAGGTTCAAGGAGATAAAGTACGCAGGCGACCCCGCATCACTCGCAAAGAGATACTGTCAGGAAGGCGCTGACGAGATAGTGTTCCTGGATATTATCGCGTCCCATGAGCGCCGCGGAACCATGGCCGAAGTCGTGGAGAAGACTTCACAGGAAGTGTTCATACCATTGACAGTAGGCGGCGGAGTAAGGACCGTCAAAGACATCCAAATGCTCCTGAAGGCCGGAGCAGACAAGGTGACTGTGAACACCGCGGCAGTTAAAAACCCTGAATTCATCAGGGAGGCCTCCGTAAAATTCGGAAGCCAATGTATAGTAGTGGCCATCGACAGCAAAAGAACA
>JAZDIN010000068.1:0-39292 GCA_043804895.1 Candidatus Altarchaeota archaeon
GTAAAATCATTGGATGCACTAGAAAGATTCAATAAAAAAGCAAAAATAAAGTTTCTTACTTCTAGGTCTAGCGAAGATACAAAATTTCAGAGGGCATATGTAGATTTTAAGAAGGAGTATAACCATGTCGAGACTAGGAAATACCCGAACCCTGATCACTTACATGACAGATACATTATTACAAAAGACGGACTTTACTTAATTGGTCATGGGATAAAGGATATAGGCGATAAAGAAACGTTCATTATATTCTTGCAGAAAAGTGAATTTCACGATATCTACATGTCTATGACTGAGATTTTTAATAGGCGGTGGAAGACCTCGCAAATGATGTAATATTACTCAATCTGGTGATATTACCCGATTTGCTATCAATAGTTAGAAGTAGTTTATTCTGTCTTGGTGTTGTCATCTGCCTGGGTGGACGTGTGCTATTCCACGGGCATGTTGGATGTTTTTGGCCTAATCCTCAGGTTTTGCACGGATTCACAGGTATAGAATAAGGTATGTTTGGCTAAAAAATGCTGGCTTATCGGTATGATTTGTACCAGCGTTCGTATTCTTTGTGTTCTTTAAAGCAGTGGATTAGGTATAGGTTGTCGTTTTTTATTTCGTAGATTAGTCTTGATTGCTTAGTTACTTCTTCGACGTGATATGGTATACCATACCTCATGTGTCTTCTTGGCGGTATGCATGCTATTTTTTCTATGTGTTTTGTGAAGATAATTCTTAATTCTGTGGGCATGTCCTCAAAATCCTTTTTTGCTTTCTCTGAGAAGAAAACGTTCATTCTTACAGCCCGTGTTTTTTCTTGATTTCGTCTAGTGTGTACGTCTTCTGTTTTCCTGAGAGTATCTCTTGCATTTCCAGTTCAACCGCCTTGTGGACTAGCGTTAGTTCCTCCTCCTCAAGCATTCTTTCATATGCTGTTACAGCCTGCCTGATGACTTCGGTCTGGTTTCCAGCATATCCCTTCTCGATTATCTTCCGTATGGCAGATTCGTACGGTGGGCCAAGATTAATGTTCATTCAATAACCCCTACAATGTATAATAGATGAACATTGAAGTATATAAACGAGAAGTAGGGGGGTTTAATCCGCTGGTCTTTGACCGCTTTTGTTTTCCTGTCCTTTGGGGGGAGTGTTATAACGTCTTGTTCTGATATTTAGCTATGGGTTCCGGGTGTTGGGAGGAGTATGTGATGGTTGTTGCTGAGGTCAGATGAGCGGGATAGTCAGGAGGATACGGGGGGAACTTAGGAGTAACGTTGATGAGAAGACCAGGGAGAGTTTCCAGAGGTTTTTCAAGGAGGGTGTAAGGTATTATGGCGTGAAGACTGCTGTTGTGGAGAGGATAGCGAAGAAGTACTGGAAGGAGGTCGGCTGCAAAGACAAGGAGGAGATATTCGGGTTGTGTGAGGAGTTGTACAGGTCAGACTACACCGAGGAGGCCTTTGTCGTAAGCTTCTGGGGTGCGAACTTCAAGGATTTTGTAGAGCCTGCGGATTTAGCCGTCTTTGAGGGATGGATCGGCAGATACGTCAATAACTGGGCGAAATGCGACGGTTTCTGCAATCACGCAGTCGGCGACTTTATCATGAAGTACCCGGACAAGGTCTCAGAATTGAAGCAGTGGGCCAGGTCTGATAACCGATGGATGCGGAGGGCTTCTGCCGTGACTCTCATCGTCCCAGCCAAGCGCGGGAAATTCCTCAAAGAAGCCTTTGAGTTGAGCGACATCCTGTTGGAGGATGAGGACGACATGGTCCGGAAGGGTTATGGCTGGCTCCTGAAGGAGGATAGCAGAATCCACCAAAAGAAAGTCTTCGACTACGTAATGAGAAACAAGGCCAGAATGCCAAGGACTGCGCTAAGGTACGCCATTGAACTGATGCCGAAAAAACTCAGAACAATGGCAATGGAAAGATAAGCGACCTGATGAGTTTATCAGCGTGAAAGATTCTATAGCCCCGCTTTTTTTCACAACATGCGTCATATGCACATCCCTTAGTCTTAGTATGTAATTAAGAGTGCTCATGCGGCCGCTTAATAGCGTGTATTCTGGTCTGGTATTTAAGCTGGAGATTCGAGATATTCATAGTAAGATAGGAGAGTAGGAGATGTCAACGGAAATACCTGGCCAACCTCCAGGGCAAGAGCAAGGTCCGCCAAAATTGTACACATCGTCAAACGTGCCCGCGGATATACCGTTAAAGGAGATAGTCAAAAAGGAGGCCAAGGACAGGCAGGTGAGGATGACGGGCTCGAATCACCCGCTTTTTGCCCTCCTTCCGGGGGAGGCAAGAGAATTTCAGGAGCAGTGGTTTGATTCTGTGGGGGATACGGTAAGTCAGTTCGGTCCATGCTTTATGGAGCTTGATGCTGCTGGATTACTCCATGACGGTAAGTTTCTAGAAAAAGTTAGAAAATCGCTGGAATTGATGAAGGAAAGCGGTTTCTTCGGGTTGGGAGTACCCGAACAGTATGGCGGAGTGTGCGATGAAGGCATGCTCCCGACCGTATCCACGGTCACAGCCAACATGCAGATAGCCAGAATAGATCCTGGGTTGATGATCACTTCAGCAGTATCAGGGGGCTTAGGCATCGGCAGTTTTTTATTTGTACTCAAGCAAGCCATGATGGAGGCGGAAGGTAAGCCTGATGATGGGACGGTATCTTTCATCCAAGGGCAAATTGACAAATGGGGTCCTAAAATCGCCGCAGGCGATGTTATTGCCGGCTTCGCTTTGACTGAGCCTAATGTCGGCTCTGACGCAGCCGCCATCCAGACCAAAGCAGTCAAAGGAAAGTTGTGCAAAGTAGGGGAGAAAACGGAATTTGTGGCTGAGAGGGGAGAAAAGCCTCAGGATGCGACGGATGACGGCGTCGACGGATACCAGATTAATGGAGTCAAACAGTTCATCACCAACGGGCCGCTGGCCGACATGGTCCTGGTCTTTGCAAAAACTGGTCCGGAGGCGGAAAGAAACAAGAATGTTGGATTGTTTATTGTGGAAAAAGACGAACCGGGACGGCCTGGATTTACAGTGGGGACAGAAGAGAAGAAGACAGGACTTTTGTCTTCAACGACCTCCCAGATTATTCTGGATGATGTGTTCGTCCCTGCTGAGAATCTCGTGGGTGGCCCAGCCTGGGAGCGGAGGGGGTTTGAAATAGCTACTGGCATCCTCCAGTCAGGGCGGCTGAACGTTGCCGCCCAAGCCACCGGCGTAAGCCGCCGAGCCTTGGAGGAGATGGCAAGATACACCAACCAACGAATTCAATTCGGCGGAAAACTCTATGAGCGACCGGGTGTGGAATATGAGCTCCAGCAGATGGAAGCGATTGTGGAAGCCCAAACAGCCTTGTTGATTCTGGACGCCCAAGCCAAGGATGGAGGAGTTTGCTCAGCCGGCATGGCCTCGCGTGCCAAGCTCTTTTGCACTGATATGTGCCAAAAAGTGACCAGGACTGGAGTCCAGTTGCATGGCGGTTACGGATTCAGCAGGGAATATCCGATAGAAGTGTTAAATCGGGCTGCTGGCGTCTTCACAATCTACGAGGGAGCTAACGAGATCAATGGTTTGGTTTCGGCCAAAGAGTTGATTAAGGGGGGTTACCCTCGTTTAGGTGATTTCAAGATAGATGAAGGAGTCCTCCGAGCTAAGGGTTTAGCTCAGTCAGTGTCAGAGCTGGAGAAGGTCGAAAAATTGGTTGATGAGACGCTCAAGAGAAAGGATGAGTTGGGTGATGCGGGAAAAATAGCCTTGTCCAGAATCGCGGCCACCGGCGATGCTATGCGAGCCCTTCTTATCGCAGCCTCACAAAGGGAGGCCGACACTGGCGGATTTGAGGATAACACCCATCTCTTCTGCACCAGGGTGGCTTTGAAGATGGTTGACGGGTTTAAACACGACCTTTATCCGCCAACTGAGAGAGCTAGGATTGAGTAGTTGTGCGAAATTAACTTGGCCATCTAACTGGTAGAAAGATATGTTAAGATTGGATTGGATATAGGTATAGTTTGGAGGTGTTTGTGATGATTCATGGGCCGCAGGAGCCGTTTAGGATTAAGGTTGTTGAGCCGGTTAGGATACCTGACCAGGAGACGAGGAGTAATGCCATAAGGGGTGCTGGCTTTAACACATTCCTCCTTGATTCTGAGGACGTTTACATTGATTTGCTCACCGATTCCGGGACGTCGGCTATGTCAGACAACCAGTGGGCTGGGATGATGCTTGGCGATGAGGCCTATGCTGGCTCAAAGAATTTTTACTCCCTGGAGAAGTCTGTGCAGGAGGTTCTGGGTTACAAGTACCTTGTACCCACACATCAGGGTAGGGGCGCCGAGCACCTTATGAGCAGGGTGCTGGTGGGGGAGGGGCAGCTTGTCCCGAGGAACATGTACTTCACAACTTCAAGAACGCATGTGGAGCTGTGCGGTGGAATCATGCCGGATGTTGTGATAGACGAGGCCCACGACCCTGAGAACGAGCATCCATTCAAGGGAAATGTCGACCTCAAGAAACTCAAGAAACTGGTTGACGAGCACGGCACGGAGAAAATCGCCTACGTGAACGTGGAGATGGATGTGAACATGGCCGGAGGCCAGCCGGTTTCGATGCAGAACCTACGGGAGGTTAGGAGGTTCTGCAACGACCACAAGCTTAAACTCATCTACGACGCGACGCGCTCAAGCGAGAACGCGTATTTCATAAAGGAGAGGGAGAAGGGCTACCAAGATAAGACTATAGTGGAGATACTCAGGGAGATGATGAGCTACTCGGATGCGTGCATCTACAGCTCAAAAAAGGACTGCCTCGTGAATATCGGCGGATTCCTAGCCTCAAACGACAGGGAGATATTCGAAAAGGCGCGGAATCTAGTAGTAGTGTATGAAGGACTCCACACATACGGGGGGATGGCAGGCCGGGACATGGAGGCAGTTGCTAGGGGCCTCAAAGAAGGCGCACAGGAGGATTATCTCAGGTATAGAATCAACCAAGTACGCTACCTTGGAGAGATACTTTTAAGGGAGAAGATCCCGATTGTCAGGCCGACGGGAGGCCATGCCATATTCCTGAACGCACTGAAGTTCCTGCCGCATATTCCAAGGGAACAGTGGCCTGCGCAGGCCCTCGCGGCAGCAATATATGAGGATTCTGCTGTTAGGACGATGGAGAGGGGCGCGGTTTCGAAGGGGAGGGACAGGAAGACTGGCGAGAACATCTTCCCTAAGCTGGAGCTTGTGAGGCTCACAATCCCAAGGAGGGTGTACACCAACACGCAGATGGAATACGTCGGAGACTCAGTCATACGGCTCTACAAAGAAAGAGGCAAAATCAAAGGTCTGAAGATGGTCTACGAGCCAGGGGAGCTGAGATTCTTCCAAGCGAGGTTCGAACAGGCATAGACTATCATTATCCAGTCGTACTACATAGTACTAAGGCTACTGACGATAGTGATGTAGTGGGACTTAAAAAGTCTTGATTGAGATAAAAAATAAGAGTATTGGGGGTGTTTTATCCCCCACATTATTCGTATTTGGTTATGGCCAGAGGGTTACTCTCATGTCGGTCATGACGTCAGGCGTTGTGAACTCAACGATTGCTGGCTGGCCGACTCGTGGTATGACCTTCAGGCGGACCCTCTGATTCTCGGCGACGTTGTTTGAGGTGTTGAACTTCAACTTTACGACGTCTCCCCTGCTCAGGTAACCTTCCTCAAAGTCTGGTCCGTGTTTAACATACTCAGCAGCATATGTTCCTGTGGTGGTTGAAACGTCCCAGTCTGTGCTGCTGCCTGAATAGCTACTGCTCCATGTTGCATCTGTCGTGTCAACCATGAGCACAGTGTTGTTAAGATTCAACGGCTCACTGCCAGCCTGCAACCTTAAAATAAGCTCAAACTGCTCCACATTATGGCCCGTAGTACCATCAGTCGCAGTGACAGAAACCGCCTCAGCGCCAGTGGCTACAGCCTCCTCAGTCTGCCCACCAGTCACCAAAGCCTTCTGCTGTAAACTGCCAGCAGTCGAAATAAGCACTGAAGCAGCAACAGCAGCAACCAAAATCACCGCAATGAAAATAATCAGTGTCCCGATACCCATCATACCTTTACTTGCAGTTTTTCTCATAAATCCCCTCCTATCTGACGATAATAAGTGCTTAACACTTATTACCCTTAATAGTTTAAAAACAATGCCGTTGGAATTTTGCCAGATTAGGGCGTGTCTAACTTAAAAAAAAGTGGAGATTCATATTCCGTTGCCTTTTGTGAGTATTTTCATGGCGAGCATAAATGCGACGCCCACTAGGAATGTTAGGAAGGCTGTCATCGACTTTTGGGGGTCAGACTCTTTATGGAGTTGGGGTATCAGATCTGAGGCTGAGATATAGATGAATCCGCCGGCCGCGAACGGCAGTAGGAGAGCCGTAAGGCCCTCTAAGGGGAGGAAATAACCCAGTAAGCCGCCGAGGACGCATGTTAGCTGCGCAAGGAAGTTGTATAGTAGGGCCTTATACTTGTCCATGCCGGCGTGCAATAGCACACCGAAGTTGCCGAGCTCCTGGGGGATTTCATGGGCTATTATGAGGAACGACGTTATCAGGCCGAGTCGTGTGTCTGTTAGGAAGGCGGCGGCTATTACGAACCCGTCTATGAGGTTGTGGACTCCGTCGCCGAATAGGAGCATGTAACTGTACTCGTGGATTGTGCACTCCCTCTCATGGCAGTGGTGCCAGTGGAGGAACTTTTCCATGAGGAAGAAGAAGGAGAATCCACAGAGGAGTGTGAGTACTGCATTGTCGATTCCTAATTCTGCGGTAGATTCTGGGAGGAGGTGTATGAATGCACCGCCGAGGAGTGCGCCAGCTGAGAAGCTGACGAGGAAGTAGAGGAGTCTTGTGAGGGTTTTATCACTTAGGAGGAGTGTGACCGCGCCTGTGAAGGCCATAAGGCCGTTAATAAGCGTCAAGGCGAGAATCCAGTAGAGGACTTCCATAGGATAAGATAGGGTTTAAGATAAAAAATAAGGTTATGTGGGGGTTTTATCCCCCACATTATTCGGATTAGGTTATGGCCAGAGGCTTACCCTCATGTCGGTCATGACGTCAGGCGTCGTGAACTCGACGATTGCAGCAGTACCGACGCGTGGTATGACCTTCAGGCGTACTTTCGCGTTCTCGCCGACGCTGCCTGATGTGTTGAACTTCAACTTTACGACGTCTCCCCTGCTCAGGTAGCCCATCTCATAGTCTGGTCCTTCCTTAACATATTCGGCAGCGTATGTTCCTGTGTTGGTTGAGACACCCCAGTTTGTGCTGCTGCCTGAGTAGCTCGAACTCCATGTGTTGTCTGTCGTGTCAACCATGAGCACGGTGTTGTTAAGATTCAACGACTCACTGCCAGCCTGCAACCTCAAAATAAGCTCAAACTGCTCCACATTATGGCCCGTAGTACCATCAGTCGCAGTGATAGAAACCGCCTCAGCGCCAGTGGCTACAGCCTCCTCAGTCTGCCCACCAGTCACCAAAGCCTTCTGCTGTAAACTGCCAGCAGTCGAAATAAGCACTGAAGCAGCAATAGCAGCAACCAAAATCACCGCAATGAAAATAATCAGTGTCCCGATACCCATCATACCTTTACTTGCATTTTTTCTCATAAATCCCCTCCTATAAAATTAATATGTTGTTATTTGTTTACACAGGTTTAAAAACCATTAGGTACTCGTTTTGACACTAAGTTAGCATTGTATCAGGCGGTAAGAGGCGTGTTTTAGGGTATTATGGCTTTGTGTTCGTGGACCATCTGTTTGGTCTTTTCAGCTGCCTTTTGGATGTCTTTCACGTTCTTAGCACCGGTTATTATGACTTTGCCTGACCTGAAGACCAGCATCACGGTTTTAGGGTCATCAAGGCGGTAAATGAGGCCAGGGAACTGTTCTGGCTCGTATTCTGTGTTGAAGCAGTTGATGGCCAGCTGATCTAGGTTGACTTTGACTCCGATGCTGGTGCTGGCTACTATGTTTTGAACGTCTATTTTGGGTTTTCCGGTTACTTGCACCCCCCCTTCCGATAGTTTTTCAAGAAGTTGGATGATGGCAAGAGTCACGTCTTCCATCTTCTTGGCGCCTGTGCATATGACCTTGCCGCTGGAGAATAGCAGCATTGCAACTTTTGGCTCTCGAAGCCTGAGGACTGCGCCTGGGAAGTTTTCTGGGGCGTATTCAATGCCCCGGACTTTTTTTACGAGTTTCCGAAGGTCTATTTTCGCGTCCAATGTTATGGCTGAGACCATGTTTTCGACCTTGACTTCCACTACCATAAGGGTATATTTTTAAAGTCACCATTAATAAACAATGATTGTCGCCGATTCGAGTAGCATAATATCTTTGGCTGTGAACTGCATGTGTCAGGTCATGGAGATGCTTGACGTCAAATTCGCCATAACCCCTAGAGTCTATGGGGAGGTAGTCTCAAGGCCTTCGGGTAATAGGCGTTTCGCCCTGGAGTCGATGAGGATACAACGTCTTGTCTCCTCTGGTGTGCTTGTTGTTGAGGAGCCGAAGACCGATCTGGGGCTTAGAGTCCTGAAGGCCGCTAACCGGGTTTACAGCATCAAAGGCAGTGATTTGACGATAATCCACCCTGCTGAGGCTGAGGCAATGGCTCTGGCGTCTGAGATCGGAGCTGAGGCTTTTTTGATTGATGAGAGGACGACTAGGCTTCTTATGGAGGACCCTCATGGGTTGAGGGAGCTTTTGTCGTATAGGAATCATGCTGATGTGAGGGTGAATGGTGAATGGCTCAGTAGGTTGAATGGCATACTGCCTAAGATTCCGATAATACGCTCGACCGAGATTGCCGCCGTAGCCTATGAGAAGGGTTTTCTAGCCCAGCTGCATTCGGTTGAGGATAAGACTGTCCTTGACGCCGCGCTCTCAGCCTTGAAGTTCTCGGGTTGTGCTATAAGCTGGGAGGAGATTGAGGAGTACAAGCGGGAAGTCATATAAATATGAGTAATGCTAATTGAGGGTGAGGTGGTTGTATGCAAGGCATTTCGAGGATTTTGTCGGTAGTTTTGATTGTCTCATTAGCGGTTTCGGCGGTTTCAGCCCAATTAGTCCTGAGGAACCTCGGCACTTTAAGCACTGTTTCGACCTCGACTTCCACAACAACCACTCTGAAGTTGAGCATGTTGTCCTCAGGGGTTTCGACGTTGACTGCCACAAAACCTACAACCACCACAGTAGCAAAGAGGTGTGAGGCTGTCACAAACCCGTCCTCCAACACATGCGAGGCCATTACATGCCCAGAGGGTTTGAAATGCACGTACAAGCCAGGCTCATCGAATACTGCAGCGGCATATATCCCCCCTAAGTGCGCGTGCGAAGGCGTGACAACCACCACGCTGCCCGCTGAGGTGAGGTGTGAGGCAGTATCAGACGCTTCATCTAGAACCTGCATTGACAAACTCTGCCCACAGGACATGAAATGCACGTACAAACCCGGCTCATCGAATACTGCGACAGCTTATTTCCCGGCGAAGTGCGTGTGCGAGGGCCCGGCCACGACGACCACTACGATACCCTCATACACATGGTGTGAGGACATCAGCAACCCATCAGCCAGGATGTGCCTGCAGGGACTGTGTCCGCCAAATACAGTGTGCAGACTCAAGACCCAATCACAAAGCCCAGTAGCTTATCTGGCAGCGAACGCGGCTTCAGCCACGAGGTGCGCGTGCGTGCCATGCGAATGCGACACTACAACGACCACTCTGCCAGTTAGGTGCGAGGCAGTAGATAATGCGAACGCAAACACATGCGTGGCAGGATTATGCCCGGACGGCACACGCTGCGTTTTCAAGCCTGGAACGCAGGCTGCCAATTACATGGCTGCGGCGCCGGTAGGAGGCAAATGCATCTGCGAACCAGTTACCACGACAACCTTGCCAAACGAGGTGAAATGTGAGGCGGTGAAAATGCCTTCAGCCAACACATGTGTGGAGGGACTGTGTCCGCCGGAGTACGACTGCAGGTACGTCAGCCTCGCGAGCGCCGCTAACGTGGCTGCATGCAGGTGCGTGCCGAGGGAGACGACGACAACCACACTGCCCGGGCAGGTTAAATGTGAGGCAATGACAGGAGCTTCAGCCAACACCTGCGCGCAGGGACTCTGTCCGACAGACTACAAGTGCAGGTACGTGCAGTCGCCGACAGGAGCCAACGCAGGCTCATGCGAGTGCATACCGCCAACGACCACGACACTCCCAGGAGAGGTAAAGTGCGAGGCAATGGAAAAAGTCGACTCGGCAAAACAATGCGTTGATGGCCTGTGTCCGCCAGACCACAATTGCGTCTACGTCCCATACGCTGACACGAACATTGGGTACTGTAAGTGCGCCCTAGACACGACGACCACCACACTCAAGCCGGTAAGCTGCGAGGAGGTGGTGAATCCGAACGAGAAGAAATGCGTCGCAGGGAAATGCCCGGACGATTACCTGTGCAGGTACCGGACCGACGACGCTGGAGTGGGAGTATGCAAGTGTGTGGAGAAGCCGGCCGCGCAGCAGGCGACTACGACAACGGTGAGGAAGGTTACGGGAGTCAGGGGCATGTTGGACACGATACTAGGCTGGTTCACTTAGGCAATTCAATCCAGTGTTCGAACTCTCTGAGTTGGTCTTTCAGCTTGGAGGGCGTTGCTCTCCCGTAGTCTTGGAGCCATCCTGAGTCCTTGAACGAGTCAGGGATTGTGTCATCCGCTACCTTAGCCCTTTTCACGAATTCAGCCAGTCCCCTGCACCTTATTATCGAATACCTCGGCCGCATTACTCCGCTCCAGCTTGCCCACACCTTAAATACTGTGTCCGGGTATCTGCCGCCGCCGAGGTCTACTGCGAGAACGTCGCAGGATTTGGCGTGTTTGAGGACGAGACTTAGTGTGTCGAATCCGCGGGCGTCTCCCAAGACGAATATGACGTTGTTGTGTTTCAGAGAGTATTTCTCAAGCGCCCCAGCACAGTCCCTCCCCTTGTCGACCAACACGACTTTAGAGGCCTTCCCAACATACATGTCAGTGCTTCGGCCAACGTGGGGGCCGATTTCAACCACAACGTCGCCTTCGCGGACCGTCTCGGAGAGGAGGCGACGGTAACGGCCGACCTCGTAGGTGAGGGATATCATCTAATACTCTAAAGTCGGGGGGGAATATAACTCTTGGACTGAAAAAATGGATTTTAAAGCAGTAATTCCAAGTATTTTGGGTAACGGGTGGCTGGTGTAGTTAAGATATGAGGGAATTTAATGCGTTTAACCCGTTTGGAGCTTAAGGGATTCAAGTCGTTCAGGGACAAGACCGTACTGGAGTTCCCTGACAAGTTCACAGGTATTGTCGGGCCGAACGGCTCAGGCAAGAGTAACATAACTGAGGCCATCTGCTTTGTCTTAGGCAAGTCTAGGGGGCTTAGGGCTGCTAACCTGCAGGAGCTGATTTTCAACGGAGGCATCGGAGGCTCGCCTGCTCCGAAGGCTGTTGTCGCGATCACGCTTGAGGATGACGGCGGAGTGAAGCACAGGATTATGCGCATCGCCGACAGGGATGGGAGTTCTGTGTACAAGCTGGACGACAAGAGGGTGACGCGCCAGCAGATACTGGACCTTGCAGGCGACAACGAGTACAACATCATACTCCAGGATGACATAACAAAGGTCTTGGAGATGAAGCCGAAGGACAGAAGGAAGGTAATAGATGACCTCTGTGGCATAGGAGTCTACGATGAGAAGCGGGATAAGGCGTTGAGGGAGCTTGAGAAGGTGGAGGAGAGGATAGGACAGACCCACATAATATTAGGCGAGAAGCAGGGCTACATGCAGGAGCTGAAGAAGGAACGGGATGAGGCCTTGAATTACACTAAGGTGCGTGATGAGCTTCGCGCCTCGAAGGCGACGCTCCTTTACAAAGATATCAACAGCATGGAGCGCCGCGAGGAGAAGATTGATGAGGAGACTGAGAAGCTGAAGAAGAGCCGCGAAGACAACCTTGTAAAGATTGCTGATACGAAGTCCGACATCCAGAAGAGGACTCTGAGGTTGAAGGAGATAAGCTCGGGGATAATCAGGCTGGAGGAGGAGAAGAGGGGCACGAGGATTGCTGAAACCAAGGGTGAGATACTGCGCTTCGAGGACAGGATGAAGCTGCAGACTGAGAAGCTTGAGGGCATACTGTCGGAGGAGAGGGACAATTCGATGGGCTTGGACGTGATTTCCAGGCAGGAGAAGGAGATGACGGCAGGCCTGAGCGGATTCGAAACCAAACACCACGATATGATGAGGGAGATAGAGTCGGAATCGAAGAGGGGGGTTGATATCACGCTCGAGAACGAGGTTGACGAAGTCAAGAACAAGATATACGAGGCACGTTCGACAATCAGGGCTCTGAAGGAGGTAAACGCCAAGAAAACCCTTGAGAAGACGACTCTTGAGAAGGAACGCGACGAATTCGAGTCCAGGATAAAGGGATTCTCAGGCGAGGAACAGAATAGGATAAAGGATGTGGAGAAGCTGGCCTTGGAGTACGAGAAGTCCGTTTCCGACGTCAGACAGTACGAGTCAGAGCACAATCGGATGGATAAGGAGGTCAGCGACGCGCAGCAGAGGCTCGAGGAGGAGAGGATACTCCTTTCGAAGAAGCAGAGTGAGATTCAGACGATAATGCGAACCTCAGGCGGACTCCAGCAGGCTGTGAAAGCCACCCTAGGGTTGAAGAAGGTGATACCAGGGATACACGGCCCAGTCATGCAGCTGGGGGAGGTCGCAGACAGCAGATACAACACAGCACTGCAGGTGGCTGCTGGGGGTAGGATGCAACACGTCGTTGTCGAATCTGTCAACGACGCAGCCAAGTGCATAGAATACCTGAGGCAGAAGAAAATCGGAAGATGCACGTTCCTGCCCCTCGACAAGATAAACTACAAGGCTGAAGGTAAGCCGCCGAAGGAGGCCATCGGATTCGCCCGCGACTTCATCAAATACTCAAAGAAGTTCAGCAAAGTCTTCGAATACGTGTTCGGTGACACGATAATAGTCAAGGACATCGAAGTTGCGAAGAGCATAGGGGTCGGTGAGTGGAGGATGGTCACACTCGACGGAGACCTCCTGGAACTCTCAGGCGCGATGACCGGCGGCCACATGCCAGAGAGATTTGAGATTACATTCAGCAACGTGGACGAGTTGGAAAAGGAGATGGCGAACGTTGAAGGGAGAGTCCAGAAACTAGCGGTTGAATATGATGAACAGGTCAAAGCAAGGGGGAAACTCGAATCCACGCTCGCAACATTGAGGGAGAGGCTGAAGAGGAACAAGGACGCGTTGGACGCCACAAGCCTTGAGAAGAACATCGCAACTGAAAGGCGCACTGGAATGAGGGACCGCCTGAACAGGGTGGTTGAGTCGTTAAGCTCGCTTGAGAAGGAGATTCAGGATAACGCGGTTGAAGCCACCAAACTGGAGAAGAACGTCGGCGCTGACGAGAAGAAGCTTAAGGACCTGGCGGAAAGGCGGCAAGGGGGGAAGACCCCTAAGATTGAAAGCCTCAAGGACTCCCTGAGGGAGGTGGAAGTAGAGAAGACGAAACTTGAGGAGAAGCTGGCGTACATGAGGCAGCAGGCTGCGACATACAAGGCGCGCATGAGGGAGCTTGCGCCAGTTAAGGACAGTCTAGGCAGCGAGATAAAGACCCTCCAGGATAACATCAGGAAGCTCAAGATAGGGTTGGAGGACCTTGAGAAGGCGCACCAGTCAGTGGACGGGGAGATACAGAAGCTGGCTGATGAGAGGACAAATGTTGAGGAGAACATAACTGAGCTTTCCACAAGGATAGGGGAGATAGAGCACGGGATGGAGGCGTCCAATCAAGAGATGAACGAGTTCATAATAGAGAAGGCGAAGATAAGCACGAGACTTGAAGACCTCAGGCGCGAATACGCAAAGTACGAGGGAGTGCAGCTGATAGAAAAGTCGGTGAAGGACCTGACAGACGCTGCAGAAAAGCTCGAGCAGCAGCTGACGTCCTTCGGCTCCGTGAACATGAGGGCGATAGAGACGTTCGAGGTCATAAAAAAGGAGTTCGAAGAGATAACGAACAAACTGGAGACCCTCAAGAAGGAGCGCCAGAGCATATTCGACTTCATGGACAAGATAGAGGGTAAGAAGAGGGAGACGTTCATGGAGGCGTTCGAGAAGGTGAAAGCCCACTTCGAAAGGATTTACACGCAACTTGCTGACGGGAAAGGCACGCTCACGCTCGACAACCCCATGAACATCTCGGAAAGCGGCCTAATGATAACCGCCTCACCCGGGGGGAAGAGGCTGATGTCACTTGATGCCATGAGCGGGGGGGAGAAAGTCCTCACCTCAACAGCATTCCTCCTTGGCATCCAACAGTACAAGCCGGCGTACTTCTACGTCGTCGACGAACTCGACGCAGCCCTTGACAAGAAAAACTCAGTCAAACTGGCCGAGATGCTGGCGAAATCCTCAAGCCAGTTCCTGATGGTGACGCACAACAACAACATGCTCAAGTACATGGACTCCGCCATAGGGGTGTCCATGGTGCAGGGCGTAAGCCAGATTGTTGGGGTGAGGTTCGACGGGGGGCCGGTCCCCGCAGCCGAGGCGACAAGAGACAACGGGGGAATAGAAGGTGAAGAGGCGACAGACAACACAGGAAAAGCAGCCTAACAGCCTAGGTCAGGAATTCATCTTTTGTCAATCCAGTATGACGTATTATGTTTAGCAATGTCCCCTTCCTAACAGGGTCATGCCTTGGGACTACGACAATTTTCTCATTCGATTCATGTTCAAGGATTATGTGACTTCCGCTCTGCCTGCGAACTGAGTACCCATACGTCTCAAGAATCTTGATGATTTTCAGGTAGGATAACGACGGCGTTTTCAATGTGGATCAAACGGCTACGGAGACTATAGAGGGTTTTGGTATGTCGCCAAAGTTCTTTCCCTTGTCCTTCAGGTGCTCAATGTATAGAGTTATGGCATCCCTTGCGTTCGCAAGAGCCTCCTCCTTTGTGTCGCCTTCGGTGAAACACCCTGGCAGGCCGAGGACCTGCACAGTATAGCCGCCTTCAACATCAGGCTCCAGCAACACCTTAAACTTGCGCATAAAAGAACATGGGAAAGGACAGTATAAAAATGTGGTGAGAGCAACGGATTAGTTTTCGCATACTCCGTGCCTGCACAGTCCAGCGAAGAGTACGACGGCTACTACCGATGTCACTGCGCTGAAGATGAACGTCGCCCTCATGCCCATGAAGGTGACATCCCACAGTAGGCCTGCTATCACTCCGGCCGGTAGTGCAGCGAATCCTAATGCGCCCTGGTAGACGCCGAGTGCTGTGCCGCGCATGTCAGGCTTCGCAAGGTCTGCTATGTAAGCCCTCTGCACGGTCTCTGTTATGGCCATGAATATCCCGTAGGTGCAGAAGAATATGAGGAGACTCCAGTAGTCGTGGACTATGCCCACGCCCAACGCGGTGAGGCCGAACACTAGGTATCCTGCGCATATCATCGTCCTCCTGCCGATGCGGTCGGAGAGTCTGCCGACTGGTATCGCGAACGCGCCGTAGACTAGGTTGTAGAGCATGTAAGCGAGCGGAACCATTGCAAGCGGCATCAGAAGATCCTGGGCACGGAGTATGAAGAACGCGTAGTTGAACGCGCCGACAGAGAAGAGTATTGCGACGAGCAGGTTCACCTTATAGGCTCCGCCCAACGACTTGAAATCAGGCCGCCATCCCCTCTGAACCCTTATAGGATTCTCCTTCTCCTTGATGAAGAAGAGCACGAACACGGCCAACGCGGCAGGTATTATGGAGAGCACGAACACGGCCCTGTAAGCTCCGGCAGTCCCGTACTTTAGAAGGAGGAGTGGCATCAGGAGGAATACTACCAGCGGGCCTATGAAAGCACCTATCTGGTCCATCATCTTCCTGTAGCCGTATGCTGAACCCCTGCTTTTATCATCGGTGTAGTCTGCTACCATCACATCCCTTGCGCTGCCGCGAACGCCCTTACCGACGCGGTCGAGGAAGCGTATGATAAGGACGTGAGGCCAAAGGCTCGCCAGCGCGAAGAGAGGTTTCGTGATGCTTGAGAACGTGTACCCCCAGAAGACGAACGGCTTCCTCCGTCCTATTTTGTCTGAGTACATGCCGGAGAGCATCTTCACGAAGTTCGAAGTAGCCTCGGCGACTCCTTCGATTAGGCCGACGACAGCAACCGGCGCCCCCAAGACTGAGGTGACGAAAAGGGGTATGAGGGGGAATATCATCTCGCTTGAGGCGTCGGTGAGTAGGCTGACGACGCCAAGGAGTATGACGTTGGCATTCATACCCTTAAGTGGGTTTCGCATCTTGTTCACCAACATTTGCCAAGGTAGCATCCGTTCGGGCAGGAGTGGAAGAGGGTGCTGTAGTAGATGAATCTCTTCCCCTTATCGCAGAATCCCTCCTGAAGCTGAGACGGGTTCACGCAACTGTCAAGCCATAGCTTCTTCCCGTTCAATGAGATTTCACCACGGAGCCCATAACTTTTTCCGCCGTCCGAGTCGGTGCACACCACACCATTCCGTATCACCAATGTAGTGTTAGCAATCGTTGATGATGTTGTGGAACTGGTGGATACTGTGAAGACGGTAGTCGAGGTGGTTGTCGTGGAAGTAGCATTCGCTGCCACAAACACGTTAGTCCACGAAGTAGTATGCTGAGGTGTCAACGGTCTGCATACCCCACGGTAGCAGCCCCTCGGACACTGGAAGAACGTCGTCTTATAATGGGCCACCCTCCTCCTTGCCTCGCAGTAGCCCTCCTGAAGCTGGGAGGGAGTCACACATGAGTCAGTGTAGCGGGTCCTACCATCCGTTGTAATCATACCCCGGGCGTAATAATCCTCACCACCGTCCGAGTCAACACAAATCCCGGTGTTGTTGTACTGCCCGGTAACATGACTAGCAGATAATAGGATAAACGCAATAGTTACTCCAATCGCGGGGCCTGCTTTTTCCATCACAGAATCTTAGTACCAAGGGGATAAAAATAGCAGGCATAAGCGCACTGGACGAGCTGGCCGTGGTCACTGCCTGCTCACAGTTTATTAGCGAGACTGCAAAAGTTTTAAGGAGATGAATGTAGAGCGGGCGTCGATTGACGACGTTGAAGGCATACGCGACCTCATTGGGATACACGCTAAACAGAACAAGATGCTCTCCAGGAGCCTAAGCTACCTCTATGAGAACCTGCGCGAATATTCGGTCGTGAAAAAAGGCAAGAAGGTGATAGGCTGCTGCGCCTTACACATCAGCTGGAGGGACTTAGGAGAGGTGAAGAGCCTAGCAGTCCACCCGAAATACTCAGGTAAGGGTATAGGAAAGACGCTCCTCAAATCAGCAATCAAAGAGGCCGAACAGTTCGGAATCCCAAAGGTCTTCACACTCACCCTCGAGCCTGAATTCTTCATCAAACACGGATTCAAGAAGATTCAGAAGAACAAGCTGCCGATGAAAATCTGGGGCGAATGCATCCAATGCCCGAAATACCCCGACTGCGACGAAACAGCACTCGAATACAGGATCAAGTAGACTTTTTCGCCTTCTCTTGAGCGTGCCAGACGAAAGGAATATCAACGTCCCATTTGTTGTTCATCAGATGCTCCAGGTGAGCTGACATGTATGAGAGGTCCTCCACACACTTTAGTGGATCCCTAAATTTAATGCTTCTCTTCAGAAGGCCTGACAGAATGCCCCATCCCCCAACATGCTGCATCAGTTCATCCAAGGGCGCATTAATCCTAGCCTTTAAGGCCCTCAGTGCAATGGTTTTGGAAGGGCCTAAAGCATCCGTCCACTTTTGTTTCTGCGTCGTCCCAACCAGTATGAACCCCTTTAGAAGGTTCCCCTCCAAATCCATCTTTATCCTTTCTATAAAATCCTCAGCGTAGGCTCTGCCCCCAGGAGTGTTTTTAACGTCGATCAGTATGTCGGCCATCTTCTCCTGGACTTCCACTGGGAGATGCTTAATGAATGTGGTGTCTATCAGCTCCTTCTTCAGTTTAACGTCCCCCCTGACGGCCGCAGGCTTTATCTTAGGGAGATTAGCTGCGGGGATTCCTTCTTCGGGATTCTTGGATTCTGTTGGAAACTCCTTAAGTATCTTATCAAGTTCTTCCCTAACCGACGGCTTCAGCGGCCTTCGCTTAAGGTTATTTTTCACCAACTTCCCGGTCTTAGAGTCGGCGAAGAGGGGTTTCATAAGTTCCAACGTCCCTAAGGCCACGTCCTCCGGAGCCCTCTCAACGATGATGTACAGCGAAGAGAGTGCATCTTTCTTCAGGTATTCTGAACTGGACTCCTGCTGAACACGTATGATAGCCGCCACAGCCTTCAAGGCTAGCTCAGGCTTATTAGAGTCTTTGGCTATGAGAAACAAACCGGAAAGGGCGGGCCTACTATGCATAGTATTTTTACTGTTGACTGCTAGACCACATAGCTTATCCACTTCATCGAGCCCTACTGATTTCAGGTCTACGCCGTCAAGCGGATCCACAGGTTGATATTCTTTTAGGCCCATTCTAACATTAGATATCAGGAATGCTTAGCTTAAAGCCTTTCTCCAGTAGTTCATCCGAGTATCTTCTTCGCTTCGTCCACGCTTATCCTGCCTGCTTGCACCATCTTCTCTGCCACTTCGTCAATCCTCCCTCCTTCTGCGCCGGCTGTGACTGCGATGTTTCTGGCGTGGAGTCTCATGTGGCCTTTCTGTATCCCCTCGGCTGATAGGGCGCGGAGTGCCGCGAGGTTCTGGGCGAGGCCTACTGCTGCGAGCGCCTCCCCGAGTTCCCTTGCCGACTTTACGCCGAGTATCTTCACTGCTGCCTTCGCTGTTGGGTGGGTTTTGGTTGCGCCGCCGATGAGGCCGACTGCTACTGGGATTTCTATCTCGCCTACTAGGTCGCCGTTCTTATTCTTCTTCCAGGTGGTGAGAGGGCCGTACTTCCCTTTCTTGGATGCGAAGCTGTGGCATCCAGCCTCCACTGCGCGTGTGTCGTTGCCAGTTGCGAGGACGACTGCTGTGACGCCGTTCATCACGCCCTTGTTGTGGGTGACTGCGCGGTAGACGTCGTTTGCTGCGAGCTTGTAGGCCCATATTATCCTGTCCACGACTTCCTCTCCGCCTATGACCTCTTTAGGCACTACGCAGCTTGCCTTAGCAGTCCGTTCGACCGCGTAGTTTGACAGTATCCTCAGTATGGCCTGCCCTCCTGTGAGGCCCTCTATTTTCGTGGCGAGTGCCTCGCACATGGTGTTGACTGCGTTTGCTCCCATCGCGTCCGCTACGTTTACGTGTATGTGCGCGACTAGCATGTCCTTGACTTTGCGCACCTTAAGGTCGACGACTCCGCCGCCGAATTTCACAAGTGTCGGGTCAAGGGAGTTCGCATATTCTATCAGTCTCTTCTTCTGAGAGAGAATCTTCGCTGCCGCGCCCTTCTTCGCCTTCACCACTTGAATCTGCCCCACCATTATCGGCGCCGAGCTTGAGGCCTTGAAGCCTCCCCCTTCCCGGGCCATCTTCGCCGCGTTGCTTGCGGCCGCTATTACCGAAGGCTCCTCGGTTGCCATGGGGATGAGATAATCTCTCCCGTTAATCTGGAAGTTGACTGCAACACCTAAGGGGATGCTGAATCTGCCGATGACGTTCTCAGACATCCTGTCAGCCTGCTCTAGGGTGAGGCCACCCCCTGAGACTGCGCTAGTCTCCTCCTCTGTGAGGCTGCACTCTTGCTTAATCTTCCCGAGGCGCTCCGGCAGCGGCAGCTTATAGAATCCAGGCATCCTTGAGTCCATATCCCTTAAATATTCCGCCCAGTTAATATATGCTGATGTCCTCTGACCGGCTTAGGGGGTTCTTCAAGGGCAGGCGCAGCGTACTGGTCGCCTACTCCGGCGGAGTAGACTCAAGCGTGGTGGCTAAGGCCGCATACGACGCTCTTGGAAGAAACGCCCTTGCTGTGACCTTCGACACCCCGACTATACCACGACGCGAACTGAAGGAGGCGAAGGAGACAACCCAGCGGATGGGGATAAAACATATAATCGTCAGATACAACGAGCTTGATGATGAGGACTTCAGGCGTAACCCGCCTGACCGCTGTTACTACTGTAAGAGGAGCATGTCGGCAAAGCTGAAGGAGATAGCGAAAGAGCATGGCATCGACTTGATAGTTGATGGCACAAACGTTGAGGACCTTAAAGGACACCGCCCAGGCTACAGGGCCCTGACAGAAGCTAGGATATCAAGCCCCTTAGCCGAATTGGGGTTCACGAAAAAGATGGTGCGAACCCTTGCGAGAAGATATGGCCTAGACTATGAGAAGCCATCAGCAGCTTGCCTGTCCTCTAGGATTCCGAGGGGGGAGAGGATAACAAGAAGCCGGCTGATGAGGGTTGAGGCTGCTGAAGACTATCTGAAATCCCTAGGCTTGTCTCAGGTGAGGGTGAGGCTTGAAGGCCCACGATGCGAGAATGCAAGGATAGAGGTCTTCAGGAGGGAGTTTCCAACAGTCCTAAAAAACGCGGAAAGGATTGTGAAAAGACTAAAGTTCAGCAGGGTAACGCTTGACCTTTCCGGCTACTCGTAGACCGGCTCGTAGGCTTCGTAGTCGTCTATCCCGTAGTCGTCTCCGCGGTAGTCAGGCAACTCGACCTGCTGGTTCGTGGATGGAATCCCCTTCTTCTTCCCGTATGTGCACTTGCCATTAAGGTAGAAGTCGCAGTAGTCGCAGCAGATGCCTTTATCCTCACAGTATTCGAAGTCAGGGCAGTGTTGGCAGCACTTAATCTTCTTCCCCGAAACCTTCAGGATGCGTTTGCCCTTGGTAGCGGCCTTCACAGGCTTCCGGGAGGCAGGAACCTTCCTTGCGTTCGGCTTTTTTGCCACAACCTTTTTCTGGGATTTTCGGCCCCCCTTACCCTTTTTTTTGTTTACCATCTCAGACCCTGTTATAAAACGCTTTAAACTTACGTTGTTCGCCTATAAAAATGAGAGTGCGCCATAGTCTATTCTATGCTGGAGAATCTGTTTTTAGGTGTGTGTGCGCTCGCTGTTTTTGTGGCAGCAATCAACATACCGCAGGCTCTCAGGAGTATGAGGCTTTATGTCAGGAGGGACAAATTCCGCTGTAGGATGTGTGGGACATGTTGCAGGTTCAGTGTGATACCGTTGACGCCGGAGGATGTGAAACGTCTTGAGGTTGGAGGGTACAAGGACTTCAGTGAGAAAAGGAATGGCGAACTGGCTCTGAAGAGGTTGAACGGCAGGTGCCTGTTCGTGAAAGACGACAAATGCACAGTCTACGAGCACAGACCTCAAGTCTGCCGGGAGTTCCCGTTCTTCAAATTGTATGGCATAGGTTATGCTGAGAAGGCCAGCTTCTGCCCCGGAATGGAGGCCCTCAAGAATGGACGCGATTGAGAAGTACGTGAAGGACATCGAGTGGATTAAGAAGAAGCTAGAGTCCATGGACGACATTGCGAATCCTATCATGGGAATCCGCGACTGGGATGACGCGGCCTGCATCGAATTCAAAGGCCGACTACTCGCATCAACAGACGGCCCATACACTAAGAGGCTGGTAATGAAGAGCGCCCTCATACACGCCGCAACCGACGTCGTCGTAAAAGGCGGAAGGCCGTTGTTCGCCCTCGACTCCATCATCGGCCCCAGAGCGGACGTCGAAGAGATGGTAGACTCTCTGAAGACCCAGGCCGAGCTTATGAGGATTCCGATACTCGGCGGCAACACACTCTTCGAGGAGGTGGAGCCGCGATGTAGTATCACAGTAGTCGGGGAGCTGCTGACGAAAGAACCCATCCGAGACTGCGGAGCGCAGAAAGGAGATGTCATAGCACTAGTCGGGGAGCCATTGTGGGGCGAACAGACCGAGAGACTTGAGAAAGCTAATGTACTGTTTGAAACATGGTTCGAAGCCCTTGGGAAAGTCAAGTTCAACTCAGCCAAGGACGTCACCAAAGGAGGGTTAGTATCGGTCGTCTACGAAATGGAGGCCAAAAGCGGCAGAAAATTCCAGCTGACGGACGTGCCGTATCCGATGGCCCGCAACCTCGACAACTTCATCGTCACCCTAAGCGAATTAGAATACATCAACCTAGAGAAGACTTGCATGAAACACAAATGCAAAATGACGAGGATAGGGGTAGTAGAGTAACAATTTTTATTTCACGTATTAGACGTTGTCCAGGCCTTTGAATTCCTTGTCGCCTGTGAGGAACTTTATCCCGTTCTTGAGGGCTGTGACGTATCCTATCGTGTCTGCCATGGAAAGGTCGGTTTTCAATCTCTTAAGTTGGGCTGCCATTCTTATGATTTCAGAGTCGAATGGGACAGAATACCCCCCATAGTCCCTTAAGAACGTGTCGGCCTTTTCTTCGCTCAACTTCAGGAGGCTGTAGTAGACTTCGTAGAGGTTCAGCTTAGTTGTTATTATCCTGGACTCTACGTATCTCTTGTATCCTTCGCTACCCTTCAGTACCTCTATTATTGCGTATGAGTCGAAAAAGTACGCTTCATCAGTCATACAACTCCTTCCTCAACTCATCCTTTATGTCCTGTGTGGGCCGGGTGAAGGCACCCTTGCACGAGCCGAAACTCTTCCGTAGGTTGGTGTTGTCCTTTAGGAAAAGTATGTCTATGCTCTTTCCATCCTCTAACCCCTCTCTCTTGGCCACCTCTTTGGGTATCCTTATGCCGAGGGTATTTCCCCACTTGTGCACGGTCACCTGGAGGGGTTTCATCATTTCATTCACCGGATTCGTGCCGCCATTCCCCTCTTGTAGTCTTTTATTTCGCGGGGGCTTAGCATTAGGGTTCCGACTTTCAGGAGGTTATCATTTTTGTCTACTATGAGGCACTCGTCGCCGCATCGGAGGTCCGGGTCCACGTCTTCGACGAACTTGCACATCGCACTCTTCCCGTCCCGCACGCACTGGAGGGCCTCCTCGTCGTCTTTCATGATTACCCTCAGCTTCGGTGTGGGGAACTTTTCCTTCAATTTCGCAGCGAGCTTATCGTGGGGGAGTATCATGTGGTCTGAGGCACGGACTGAGGCTATCATCTCCCTGCCCTCGTAAAGCCACCTTATCCTCCTCGTGTTCCTGGATTTTTTCACAACAAGGTTGTCTGGCAGGAGTTCGCCGGCGCCTTTCCCGAACTGGTATTCCATGATGGCCCTCAGCTTGTATATGTCCCTAACCTTCGGCTTCGGCTCGTCGTTGACAGCCCAGACTCCGTTGAAGGGGTAGATGTCCAGGAGTTCCTCGTGGACGAGCCCGAATGGTGGAAGCTCTACTGTGTTGTCTGTCGTGAGATTGCCCATCCTCTTTTTCGCGTTCAGGACTTCGCTTCTTCTTTCAGACTCCTGCCCAGTGTAGTAGAATGCGCTGTCCTTCGTTACCGGGTCTACTTCGGCAATCCATTCCGTGTGTTCCATCAGCGCTGTGAGGCCTTCCATCATCTTCGGGTGGGCTCTGGATTGTAACAGAACCAGCTCCCAGAGTCGACCGTCTATTATCGCCTGCTTCACCTTGTCGAGCATAGCGTAGGATACATGGAGATTGTGTCTTGCGATTGCCTTCACCTTATCGTCACCGTACAACCTCTTCAACCCGAGTCCGTGTTCGGCGCAGATGGGGCATCTGCAGGAGACGTACTCGAGCTCGTCGACTCTCACGGTCCCATAGTCTGTCATGTACCTTCCATCCATTGCGTAGAGGATGTACGCTGCTGAGTCGAAGAGGTCGCAGCCCAAAAGGGCAGCCAGTGGGAATACCATGGGGTGGCCGAGGCCGAATGCGTGGACGACCCTGTCCAAGGGCATGTTCTCTTTCACCGCTGCTATGACGTTCACGAGCTCGCTGAACCTGTAGGATTCCATGAGTGGGACGATTCCCCCGATGGCTGCGAGGCTGAATTCCTTGCCAATCTCACGGGCAGCTTCAGCCCGGAGGTCAGTGTATTTGCCGCCCTGGACTGCGGCGTTGACTAGGAACTTGGCGTCCTTAGCTTCTTTTGCTCGCTCAAGTGTAACCCCCAACTGCTCCTTCGCCCTCGGCTTGTAGGTGTCAGGGAGGGTGGGTATGTCAAGGAATGAGCCGATGTCTGAGCCGATGTCCTCCTGGAATTTTATGATGTCCTTGTTCGTCGTCTCCACCGCCCCGTAGAGCATCAGCTGGTAGCTTCCAGAATCCGTGGCCACGACCCCATCGAATCCGAGGAACTTGTGGAGACCATGCGAGAGGACCTGGGAGCGAAGCTCCTGATTCTTCAGGAGCATATACGAGTTCACCATCACAGCCTGGGCTTTGTAGACGTCCACGAGCTCTTTCACTGGTATGATGTCTCTAGTCGGATTGTATACTGGCATCAGCATCGGAGTCTCGACTAATCTGCCGCCGATATCCAGCCTACCAATCCTTCCTGCCGCGTCCTTGCGCCTGACGTCGAATTTGAAATCCATATTTAAACGCACAACCAAAGTGTATTACTAGAGCGCGGTCTTTAATAACCAGGAGGTGGCGGCGATGAAGGATATCGAGGAGATAACGGTCGGGGACGCGATGACCCGCGGCGTAATCTGCGTGGACGCGAAAGACACTGTCCAGGAGGCTGCGGAGGTCATGAAGAAGAACGACATAAGCGCTGTCATAGTAACGAAGAAGGGGGATGGCGTCGGCATAATCACTGAACGCGACATCATCTGCAAGATTGTCGCAGTGAACAAGAACCCGAAGAAGGTCCGCATCGGCGATGTGATGACGTCGCCGCTGGTGACTGTGAAGCCATCCGCTTCAATAGACGACGCTGCCAGGGCGATGCGCAACAAGGACATACGCAGGCTAGTAGTCTCAGACAAGGGCCGGATTATCGGAGTCCTAAGCGAATTCGACATCGTGAAACTTGAACCAGCACTGCACCTGCTCATCAGGGAGCAGAGCAGGTGGGACATAAGCGAAGCCCACGCCGCAACGGAAGGGTACGTCACAGGCGTGTGCGAGAACTGCGACAACTACTCTGACAAGCTCGCAATCTACGAGGGGAAACTCCTCTGCGACGAATGCATGCCATGATATTTTTCCTCGGCTCTCTCTCCTTTTATCAGACCAGCCACCCAATAAGCTAGGGTGAAGTATTTCCCGCACCCCACAGTCAGAAGCGGCCAGGACGAGTTCATCCGAGACTGCGAAAGAACGCTACGCAACGGCGGAATACTCGCAGCCCACGCCCCAGCAGGCATAGGAAAGACCGCTGCGGTGCTGTCGGCCTCAGTGGAGCATGCGCTGGAAAAGAACAAGACCATCTTCTTCCTCACGCCGAAGCACACCCAACACACCATCGTCGTTGACACCATCAGGAGGATGAAGGAGAGACACAACCTCAACGTCCGCCTCGTGGACATAATAGGCAAACAGTGGATGTGCCCCCACAAGGTGAGGGACTTAAGCTCAAGGGAGTTCAACGAATTCTGCCGAGCCCAGAAGAAGGACGAACTGTGCGAATACTACAACAACACCCGCAAGAACAAGATAACCAAGAAAGGCCAGGCCACGGTGACTAAGATACTGTCGGAGCCGATGCACAACGAGGAGGCTATAGAAGTCTGCGGCAAAGACAGGCTCTGCCCGTATGAGGTCCTCCTTGAGGCAGGCAGGAAAGCGGACGTGATAGTCTGCGATTACTTCCACATATTCAGCAACTCAGTGAGGAAGGCATTCCTTGCTAAACTCGGCAAAACCCTTGAGGACTCCATACTCATAGTCGACGAAGCCCACAACCTCCCTGACAGGATTAGGAGCATCATGTCCCACAAGCTCAGCACATACTCACTGGAGAGGGCGTCGAAGGAGGCGAAGACACTCAACTTCAGGCAGCTCTCAGAGGATTATATGACGCTCTCGAGGGTGTTGAAGGGGCTGGCTCGTAAGATAAGGCCGTACGAGGAGCGGTACGTGGAGAGGAGGGAGCTGATGGATGAGATGTTGAAGTCCGTCAAGGTCGACTACGATGAGTTCACAGCTGACGTGGAGGCCCTCGGGTTGGAGGTGCTTAAGATTCCGGGCAGGTACCGTTCGCATTCCACGAACATCGCAAGGTTCCTTGAGAAGTGGAAGGACCCTGACCTCGGTTTCACGAGGATTATGCAGAAGGACGATAAGAGCGTGACAGTCTCCCACAGGTGCCTTGACCCGTCCCTCTCAAGCGCTGAAGTCTTCAACGGAGCATACTCTTCCATACTCATGAGCGGCACGCTCACGCCGCTGCCAATGTACTCCAACATACTCGGCCTCAACTCTGAGAGGGTTATGGAGCGAGCATACAGGTCTCCGTTTCCGAAGGAAAACCGGCTAACCCTACTCGTCCCAGGGCTGACGACAAAATACGCCTCAAGAAGCGAGTTCATGTACGACAAATATGCGCGAACAATAACCTTGCTCCTTGCGCAAATCCCAGGAAACGCAGCCGTATTCTACCCATCATACCAGCTCCTTAAGGTGATAGGCAGCCGAGTCAAGACTGGGAAGGAGATAGTAGCCGAGAACCAGGATATGGGCAAAGACGACAGGAGGAGGCTGTTCGACAAGCTCACGCAGCTTACAGGCGGAGGAGTCCTGATGGCAGTCCAGGCGGGCAGCTTCAGCGAAGGCCTAGACTTCCCAGACAACCTACTCGATGCCGTCATAATAGTCGGCCTACCCCTGGAGAAACCGAACCTAGAGACCCAAGCCCTCATAGACTACTACGACTTCAAGTTCGAGCGCGGCTGGGACTACGGCTACATCTACCCAGCCACCAACAGGGCATTGCAGGCAGCGGGCAGGTGCATCAGAAGCGAAACCGACAGGGGAGCTATAGTATTACTGGATGATAGGTTCAAATGGGCGAACTACCGGAAATGCTTCCCAACGGACTTTGAGTTCATAGTAACAGAGACGCCGGAAAAGTACCTGAAGAGGTTCTTTGGAGTAGAGGAGAGGCTAATCCTCGCGGATAGGCTTGTCGCAGGCAGCAAGCTGAAGGAAGCAGACGTAGACGGACTAGACCATAAGATCAAGGCTGAGATAGCCAGACATTACTCTAAGTGAATCGCCTGGCGTCTTAGCGTGTCATCTCCTCAAACGCCATCCTACCATTTTCTTCACTTATGATGAAATCCCTTCTGTCGCATGTCCGGTTAATCAGACCATCCATCCGATATTTGGGAAGGAATTGATAGACTTCCAAAGCGCCTCTACTGAGCTCCCTCTTCAGTTCCTCCCTGACGTTTACGCCCTCTTTCGTCCTCCACTCTGTCACTATGTATCTGCCGTCTTTTTGTTTAGCTGCGATTATCAGCGACTGATCCATATTCACTATGTCGATCTGCGACGGGTAGGTGCTACCGCTAGGGTGTGTGTGGTACTCGCAGAATATCCTACCAGTCCTGTAAGCCTCCTCTGTCGAAGCCTCCTTCCCATGAATACGGTGGAAGAAATATGCTTCAATCTGGTTGTCGGACCCTATGCCAAATTTGTCGAGGGGCACGCGTATGGTCGTCTTCATGTTTAGCGTGTTATGCCTCAAGTTACCCGGCGTTCTCTCGAATATGCCGTGTCTCTCCACGCCCCACTCTGCAATGGACTCGAACTGGCTTCTGACTATCTCGTCAACTACCTCTTTGGTCGTCTTGCCAACATTCGCTTCTAACATGTCGGCTGCTCCGATTCTCGACTTCAAGGTTGTTATCACAAAGTCTTTCTCGTCTAGGTTGATTAGGAATCCTCCGTCTCCGTTATCTGCCCTATCAGTAACGACCGTCCTATGGTCACCTTTCAGGTCGTAAATCCTAGTTGGCAAAATCCTGAATATGTGCCCCTTACCGCCCAAGTAATATATCAACGTAATCTCATTCTCATTCAAGTCCAGGCCGGCCTTCATGTTGCCGTGCCATTTCCGCAGCTCCTCTTCAGGCAGCTTAGTCAGTGAATCTATCTTCCATGCCCTATCCAGCAGGGGGATGGAACGCAGCGGGTCCTGTTCAGACGGCGGTCGGATGGTTCCCATTAGCTACTATCAGGCGTTCCTGGTATATATCTAGAACTCTATCTTTCCCGTGTAGACTTCCTGTGCTGGGCCTATGAGGTAGGTTTTTTGTATGTCGTCTGGTGTGCCGTCTAGTTCGACTTTGATGTCTCCGCCTTTTGCGTGGAATAGTATCTGTTTTTTCATGTCAGCCTTCCGGTTCAATACCGCTGCGACTGCGCTTGCGCATATCCCGGTCCCGCAGGCGAGGGTCTCGGCTTCGACGCCACGCTCGTATGTGCGGATTTTGAACTCATTGGGGCCTGTCTTCTGTATGAAGTGGACGTTCACTCCCTTCGGGAACAGGCTAGCGTAGTGCCTAATCTTTGGGCATGCCTCTGTGAGGTCTACTGCGTCGATGCTCTGGTGTAGTACAATGGCATGCGGGTTGCCCATGCCTACCGCGGTTATCTTGTATTCGCTGTCGCCGACTTCCACAATCTGGTTTATGAACGTGTCCTCAGGGTCTCCGCTAACCTGAGCCTCCCCTCTTTTCACCTGAGGCCTGCCCATGTCGACCTTCACCTCCTTGACGATGCTGTTGTCCACTGTCAAATCCAGGCTCTTGATGCCAGTCAACGTCTCGGCTGTCATAGTCTTCTTCTTGACTAGGCCGTGCTCGTACACGTACTTCGCAAGGCACCTTATTCCGTTGCCGCACATCTCGGCTTTGCTGCCGTCCGGGTTGTAGTAGACGAAGTTCACGTCAGCCTTCTTAGACTTCTGGACGAAGATGGCCCCGTCTGAACCTACTCCGAAGTGGCGGTCGCATGCCATCTTCACGAAAGCGACTTTCCTCCCGTCTGGCAGGGCCTCTTTAGCCCATTCGTCCACGACTATGAAGTCGTTGCCGCTGCCGTGCATCTTCGTGAATTTAACGTCCATTCTCCTGTCTTTTATTACATTATCTGGTGTGGTATTAATAGGGGACGTGGACTAAAATGCCAACAGAGACGGCGGTGAAGGAAACCCGCATTGACCCAGTGCCGGATATAATAGGAATACTCACACCCGCGCGTTCAGCAAACGATTCGGTCGGAGGCCGCGCCCTCAAAGAGTTCTGCAAGGTTTACAATGGTCCTGCGTCCATTGAGGCTGCGAGTAAGGCTGCTAAGAGGGTCGAAGGAGCTGAGTCGTTCATAGAATACCAGGTTGATGAGACAGCTAAGGTCTTGGGGAAACTGCTGGATAACAAGTCACCTGAGATACCCATTACGTTGCTCATAGATGAGGCGATGTCAGAAGCCCAGAACATCAACGACCTTAGGCTGGCTCTGGGGAGGATATCATTGGGCCTCAACCCCCAGGCTCAGAGGATGCTGGCCGAGCTGGACAGGAGCATAAAGTCTCCGAGGCCAGAGCCTCCGACGCTAATGGAGAGGGTGACGAAGAAGAGGGAGGTTGAGCCTGAATTCGACACATATAGGAAGGCTCTCGGAACTGGCGTGAAGGAGTTGACGAAGATAACTCCTGAGAAGATAGAATCAGCTGAGAGGAAGGTGGAAGGCCGCGATACTGCAGAGTCTACTGTCCTTTTGAAGTCGCTTCTTGCAGGCAGGGACGTTAACGTCGCAGGTGACGTGCACAGAGCCCTGATGCAGTCGATGAATATGGCGGGCTTCAGGACTGAGCTTGGTATAATAGCGCTGAACTACAATCCCGCAGCGCTCATGCTCCTTGGGAAACCGAAGAATGATTCAGAAGACAGCGAAGAAAACTGACTTAATTAACCGTCTGTTTAATTGAATACCGTTATGGTAAAATGCCTTTTGGATGCCGACTACGTGACGAGGGATGGGAAGGCTGTGGTGCGGCTTTTTTATAAGACTGATAAGGGCTCGCTCATCGAGGATGTGGAGGGATTCCAACCTTACTTCTACGTTCTGCCCAATGGGGACATTGAGGGGCTCGCATCGGAGGCGAAGGCCCTCGAGAACGTGGTGAATGTAGAGCCTCTGGAACTCTACGACCTCGGCAGGAAGGTAAAAGTCCTGAAGGTCTACTCGAAAGAGCCGAAGGACGTTCCACAGCTTAGGGAGGCTGCGGCCCGCCTCCCAGGTTGCGGAGGATTCCGTGAGGCTGACATACCGTTCGCGCGCCGTTACATAATCGACTCAGGTATTGTGCCCATGGACGGCTTCGATTCTGTGACATTGAATGTGGCCGCCGTCGACTGTGAGATTGTTGCAAGGGGTGAGCCTGACTCGAAGGTGCATCCGATAGCACTTTTGAGCTACGCTGATTCACTGGGGCTGAGGAGGGTGTGGTCCTACGGGAAGGAGAACCCGGGTTTGGATTATTTCGAATCTGTTGGGAACGAGGCTGAGATGCTCAGGAAGCTTGTGGAGACGATGCAGAAGCAGAAAATCGATATCATCACAGGATATAACACAGACAACTTCGACTTCCCATACTTCCAGGAGAGGGCTGACAGAAACAGGGTCGAGTTGAACATGGGCGCTGATGGGAGTAAGCTGAAGATGGAACGCAGAGGCATGAACATGGGCGCGAGGATTGTTGGGAGGCCGCACGTGGACATGTATCCGCTGTGCCGCCAGGTCTTCAACCTCCCACGCTATCAGCTTGAGGACGTGTATGAGAGCCTCTTCGGAGTCGAGAAATTGGATATCAAGGTGAGCGAGATAGGCGAGTTCTACAACTCCAAGGAGAAGGCGAAGTTCACGAAGCTCTGCGAGTATTCGGTGTCAGACGCTGATGCGACATTGAAGATAGCCTTGAAGATGCTGCCACTCATGTACGAGCTGTCGAGGGTGATACGGCAGCCGGTGTATGAGACTTCGCGGATGGGAAGCGGCCAGAGGGTGGAGCACCTCCTCATAGAGGAGGCCCACCGGAGGGGCATCATCGTGCCGAACCGCCCCTCAGATGAGGAGTTCGACGACAGGGAGGACGCGCCGTATGAGGGCGCGTTCGTGGTGGAGCCGAAGAAGGGCATACACGACAACATAGTCCTGTTCGACTTCCGTAGCCTGTATCCGAGCATCATAATATCCCACAACATAGACCCTGCGACACTGGACTGCCAGTGCTGCGGCAACGAGGCTCCGAAGGCCCCGAACAATCATCACTTCTGCCTGAAGGTGAAGGGTTTCATACCTGATGTGTTGAGGAAGCTGATACAAAGGAGGGTGGAGTTGAAGTCTAAGATGAAGTCTGAGACAGACCCAGACAGGAAGATTCTCCTGGATGTGGAACAGCAGGCGATGAAACTCCTCGCAAACAGCATGTACGGGTATTACGGCTTCCAGAGGGCGCGCTGGTACTGCAGGGAATGCGCTGAGGCGATAGCAGGCTGGGGTAGGGAGTACATTCAAAAGACCATAAAGGCTGCTGAGGGGAGGGGGTTTCAGGTCATATACGGGGACACTGACAGCATATACATCACAAGGCCTGACATGTCTGACGTGGACGAGATAGTCCGGCTGTCGAAGGAGTTTCAGAAGGAGATAAACAGCAAACTCCCGGAGGCGATGGAACTCGAGTATGAGGGATTCTACCCGAGGGGCGTGTTCATAACAAAGAAGAGGTACGCGGTAGTGGACACCCAGGGGAAGCTCATAGTCAAAGGCCTAGAGACCCGCCGGAGGGACTGGTGTGAGGCTTCTAAGGAGACTCAAAGGAGAGTTTTGGATGCGCTCCTGAAGGACCGCGACCCTGATAAGGCCGCGCAGGTCGTGAAGGACATGGTGCAGAAGATAAAATCCGGGAAGGTCCCGCTTGCGGATTTGGCGATAAACACCCAGATGACCAGGAGCCTAGGAGGCTACGTGACTGAGGGGCCGCATGTTGCCGCTGTGAGGCGGGCGATGAAGGAGGGGATGGAGTTCAAGCAGGGGGACATCGTCACCTACATTGTGACCAAGAGGGGCGGCGACAATATCGGGGATAAGGCTGTGGTGATAGACCATGCGATTGAGGGAGATTACGACGCAGACTACTACATAAACAACCAGGTCCTGCCTGCGGTGATGAGAATACTGGAGGCGCTCGGATACCAGACAGAAGAGATGAAAGGACTCGGAAAACAGACTACGTTAGGCGGTTGGTGACTTTTACTGTTGTTTGAGTATGTTGAGAATCTTCACATTGAATTTCAGTACCTTGCCTGCTAGCTCATGGTTGAAGTCTAATGTGATGTTCTCATCGTTGACGCCTACGACCTTGGCTGGGCCGACTAGTGTCACAATCTTCTGGCCGACTTTGGCGTTCAGTTGGATTATTATCTCATCGCCTTCTCCGTAGACTTCAGCTGGCCCGAAGACAGTCTGTATGGTCGTCTTCTGGTTTGGCAGGAATTTGAACGTGACTGTGTCGTCGGAAACAGCGAGCACCCTCATAGGCCAGTTCAGCTCATAGTCGGTGGTGTTTGGTATGTTGAACTCTAAGCCGAGTGTGGGTTGTAGTCCGACATCTTCCACGAACTTCTCTATGCTGACGTTCTGCATGATAGGGCTCTTCTGAGACCTCAGTACGGTCTCTATCATCTTTTCAGTTGGGTAGCCGTAGGCTTTCTCAGGGGGGAGGGTGAATGTCTTCTCCTCATCCACTTTCATCCCGACTACAGCCTCCTCGAAGCCTTTGATGAGGCCACCGTAGCCTAACGTGAACTGGAGCGGCTCGTAAGTCCTCAGTGGATTGTATACTCCGCTTTTTTCTGCGAGTGCCTTGTTTGAGGTGTCGAATACGCTCCCATTCTCGAATGTGCCTGTGTATTCGACTGAGACTATGTCACCGTCAGCTGCGACTGCATTCCTATCAACCGGAGCGACTGTAGTGGACGTGACACCGGCAGGCCCCCCGATATACTGTGTCAGGTAGAATATGACACCAGCAGGCCCACCGCTATTCTGCGAAAAGTAGACTAGGCCTGCGACAGCGACTAAAACAACCACAGCAACCAACAAAGCATGTTTAGGAATCACCGGACAAGATGAACCAGAGACTTCCCCAGACTCCCTAACAACCTCAGGCTCCTCAACAGCAACCTTCTTAGGGCGGCCGCCAGACTTCCTCCTCGGCTTCTTGGCCACGACCGCATCCACCGGAATCTTCTCCTCTTCACCCATCTTCAAACCTACCTATATGCACATATTAATTAATAAAGGTATAGGTAAACAAGATGAATCCGAAGGCCCTGATACTATTCGCCTCACTACTGCTCCTAGCAACAACGACAAACGCCCAATACACGGGAGGGAACGCAATCTGGGAAACTGACCTACAGTGGAACAGGTATAACAGCGGAGGTTATTACCCTGCAGGCACAGCCCATTTGAGTGGAGATGTCACTGTGACATCTGACAAGTATGTGGTGGGCCATTTCACGATTCGTAAATGCAGTGGGGATCCGGATTTGTGGGAGGGCTTCGGAGACTACCTTGGCGACGACAGCTATGTTCGGATACCGAACAATAACCCCCTACAGGACTACAAGATATCCGCACCCTCACTCATGGTGACTGATGAGTTCATTACTATCAACTTTGACGTTGAAAAACTATCCATCGGGGATATAAACGCTGGCAGTGACTGGTTCATAAGATTCGGCAGGTTCTTCTACGACGGGGCGATAACACCCGGATGCTCCGGATGCCATGTCAGATGGACCGTGAGCGGGACCAATACATTCGGCCCTTATGAGGAGTGCGTCTTCACAGGCCCTGATGTGACCAACCTTCTCGCGACTCCGAACACGCAACTTTATGAGCCTACGGAGGATATCGTTAATGTTGCAGTGACATGTGATGTCTCGGATGAAGGCGACTCATCTCCAGGCTCACAACCAGGTGTATTATCAGTTAATGGGGAAATCACAGCCCCAAGCGGAACAAAGACCTCTGTTGCCATGCAAAGGATTTCCGGGGATGAGCTGTCTGGAGGCTACAATTACACCATCTTAGGGGATTGGATTGCGCTACAGCCTTGCGGAGAATATAAGTTCAGGGTCATAGCAGAGGACAAAGACCACAACGTCAACGACTGGACGTCCACTCGATTCAACGTCACGTGCCCGCCAGGCGCCACATCAACTACTACGACGACTCTTGCTCCTGTGCCCCTGCCGGATTCCATCAACATCACTTTCAAGTATTACCCGTATTACGTCAACGAGACTATCGAGTACTGCGAACTGTGGACTGACATACCAGGCGTATGGTCAGTGGGCGGAATCCAGGCTAATGTGACGAACGCGGCCCTCAACAGCATTGTATACTATTATGTCCAGAACGGCACATACTGGTGGAACGTCGCGTGCCAGACAACCAACAACTACACGTGGATAGACGAGGATGAGAATTGGACGTTCACAGTCTGCATCGGATGTAAGCCGTGCGACCAGTACTGCAAGGAAGCCACCTATGATTACGGCGCATGCCGAATGACAGAATGCGAAACGTCTTACGAGAGTGCTAGTGAAGGCGGACAATGCCCCGGAACCTCACAATGCTGCTGCGGGAATGTCCCGCCGACAACGACGACAACAACAGTGGCAACCACCACGACAATGCCCTGGACCCCGAGCGTGTGCGGCGATGGCATAGTTGCAGACGATGAGGACTGCGACCCTGACATGGAAGACAGCCCATCCTGCCCGCACGACCCCCCTAACTACTTCCCAAACTGCATAGACTGCGCATGCACTGACACACCAGTGTCCACTTCGACGACCACGACAACTACGACATCAACGACGACGACAGTCATCACCATAGTCACAACAACAACCACTACGACCACAACCACGACGACGACAACGACAAGCACAACGACTTCGACGCTGGCTAAAATCTGGTCCACCGGCTTCGTGTGGAACCCAGATTACCTACTGGGCAAGTACGCAGGTAGTGTTCCGCCAGGAGATTACGAATCAAACATGGTGGGAGAGGTTACTATCACGCCTGACATCACCCCCGGCTATGAGAAGATTATAGGCCACTTTGAGCTGACAAGATGCAGCGGAGACCAGGACACATGGAACAGCTTCAACAGTGCAGTCATCACAGGCGACAGCTACCTGAGGATACCAAACAGCAAACCACTGCAGGACTTCAAGATATTCACTCCGATTATCAGCGTAACCCCGACTCTGATTACCATAGACTTTGAAATTCTAAAGGATATAGGAACAGTAACCTCTGATGTCTGGTACGTGCGGTTTGGGACTTTCATGTGGGATGGGAGTAAGACGCCAGGTTGCAGCGGATGCAACGCCCGTTGGACACCGTCAGACCAGAGCAAGCCAGCCTGTAATCCTTGATGCAACATGGTTTTTGAGCGTCCGCGTGGTGTGCGCGATTTCGGGCCTGATGAGATGCGCGGACGGTTACACGCGGAGTCCACGATATCCAGGGTGTTCGAGTCTTTCGGTTACAGGCGGGTTCAGACCCCGACTTTCGAGTTCCTTGAGCTTTTTGAGCTGAAATCCGGGAGTGACATCAGGGAGCACCTGTTCGTCTTCGACGACAAAGGAGGCAGGAAACTGTGCCTGCGTCCTGAGGCGACTGCGCAGGTGGCGAGGATGTACGCGTCTGAATTGAGAAGCCTGCCTAAGCCGCTTAGAGTATGTTACCTGAGCCAGATGTTCCGATATGAGGAGCCGCAGAAGGGCCGTTACCGTGAGTTCTGGCAGGCTGGGGTTGAGCTACTCGGCGTCTCAGGAGCGGAGGCTGACGCGGAGGTAGTCTGCCTTGCAGCGGAGTGCCTTAAGAGGCTTGGCCTAAGGTTTAAGCTGAGGGTCAGCCACATCGGCGTGTTGAGGAGGCTCCTTGCACTCCAAGGTCTGGAGGCAGCAGAGCAGGATGATGTGATACACCTCTTGGACAGGGGAGACTTCAAGTCAGTGGAAGGCCGCATAAAGGATGAGTCGTTCAAGAAGATTCTGGGTTTGAGGGGTTTAAGGGATGTCGTAGGTTCAGCCAGTGAGCTGGTTTCTGATGCAGGAGTGAAAGCGACGCTGGAGGAGTTGGATAAGACGCTCACACTACTCGACTTCGCTAGGGTGGATTATGAGGTCGACTTCAGCATGGCCCGCGGACTCGACTACTACACTGGGATGGTGTTCGACGTGAGGGTGGAAGGCCTTGGAGCGCAGAATCAGGTGTGCGGAGGAGGAAGATACGACAACCTGATAGAGCTGTTCGGGGGGCCTCAGACTCCTGCAGTGGGGTTCGCATTCGGCTTAGACAGGATACTGGAGTCGATGCAGGAGCAGGGTGCTGATATTCCTAAAGCTGAAACTGACGTGTATGTTGTGCCAATCTCGGATGATATGCGGGGGGAGGCTTTCAGGATTGCAGTTGAGTTGCGCCGGAAGATGCCAGATTGCACTGTCGAGTATGAACTCTCCGGAAGGAAACTGAATAAGGCGCTCCAGCACGCGAGCGAAATAAACGCAAGATACGCGGTCATCGTCGGAGCCACCGAGCTGAAGGAACAGTCTGTGATGTTGAAAGACTTGAAGACGCAAAAACAGGACAAAGTCAAGATTACTGAACTAAGCTCCAAGATCATGCACTAGCCTATGGGACCCCATATGACTCCGTTGCTCGCATGGTCGAGGCCTGATGCGGGGTTCGCGTACGCTATCGTCAGGTCGACCTTGTAATAGTTCCCTATCTCGGCATTAGAAGCTAGCTTACAGCCTGTGAATGTGATTGTGGTAGTCGCACCAGGCCTGAAACCGGGCGGTATAGAGCCGACCAACGGGTCGCATGAGCCGTCGCCGCTAAAACCTACCGTGACTTTTGCAATGGTGCCACTGGCATCCAAGTCGACAAGGGTGCCGGCATTGTTCTGGACAACAACTGAGAGAACACCGGTTTGACTCATCCCCCAGTCGAGCGGCGTCACCTGGCTGAATCCCCTCTTGTCAGGGGTGACATTGCGGCCGAGCTCGAGGAAACCGAGCTGCCACACTACCACACCAACAACCAGGATGACAATCAAAGCCCACCCGTAGGTGAGAAGATACTCGACAGCACTCTGACCCCGACTAGACCTCATAGTAAACCATTAAAGAAAAGAAGAATAAAAGAGAAAGTAAGAGGCCTTCTACTCGTAGGGGCCTCTTAACGTTCCACTGTCAGTATGAGATACAGTCTGGTCGCCGATTGTCGCAGTATAGTCGATGCTAACCTTAGCGTTGTAGACTGCGGCTTTCTTAGCGCCGGCTGGTAAGCCAGTGGGGGTACAAACAGTGAGGTCTATCCCTATTCCAATGTTATCTCCAGAGGGTACATCGACTTGGCCAGAAGAATAGTCACCTGCGCCGGGGCCGCCGCCAACTGGGACTCCACCAACGCTAGCCTTACAGGGAGCCGCACCATCAACGGTTACGGTCACATCGTTGATGATGATTTTCGTCCCGATACCATTTGTAAATACTCCGGTGAACATCCCAGTAGAGCTAACTCCAGAGCCGGCGAGTTGTGGCTTGATTTTGGAGAATCCGGTGAATGTGACTGTTCCCCCGCCCATGTTGAATATGCCAAGCTGCCACATTGCAATACCGACTACCATGACCACGAGTATGGCCCACCCATACGTCATGAGATATTCCATCGCGCTCTGTCCTTTCCTTCCGAACATGTTTTTCACCTCACATGAAAACTACTTATGTTATTGAGACGGGCCGTTTAAAAATGCCAGCATTCACTCGAAGGGCCCCCTGATTCTCCCAGATTCTGTGTGTTTCGTTACTGTTCCGCCGACTTCCACGTAATAGGGCATAGACACGACGAGGCTGTACACTTCCCCCGGGTTCCCAGTCGGGCATGCGCCGCCGGAGGCCATTAACACGAAGTTAATGCCCTTCTGTATGTTCTTGCGGGGCGTGTACTCGACGTTGGCGCATACGCTCGCGGGGTTCCCCTCCAGGTATATTGCCGCGCCTGTGGTCATGCTGAGTGTAGTCCCAAGGCCGTTCGTGAACACGGCCGTGAAAACGCCTGAATGGTCTAAGCCGGTTCCGGCGAGTTGCGGCTTGATTTTGGCGAAGCCGGTGGCCGTAATACTGGTTCCGCCCATGTTGAATATGCCCAGCTGCCACATTGCAATACCGACTACCATGACCACGAGTATGGCCCACCCGTAGGTCATGAGATACTCCATCGCTGCCTGAGCCTTAGACTGTAATTCCATGGTAAGTAATTATAAGGGGAAGATATAAATCTATTGTAGGTGTATCTGATGTACAGGGAGAAGAGTGTCGGAGTTGTGGTGCCGGCATACAATGAGGAGAAGCTGGTGGCTGAGGCCGTGAGGTCGATGCCGGAGTATGTGGACAGGATATTCCTCGTCGATGACGGAAGCACAGACGGTACTTTGAAGGTGGCACAGAGTCTGAGAATCCCGAAGCTGACTGTAATCCGCCATGAGACTAACAGGGGAGTTGGCGCGGCGTTAGCATCAGGCTACAAAGCCGCGCTGGAGAAAGGCTGCGAGCTAGTGGCCGTGTTGGCAGGCGACGGCCAGATGGACCCATCCAGGTTAACTGAACTCCTTGACCCGCTCATCGACGGCGAGGCGGACTACACTAAAGGAAACCGCCTCATGAGTCCGGCTGTTAGGGAGGGGATGCCGGTTTTAAGGCTTTTGGGCAATTCGCTCCTTTCGTTCCTGACGAAAGTCTCGTCAGGCTACTGGGACATCATGGACCCGCAGAACGGCTACACTGCAACGACAAGGCAGGTTTTGGAGACGATCCCGTTGGACGGCGTGTATCCGAGATACGGCTACCCGAATGACCTGCTAATCAAGCTGAACGCGTACCACTTCAGGGTGTTGGACGTCGTAATGCCCCCGAGATACGGCAGCGAGAAGTCGAAGATTAGGCTGTGGAGCTATGTGCCGACAGTCTCAATACTCCTGGTGAGGGGATTCCTCTGGAGGCTTAAGGAGAAATACGTCCTACAGGCCTTCCACCCGCTCGTGTTCTTCTACCTTATGGGGTTGACGCTGGTTCCTGTTGGCGTACTCTCCGGATTCTACATGCTCTACCTGAGGGTACACGTGGGGGGGATAACCGCAGCCAGCGTCCTCATACCCATATTCCTCATAACAG
>JAZDIN010000069.1:0-7646 GCA_043804895.1 Candidatus Altarchaeota archaeon
TATGGCGATTACTGATTCTATTCCGTCCCGTAGGACTGTGGCGGTTTTCGGCGCTAAGTCCATCAGCTTTCTGATGGCTTCTCCGGTTTTGCCTTTCGCGTTCAGTTCCAGGTATTTTCCGGCTAGGACGAATGTTATGAGTACTGCGGCTGCTTCGAAGTATTGGTCTGCCATGGGTTTGGTGAGCATGATGGCTACGCTGTATAGGTAGGCTGCTGTTGTGCCGACTGCTATGAGCGTGTCCATGTTGCTGGTCCTGTTTTGGAGTGCTGCCCAGGCTCCTCGGTAGAATCTCGCCCCTGCTATGAACTGTATGGGGGTGGCAAGCAGGAACAGGAGGTATATCCTATACGGGAATTCCATGAACACCATACCGAGCAGGAACGCTGGAACAGCCAGCATGAGGCTGCCTGTCAGAAGCATCTTCAAGTTCTCTATCTCTTTTTTCTTCTCCAGTTCCTCAACGCTCTTGTCCGCTTCTGTGGACACTGATGCTCCGTAGCCTTTCTTCTTCACAGCTTCTATGAGTCTGGGGACGTCCGTCTTGCCCTCGTCGTATTCTATGTGAGCCTTCTCCGTTGACAGGTTCACGTTCGCTGAGAGCACTCCCTCCGTCTTCTGCAGACCTCTTGTCACAAGTGCGGAGCAGCTTGCGCAGTGCATCCCGGTTATCCTAAGGTTGACTTTCTTCATTTCTCAATAAAGTAATCTCCAGATGATTCTAACTCGGACTTCTTGATGAGTAATTTACCATCTTTTATGATATGTGGCAGTTGTACTGGCAAACAACCTGACCCATTATTGGCTGATCCAATATCGTCTATCCTGATGTGACTTCCGCAAGTGTTGCAGACGACATCCGAGCCGTCTTGTTGATATCCTCTCCTACCTCTGCAGACAGAGGATGCGTCCAATGCTGTCCTTGGCTGCCCGTCAGAGCCTAATACAATAAAGTATCTGACGAACTTCCCCTCTGGTTCATAGGTGTACCTCTCAAGTTTTGTCGAAATCCCGTAAAGGGGGATGGAGACGTAGTCTGTTTCGTCAATTGGGCCTTCGTTGGTTTGTGTGACTGTATTACCCTCTGCTTGTCCAGTTGCTGGTTCTGCATTCTCTGCCGCAGAGTTACCCTCTGGAGTCCCCTGTGCAGCTGGTTGGTTCGAGGTTACACAACCTGACAACAGTAGCACAGCGGCTATTACTGCGATTGCCGGCAAAATCTTATAACTCAACACATTGTTTTTCATATTCACCCTCCTCACATCCTACTGCACCCGCAGCCCCCAGAACTTTTCTGAGGTGCCGGAGCCTCGTTTAAGGCGGCCTGCACCTGCTGGGAGTCGCTGGTGTCTATGTCTCCTTTAACTATGAACGTCCCCTTTATCATCCCCATCCAGCAGCTCCAGGGTACGGTTCCCTCCTTATCTGGAGTAAACTCTATCGTCTGGAGGCCTTTTTTGATGTTGAATTGGAGGCCGAGTGAGGGGACTTTTATCCCACTGTTGCAGCCTGTCAGCTGTTGGCCGTCTATGATCCATTTGACTGGGACGCCTTTTTTGAGCACGAACCTGTCTGGCTCCCATCCGGAATATGTGACGTTCATGCGGATTATCTGATATCCTGTTGGTGACTCTTTTGTGGTGGGTATGGTAGTTGGAGTGTCTCCTGTTGCGGGCGTCTCAGCTTGCGTCTGCCCAGCATTATTCACACTAATGTCATCCTTAACCTCGAACGTTCCCTGTATCATCCCCATCCAGCAGCTCCAAGGCACGGTGCCTGCTTCGGTTGGCGTGAACTCGATTGTTTGAAGCCCCTTTTTGATATCGAATCTTAGGCCGTACTTCGGAACCTGTATAGCATTATTGCAACTTGTTATCTCCTGCCCGTCTATCACCCACCTGACAGGAACCCCTCTTTTGAGTGTGAACTTGTCCGGGTTCCACCCTGATGCTGTCACGTTCATGCGTATGACTTGGTATCCGTCTGAGTCGAGCTCTATCCCGCCTGCGGTGCCGACTGCCGGCTGCACAGACTCAGTCAACGTCTTCACGTCATACCCTGTCCCAGTCAATGCCACACCCCTGTTGACCATTATGAGGCCGAGCACTACCACCAGGACTCCGGAGTATCTTACTATGTTGTGCGTGAGCTTGGAGCTCATCAGTGATGTCAGCACCCCGAATCCAAGTAGGACCGGTAGCGTGCCTAGGCCGAACACAGCAAGAGACAGTGCGCCGTAGTACGGGCTTCCCGAGGCTGCGGCGAAGACGTACATGGCCTGTAATGGTCCGCAGGCTATCATTAGGCCGTTTAGTAGCCCGATCATGGTCGGGTTTTTGCTCTTGCCCATTTTGCCTTCGACGAACGAGGGCATGCCGAACCTGAATCTCCTAAACCATGTGAACATGTCCAGCATGTTCAGGCCGAAGAGTACGAGGAATGTTCCTGCTATAACAGCTGCTGCACCGCGCATGAACGGTGTGAACGTGATGAAGGAGCCTATGAATCCGAATACTCCCCCGAAGAAAGCATAGGACAGCGTCTTTGCGAGGCCGTACCTGATGTGCGACATGTACGCTTTGCCTTCGTTCACAGCATAGCTGACGACGAATCCGCCGCACATTGCCACACAGTGGAATCCTGTGAAGAGGCCTATAATGAATATTAGCGCCAGCGAAGTGTTCTGGTCTAATGCCGGCATGTATGCTTCGAATCTTGGTTGTAATATTATATACGCTCCGATAGCAAGGGCTAGGAGGCCAAGAGCCACCGATATGCCTTTCATCCCGGCTTTCGTGCTTTCTGAGCAGTGGTAGCCTTTCTCGTTTATCCTCTCGTATATCTCAGCGATGGACACCTTTCTCTCATCGAACGTGATCTCGCAATCTCCGGTCTTATGGTCTGCTTTGACGTCTTTGACGCCATTCAACCCGAGCGCGTGTTTTGTTATTACCTTCTCGCAGCTTCCGCACACCATCCCGTTGACCTTGATCTTTTTGGTTGTCAGGTGTTTTCTCTTTTCTTTCATTCTTTCACCTTGTATCCGAGGCCTGCTATCGCCTTCTTCACCTTGTGTAAATCGAGTTTCCCCTCGTATTTCACAGTCACCAGGCCCTTTTTATGGTCTGCCTCGACTTTCCTTACTCCTTCAACCTCGCTAAGTTCGTCCTTCACTAGCATCTCACAGCTTCCGCAGTGCATGCCTTCGACTTTGATTTTAATCTCATCCATGTTGTCACCTTTCTAATCCATACGCTGAAACCAGTTAATAGCATGTCGGTGAAACTAGTTTCAGCGTCTTCCGCTACTTTAACACAACTATGTTCGTCAGACCCCTTCTACGCCGCTCCAGCACACCTCTTGACTCCAGTTTGTCCAGTATCCTTGTCACCCTCACCTTCGAGTAGCCGGTCTTTTCAACTATCTCGCTTTGGAACACAGTGCCTCCGGAATCGACTATGAACTTGTATGTCGCCTTGTCGTCTCCTGAGAGCTTCTTCATCCTCTCAACCCAAGCATCGTTGCCAGTCACTTGGCCGTAAAGGGTCCCGCTTTTGAACGAAAGTGAAGCACCTAGGAGGAACAACAATAAGACGCCTGCGAAACCAGCGTAAACGACCCAGGGGGTATTGTACTCCACCATGTTGCATGTGTCGCCGCATGTGCATGAATCTTGGGTGACGTTCCCGATTGTGTCCATGTATGATAATAGCACGACTCCCATCAAGACTGCCATTAGGATGACTGCGGCGCCCGCAAACTTTAAGCTCACAGTCCTAGCAGGCATGTTTCTCCTCGGCTGCTGTCCTGTCGGCGCTTATCCTCTCATGGTCAGACTCAAGCGCTTCTGGTATGCGCCTGTTGTTCTTCTTCAGGTAATCGTACACCGCCTCTTTTATAGCGTCTGAGGCGAGCACTGAGCAGTGCATTTTCACTGGCGGGAGGCCGCCGAGTGACTCGGCTATGTTGGCGTTGGTTATGCCAATGACTTCCTCTACTGTCTTCCCCTTTGCTAGTTCCGTTGCCTTACTGCTTGTCGCTATAGCTGCTGCGCAGCCAAGCGTCTTGAATTTGATATCATCGACTATCTCACGTCCGTCCTTATCCTTGCCGACCTTAAGGTAAATCCACATCAGGTCCCCGCACCTGACGTTGCCTGCTTCGCCGACGCCGTCTGCGTCCTTTATCTCTCCGACGTTCCTCGGGTTCATAAAATGTTCCATCACTTCTTTAGTGTACATGCGTTCACCTCCAGCTGGGGCTTATCTTGCGCAGGCTCAAAACGTCCTCCCCAAGCGCCTCGACCGTGGATGTTACATCCTCCTCGGTGTTATACCTGCCTAACGTCATCCTCAAGCTGCCATGCGCCTCCTCTGGCTTTAGGCCTAACGCCATGAGGACGTGGCTTGGCTCCAGGCTCTGGGATGAGCAGGCCGAGCCGGTAGAGCAGGCTATCCCCCTTGCGTCAAGGCGCAGGAGAAGGGACTCTCCCTCTATTCCCTTAAATGTGAAGTTCGCGTTATTGCACAGTCTCTTACTAGGATGGCCGTTCAGTCTTGCCTCATCTATGTTATCCTTAACTCCTTTGATTAGCTTGTCCCTGAGACCTAGCATATGTCTGACCTCTTTGTCCCCTGATATCTCGACAGCTTTCGCGAATCCTACGACGCCAGGGATGTTCTCAGTCCCTGAGCGGATGCGGTGTTCCTGCTCGCCTCCAACGTTTTGGGGTTCAATCTTCACTCCAGTCCTTACTGCGAGTGCGCCAATGCCTTTGGGGCCGTTTATCTTGTGCGCGTTCACTGTCACCATGTCGACGTTCATGCCCTTAACGTCCAACTCTGTCTTTGTGAAGGACTGGCATGCGTCGGTGTGGAAGATTACCCCGCGTTGCCGTGCGATTCTACCAATCTCAGATATGTCCTGTATGGTGCCTATCTCATTATTAGCGTGGCCTATCGTGATGAGTGTCGTGTCTTTTCGTATCGCCTCGCCCACCCTTCCCGGGTCCACCAGCCCGTGTTCGTCAACATCGAGGTATGTGACTTCGAAGCCTTGCTTCTCCAACCACCTGCATGGGTTGAGTATCGAGCCGTGCTCTATACTTGTGGTGATTATGTGCTTGCCTTTCCCGCAGTTTCCGAATGCTGCTCCCTTGATAGCCAGGTTGTTGGCTTCGGTCCCGCCTGACATGAATAAAACTTCGCTGGCCTTTGCATTCAGTCTTTTTGCGATGGTTTCCCTGCTTCTCTCTAAGGCCTCCTTCGCCTCTTGGCCGAAAAAGTGCAGCGATGATGGGTTCCCGAAGCCTTTGCTGAAGTAAGGCAGCATGGCTTCGACCGCTTCGTCTGCGACCTTTGTCGTCGCAGCGTTGTCCAAGTATATTCTCTTCATCTTAACAATTGTTAATTATTCGTAACCTATACGCATGACCCCTATTTATACGCCCCGGTAACCCAAGTGACACCGCCTCAAACGGTAAATTATCAGGTTGGGATGCATTTATATACGGTTCTGGTTAATTGTTTCTCCAGGAGGTGTGTGCATGGATGAAGTAAAAACATTATTGTATATCCTATTGGGAGTTACGTTTTTGAACCTGGTAGTTACCTTAGTAGGTATACTCAGGTGAACAAAACCATTATATGCTCTTAGGCTCCGCCTACAGTCGGCTCTCACCTAGGCGTTGAGCCGCTCTATAACGGTTGTGCCGTCACTCTTGTCCTTAACTTTTATCCCGCGTTTCAGCAGTATACTCCTCACCCTATCTGCCTCAGCCCAGTTCTTCAGCGCCCGGTGTCTGTTGCGCGCATCAACGAGCTCTCTCTCCTCTGCACTCAATTCAATGTCTCCTCCTATTGAAAAGCCTAAAGCCTCCAAAAGCTCATCAAAAACCACGAGTGAATGCTTCAGCGACTCAGCCGACTCGCCGCCTCCTACCATCAGTGAGTTTATCTTCCTAACTGCATCGAACACGGCAGCCAGCGCTTTAGGTGTGTTGAAGTCGTCATCCATCGCTGATATGAAAGACTCCTTAAGCTCGTCAGCCAGTTTAGAAGAATCGGAGCCGCTACCCCGCGCGACTCTACCTGTGGCAGCTTCAAGCTCGCTCCTGAAGGCTTTCAGCCGCTCCACAGCCTTCCCTGCGTTGGCCACGTTCTCAGTGGAATAATCCACAGGGCTCCTATAGTGCGTCTGAAGCACGAAAAGCCTGAAGGCCTCCGTAGGGTATGTCTTGAGGAACTCCCTCACCGGGATTATGTTACCAAGCGACTTGCTCATCTTCTCACCTGAGGAGTTAAGGAACCCTGTATGCATCCAGTATATGACAAAAGGCTTCCTCCCCGTAAGCGACTCGCTCTGCGCTATCTCGTTCTCGTGGTGTGGGAATATCAAATCCAACGCGCCTCCGTGGATGTCAAGTTGGTCGCCCAGGTACTTCTGCGACATGACAGTGCATTCTATATGCCAGCCTGGCCTCCCCCTGCCCCATGGGCTTTCGAATCCGAGCTCCCCCTCCTTGCTCCTCTTCCAGATGGAGAAGTCCAGCTGATTCCTCTTCTCTGGGTCAGGTTCAATCCTATGCTGGTCCAATTGTTCGGTGTCCTGGTGCGAAAGCTCACCATACTTCACGCACTTTGATACGTCAAAGTACACTCCGCTCCCGGTAACGTAAGCGTACCCCCCCTCCACCAGCTTACGGACTGCATCAATAATCTCAGGTATGGTCTCAGACACCTTCGGGTAAATGTCTGCCTCCAAAAGCCCGAGCTTCCGTTGGTCCTCATAAGCTCTCCTGCCATACTCCTCAGTCAACTGCAGCGGGTCTACGTTACGTTCCTTAGCCCTTTTGATAATCTTATCGTCTATGTCCGTGATGTTTTGCACGTACCTGACCTTGTGTCCCCTGTACTTGAGGTACCGGAGCACAGCATCGAAGGCCAGGTAAGTCCTCGCATGGCCGATGTGCATGTCATCGTACACGGTGAGGCCGCAGATGTAAACCTTAACCTCTCCGTCTTTAAGCGGCTTAAACTCCTCCACGCTCCTGCTTAATGTGTTATAAACCTTCAAAACCATCCGGCACCCGCCACCTAGAGAACTATACGGGCGAGAATAAATAAAACCATTTATTTTAATATCTCCTATGAGGATATCCTATCTCACCTACTAAGTCGTTTGCGGATGTGCCATGAATAAAAAACAAACAAGGTTGTGGGGCATAAGCCTGAGGAGAGTATAACGCATATGGACTGGGTCAACGTTAGCTTACCGGCTGCCTGGTCGCGCCAACAACCAATATTCGACGCCATCTCAGAAAAGGGTATGGGGGGGTATGTTTCCGGCATCAATAGGCTTGAGGACGCATTTAAGCTTAAGGACAGGTCTCTGAGGTGCATTGATGAGGGGACAGCCGGGGGAGTTCACTTGGCTGCGTCCGGCATCCTCTACGGATTCGACGAGACTCTGCGCTTCTGTAGGACGGCTGGCGTCTCGACGGTCACAGCCCATGAGGGATGCGGAGCATGTAAAATACACGCAAAGAAAGAGAGTCTTCCATTAGATGTGGCTGACACATATGGTATAAAGTGGTCTAAAAAACTAGCCAATGAGTTGAATGTCCCCTACGAGTTCATCCCAGCAGA
>JAZDIN010000070.1:0-9034 GCA_043804895.1 Candidatus Altarchaeota archaeon
ACCTCTACGACATTGGTTGCGTCTGTTCACCCGCAGGTTTGTCAGTCAGCCATCCAAGAAGTCAACCCCAACTCCTTCCCTGACAGTTGTGATGCGAGCTACCCTGCAGCCTGCCCAACTGGCCTGCTCTCATGCGATGATGCGCAGTATGAGACCCACAGAGCTGACAGTACCGACTACTGTGGCGTCAGGGGAACGTACTATAATGCCAGCATAGCAGATTGTGACCAAATAGTCAAAGTCCTTGCCTGCTACGAGTGGTATCTACCAGCAACCACCCCGTCAGACTGTGATATGAGCGTGAGCAATGATGGATCCACATGGTATGAGCAGGACTCGACATGCTACACATCCTCTCCAGGCACCGTCTGCGCTGATGTTACATCAAGGTTCACTTGGACGTGCGCCGACTTCTTCACAGCAAACGCGGCGTACATGAGACAAAACGCTCAGAGTGCCGCAGCCAACAAGCTTTGTACGATAGACACACTGTACTACCAGGTGGGTTACCTAAGTAGTACGACTACAACGACTACGACCACGACGACAACCACCACTACGGCAACGACCACTACGACTACGACCACGACGACAACCACCACTACGGCAACGACCACTACGACTACGAGCACGACGACTACGAGTACCACCACTACGGCAACGACCACGACTACCACCACTACGACAACAACCACCACTACGACATTGATTGTGACTGTTCACCCACAGGTTTGCAATTCAGCAATCCAAGAAGTCAACCCCAACTCATTCCCTGACAGTTGTGACGTGAGCTACCCCTCAGCCTGTCCAACTAACCTGCTGTCATGCGATGATGCACGGTATGAGACCCACAGGGCGGACACTAACCAGTATTGCGGCGTAAGTGGAACGTACTATAACACCAGTGTGTCAGGTTGTAACGCTATAATCCAAGTCCAAGCCTGCTACGAGTGGTATCTAACAGCAACCGCGCCGACAGCATGTCAGGTAAGCGTCAGCGCAGACGGCGCAGCCTGGTACAACGCGGACTCGACATGCTACACATCCTCTCCAGGCACCGTCTGCGCTGACGTCACATCAAGTTACAGTTGGACGTGCGCCGACTTCTTCACAGCAAACGCGGCGTACATGAGACAAAACGGTAGGAGTAACGGAAACAACAAGATTTGTAACATAGACACACTGTACTACCGGGTGACTTTCAGGTAGGGTGAAGAGAGGATTCATCTGACGTCATGGCCGCTGTTGTGACTTTGCGTTTTTAAACCTCGGATGCCCATTATATTACGTGGTGGTGGCTGCAGGTGCACGTTATGTCTCAAACTGGACTCACCACTAACGCAAAAGTCATATCAATCCTCCTATTGGTTTCGAACTACATCCTAACAGTCAATGCCGCCCCGCTCGGAACCGCCGACATGGTCTCCAGCCGCTTCTACTGGATACTGCTCTTCGCCATACTAGTCATCCTCGCAGCGATGTACTTCATCAGCACAAACAGGTCGCCCATACAGGTTATGGGATTGGCGTACGATAAGACAAGCCACAAGCTTGAGCTTACTGTCAAAAACAACGGGGATGAAAGGTACTGCATCAAATCCGCCCTCAGGCTCGTCCAGCCTGCGATGGAGGTCATCAACGAAGCAACATCCGAAGGCAGGATACCTCTCTCTGCTGCGAAGGCGTCGGTTGGTGACAGGCGGCTGTTCCAGCTACTTTGCGAGGACGATTCTCCGGTCGTCCTTGAACCTATGGAGACGAAGACACTAGCATACGACATACTGATGCCTCAGGGTTCAATCAAACTTGATGAGACAAAGAACGTTGAAGTCCACATAGCGTACGGCGAGGATGAGGGCGCATCCATAACACAGGCCGTCTCTGACCGGGAGAGTGCCGACGGGTTCTGCATCCGGCTGAACTCCGGCGAGATGGTAGCGGAAGTGTTCCTACTTGAGGATTTGCTCCAGGCTATCAGGAACTCGCCTGATGATGCGATAAAGTTCCACACCCAAAACTCCAACGACATGGGCGAATGGGTCAGGAATGTGGTGGGTGACGCAGAGTTCGGGGAGAAGTTACGTCAGGTAACCTACACGACCCCTGAAGAAACTCGGCGGAGGATAGTCGACTTGCTTGACTCGAAGGTTGAGTCACTCAAGCACCCGTACCTCAGGCGTGTGAATTCCGAGCACAAGTTCTACCTTAAGGCTGACCATAATCAGGTAATGTCCGAGGTTGTGCTTTTGGAGGACCTTGCTGATGCTCTTGCATGCTCCTCAACCGATGTAGTCTCGTTCCACACTCAACGCGGCAACGACTTTGCCGACTGGATTCACAGCGCCGTCGGCGACGCTCAACTTGCTGACACGCTGCGCGGACTCAAGTACGCCACTGTCGAGGATGCGAGGGACAAGATGGTTTCTGCGATTAGGGAACGTGTCGACTCACTCAAGTGTTAATTGCTAGACAAAAATGTGCTCGAAAGGTTTTTAAATAGTGTCATCTAATCTTTTTTAGGGGGGTAAGTAGCGATGAATGAACTCGGCTTTAATAGAGGTATGATGGGTATAGGTACGCTAATACTCTTTATTGCAGTCATCCTTGTTGCTGCTGTTGCTGCGGCTGTGTTGGTTTCCACCTCAAGTTCACTGCAGCAGAGGGCGCTTCTGACCGGCTCCCAGACTCAGGAGGCTGTAGCCACTGGCGCTGAGGCGGTTTCAGTTTCTGCCTCGGACGCCACCTCCGACCATACTATCGAGGACTTCGAATTTGTCGTAAGGTTGGGTTCAGGCAGTGAGCCGATGAGCATGAACTATACGCTGCTTTTGGTAGACGCAGAAGACAACTCCTGGAGCATGGTCTACTCTGGCAGCTCATCAGACTGGAGCGTGTCAGCCACAACCGGGAGGTACGCTGTAGAATACGTCCGGGAGGGAAGCGACTACGAGGAGGGGTATATGAGCAGAGGGGACATACTAAAGATAAAATTCAACACATCATCCCCCATAGCTGAGCATAAAAAAGTTAGGCTGAAGATGATCCCTCGCATCGGTTCCTCAACACTGGTTGAGTTCACGACACCAGAGGTCATGACTGACCACAGGGTCTCGATGTGGCCTTAGACTGAAAGCCTTAGCGTTGGTTTTTTAAAGGCTACATGTAATATCATATAAACCTGTGGTTGCATAGTCGAGCATAAACTGGCCACCGGGTCTTTAGGGGGGTGTAATTTGACAGAGTTTACGGCGAAAGAGCTTTTCCTGAAAGTCAAGCACATGGATGCTGAAACCCAGGATGCTCTTACTAGATTCTACCTCAGGCTCCTGAAAGAGGAAACGTGGTCATATCAGCTTAAGAAAGAGAACATGCTCCTGAGGGAGCAGAGCCAGGAGGCCTATCGTAAGAAGCTCAACAAGTTCGTGCGGATGGGGTTCCTCTCCAAGGGTAAACGTTACTATGTGGACGGTAAACCGAGGAATCCTTTCAAGGCTAACCTGGATGTCATCAAGGCCATCGTGGACAGGTATTCCTTCACTAAATACGAGACTGAGGCCGCTCTACTAAGCTTTAAGGAGCTGACTAAAAAACCCGCGTGGATTAGCAGCCTTGATGAGAAGCTTCACAGCAAGGAGCGGCTGAAGTTCCTTGACACACTCTTCCCGCTGGTCTTCATGGGCAGGGAAATATCGCGCTACTTCTTCAAGCTCCTGTTCATATCCTTTTCGAGGACTACGCCCCAGCTTAACAAGGACGACAAGTATAAGGCTGTCCACAGCCTGCTGATGGATATGTTGAACAACATTGAGCTGAGCATATCCTATGACGGGATAGACTATGTGGGTAAGCGGTTGTTTCTGGACCTTTATGTGAAGGATGTGATGATGTTGCTTTACGCCATGGGTGCCGTCGAAAAGCATTCGGACACGATGAAGGTGGCGATACTCGAGGATGTAACCATACCTCTTTTGACTCCGGTTAAACACCCAAACGCTCCTGAAAAGGAATATAAACGGTTCGTCTCCATGTCGCCTGCAGGAAGGTTTGACGAGATAGTCAAAAATATAGGGGCAGTTAAGGATCATCTCGTCAAGGAATACTATGGGGAAAGCTGGGAGCAGGAGCTGGCCTCCTATGTAGCTTACGCCATAACATCATCCATTGAAAACCCACGTGACGACATACAGGGTCTCCTCCGCCACATACAAGACAAATATTCCGTAACGAGAGAGAATGTGGAGACCGTGGCTGTTGAGATACAGAAGAAAATAGACAGGCATGACAGCCGAAACAACCCTCTGGTACCATAATACAGGGGTTTCTCAACTCATTTGGCTGCCCGCCACTTTGCCTCTCCAGGCGGGTAGTTTCGCGAGTATTTATATACCCTAAAATAGATTATTTAGTAGGGGGGTGTTGGGTCAGTGTTAGTTGTGGTTGTCTGGATTCATTAGGGGTTCAAATGACCAGATTTAGAAAACCGTTTATAAGCCTGATTGGTATTAGCGCACTGATACTATTGGTTTTACTGGCTTCATCAAAGCAGACAAGGCTGCAGCGCGGAATGATGGGCATTGGGACCCTGATACTGTTCTTAGCTATAATATTGGTCGCATCGTTAGCGTCACTTGTGCTCATCTCAACAGGCACCAGCCTACAGCAGAAGGCTCTCATCACAGGCAATGAGGCGAGGGAGGGCATAGCATCCGGCTTGGAAGTTGTCTCCATACGCGGCACTGACGCCAGCCAGTCCGGAACTCCCCATGAAATCACACGCTTATACCTCATGGCTAGACTCCCGCCTGGCTCAAGCCCCATGAACCTCAACACCACAACAATGTCTATGGACACAACTGAGGCAAGCCAGACTTTCACATACGGGGGTACTGTAGCCGATGGCACACTAGCCTCCGGTACTGGCACATTCGTCGTGAGCTACATGCAGTCCGGCCCGTACCAGCAGGATAATTACGTCAACCTAGGGGACATGGTAAAAGTCAGAGTTAACATTGACGGCGACCTTGGGGAGCACATGAAAGCCAGGTTGACCATACTCCCCCGTACTGGTAACGTCAACCAGCTTGAATTCGTAACGCCAGAATCGATGGTAGAACCAGTAGTTGTGTTATGGCCAACAAGTTAAAAAGGGGCGAAACAAATATCATTGAGGTATCCACATGATGGGTAAACCAAGAAAAGGTATGATGGGCATAGGCGCGCTGATAATCTTCATAGCCATAATCCTAATAGCTGCTGTGGCTGCCTCCGTCCTCATTACGACTGGCGGCAGCCTACAACAGAAGGCTCTGATAACTGGGACACAGACTGAGGAGGCTATCGCCTCAGGCATTGAGGTGATGACCGTCGTAGCATCAGATGCTAGTTCAACCGATCCTATCCTAACGCCGCACATGGTTGGCGAATTTAAAATCACCACCCGCCTCCAGTCTGGCTCGCAGGGCCTCAACCTAAACAACACCCTAATCACTGTCGACACTGAGACTGCATCATCCAGCTTGACTTTCAATACGACCGTGGCTTCTGACACCACCTCCGTGAGCACCACGACGTATCTTGTCTTCTACATACAGGAGGGCACGAACCATGAGGACGGTTACATCAACCGTGGAGACGTCGCGAAAATAATAATACACGTTGAGCCGGAAATAAGTGAGAATCAACTAGTCAGGATAAAGTTGATACCAAGGATTGGGACTTACACGCAACTAGAATTCTACACCTCAGATAGCATGACATCCAAGAGCATCGTCCTCTGGCCGACCTAGGCGTAGGCCAGGATTTCAGTTTTTTGTTTTTGCATTCTATTGGATGCCAGGGAACCCCATAACGTGCTTATTTAAGAACTTTAAACAATCATTAATTGCAGTTGATTGGCTCATGAGCCGATTAGCATAGGTGCTAGGCGGTAGGGGGCGGAAAAATCAACTGAGCCGGAAGTGGAATGAACCTAGAAAAAAAACACCATCGGGGTATGATGGCTATAGGTATGCTGATACTCTTCATAGCCACTGTCGTGGTCGCTGCAGTAGCTGCTGCTGTTCTCATTGGCGCGGGCGGCACGCTGGAGCAGCGTTCCCTGTCTGCCATGAAAGGCACCGAGCAGGAAGTTTCAAGCGGAATCAACGTCTACTCCATAATAGGATCGGATGGAACTATCAATGGCACTCTGAACAACCTGGAGATACTCGTTAGACTGCGGCCTGGTTCCGACCCCGTCAACCTCAACTCCACAATCCTAACAATCGACGGCCGCTCGTCATTCCAACGTCTGGTTTATGGTAACGGATCTGCAGGGACCTACCAGGTGTACTACCTTAGGAGGAGTGGAGCCAACCTCTCAGGCTACCTGAACCTCGGAGACAGCGCGGTATTGAACATCACACTTGAAGAATCAATCGGAAACGATGAGAAGCTTGTTATACAGATTATCCCCGTCCAGGGTGGTGTGAGGCGCTTAGGCTTTACCACACCAACAGTCATGATAGACAGACGTGTGTTCCTATTCCCGTAAGTTCAGTGTTCACTTCGTCTTCTTGTAAGTGTACACAGTAGAAGCGTCCACAACGTGGTAGATGTTGCGGCCCCTCTCCTTGAGCATTGGCCTGCCTACTATTATCGCTATCTCGCAGAGGTCTTCATACGTCTGTATGCCAATATTCATCAGGTGCATATTCCCGAAAAAACCCTCCCATGCTATCTCAAAAATCTTAACTTCGTTGTTCCTTACTGAGACCATACAACCACCTTAATCTCCTATAACTAATGCATTCTTTGGATATAAATCGCGGCTTTTGGTTCACTAGCCCAAACTAAGTTTTATATATACATGCCTCCAATACTTAAACACCTAGGTGATGGTAAGGGGGTGCCTAGGGGTGGGGGTGATACTGGTGCGTACTATAACGGTAGACTTTGGGGGGGAGTCTAAGGAATTTCCGCTTGGGGTGTCCGTGCTAGTGTATGGCCTTGTTGCCTCAGGCAAGACCACGTTTTCTCTAACCCTCGCCAGGGAATTCCTAAAGAACAACCTCCCTTGCATCTGGATATGCGTTGACGAGGGTCCGGCGTCTGTCAGGGAGAAGATGGCTTATTTCAACATCAACTACCAGTTGAGTCAGGAGAAGAACATGCTCAGGTTCATAGACGTCTACTCCGAGCAAATAACAGGGAAGCCAATGCAGGACAAGTATGTGATAAACTCCTCCTCAGCGTTCAACCTGAACGAAATCAACCGGGGGCTCATGAGAGCCCTCTCGGAGGTTACGGGGCAGGGGATTGTGGTCTTTGATTCGGTCTCCACGCTTCTCCTTTACAACCGGTCCGCCACATGCGAGGAATTCCTTAAGGTGCATATGAGCAGGATAACCACTGCAGGATTCACCGGCTTCTTCATAATGCAGAGGGATCTGCACGACCAGCAGACGGAGGAGACGCTTAAGATGATGTGCGACTCAGTTCTTGAGTTCGGCTTTGAGAAGGACATGAGGAAGATAAGCATAATAAAACTTCCCCTAGGCTCCTCCGGGGAGTGGATAGAATCCAGCCTGTTCTCCTGGCAGCAACCTCGCGGGGTAACCATCTCCCACCCATCAGGCCCTAGGAAGTACATGGATTCCGGCGGCTACATAGAAGGGATAAAGGAGGGTCTGGTTGAAGGCCTCAGGGATGGGCTGTCAGAATTGAGTTCTGATTTGCGCGATTCCAGCTCAGTCGGAGTCTCAGGTGTTGGTGTTTCAGCCTCTCGGGGGGCCTCATCCGGTTTGACGTCCGAGTCGCAGGGCGGCAGCCCACCACCTTCTGGGGGCGTTTCAACCAGTGGAGCCCCGACCTCCATAATCCAGAATATTAACAAGCAGATTAACGTGACCGAGCTTTCTGAACTTCCGAAAAAGCTTGGTGAGGAAATAAGCCAGCTTGTGAATCAGCAGATAATGTTGAGGGGGGTCCTGAATGAGAAGGAGGAGCAAACAAGGCAGTCCAGGAAAAGGCTGGACATACTCATGAACAAGGAAGTCCACACCATGGAAGAGGTCAGGGAGATTGAGGAACGCAGGAGGCCACTCCTTGCAGCGATAGACTCTAAGAACACGCTCCTGTCTGAACTTGAGGCTGAAATGAAGGCAGCTGAAACCAGATACCGGGAGGCGCTTAAACGTAAGGAGACGTTGAAGGCCAAGGTGGATGCCGTCCTAATCAGGAAGAAGAGCCTCGAATCCAAGATACACGACATTGTTGAGTACCCAGGAGACGTTCATATAGCCGTACCGTCCTACATGCAAGAAAGCCTGAATAAAGTAAATGACGAAGTAGTTAAGTCCAAGGAGGCGGTGGGCGCGCTTGAAGTCCGAATAAACACAATAGCCAACGAGAGTGGGCTTCTGAAGGATGAGCTCACGGAAGTGACCAAGCACGGCGGATACAAGATGGACGAGCTTCAGAGCATAAGAGGCAAGAAAGCAAAGGTCGAATCCGAGTTAAGTCTCGTGTCAAAGGCGCGAGAGGAAACAGAATCAAGGCTCAACACCATACTCCAAAACAAGAAGATGATGGAAGAGAAACTCAAGGAACTTATGGAGGGTTCGAAGTAACATGGTCAAGTCAACCGGCGACGTGGACAGCATAAAGCGCTTGAGGGAGATAATCAAGGGCTCCTCAGTACCACAAAAAAAACAAAAGCAGACGGTAAGCTCCAAGTTGTCATCCAACAGCCAGGGCGAGAATATAAAGAGGCTGATGGGACTGATGCGTAAACCCCCTCAAGGTGTGGCTGATTCAGGAAACTTGAAAGACCTAAAAAGCGAGCTTAAGGCGCTTGAAGCAAATTCTAAGGAACTTGAGGGCAAAATACTCGAAGCCAACGCTAAAATACAGAAGATAGAGTGGGCTAGGAGTAAATTCCAGGACGCTGTGCAAGAACTGAAGGGTCAGGAATTCCAGCTCCAAGAAAGCCTCACCTTACAGCATACGGTTGAATCATCGATACGGGAGCAGCTTAACGCATCCCTGAGACAGA
>JAZDIN010000071.1:0-5014 GCA_043804895.1 Candidatus Altarchaeota archaeon
TGCATCCTCAGGAAACATAAGAAGGCAAGGGTGAAGATGCTTAAAACGTCGCTCGGGACGAAAGACAAGCACGACATGGCAGATGAAATCAGGAAATCCTGCAAGGCCAGAAAGGCGAAACTAATAGGACACACGATACTCTTGGAACAGTGACTTTTATAGGTCTAATCGAATAGAAAGTTGTGAGTGGTTGAATAATTGCTATGCCAAAGACCTACATTCTAATCGCGATTATGCTATTGGTCGTAGTTGCCGGTTGCATCCAATCATCTGAAAAACAAACGGGATACACATGCCCAGACCAAACCGTAGTTGACGACCCCTCAAAATGTCCTGAAAAAACCCAGATAACGGCAACAACGGTTACGATAACAACAACGACTATCCAAGCGACAACAAGCAATGTAGTTCAAACTGACCTGACTTCGACCACACAGACTACTGAGACAACAACTTCGACGACAACCACCCTCCAAACAACCAACAACTCGTTAGAGATTTCAGTGGTTTCCGAATATTTCCAGGGTGCGGATTACATTTGGTATTACTTTGTACCCTCCATAGTGGACTATGACGTCCCAGTAGAGACGAACATTCAAGTGAACAATTCACATAACACAACATTCCATTTGTATGTGAAAAATCCAGTTCAATCAGATAAGCTGAGAAAGGCGTTTTCTTTCACGGACTTCCTTGGAGGCGAATATGAGTTCCACTCAATACGATCTTTCAACCAAACATTAAACCTGACAGGAAATTGGTCAATAACCATTGACAACCGGATGGAGGGGTCTACCTACACAATCAAATGGACGTTCATCAACCCCCCAGAACGTACAAAAATTCTATGGGCTGCATGGCAGAGGGCAAGCGAAGGTTGCCGTTATTACGATAACAATGGCACGTTATGTGGTTTTGGGGATTTCAGAGAATGTTGGAACGAAAGTCTGAGCTTGTGCACTGGAGGATGTTGTCGATTAACAGACCATCGAAAAGACAAGAACATAACCTGGTACCAGAAGTGTGTCTCCGAGGATGAATATTTCAAAATATACGGACAGGACGTAGGAGGCTTTAAAGTAACCAACTTGGACAACCCATATTTCTGGCAATATGCTCCAAGATACAAAGAAAACAACTGTCAGGACCCGTATCCATACACGAAATATTAACTCTGCCCTAGGTGGTATCACTTGACTATCTTGCTTATCTCCTTGAACTCTTCAGTTCCCGCTTTCTCCAAGAGTTGGAATAGTATCATCTCGGTGGAGGTTGGGTAGGCTCCAGCGTGGATGACTCGTTTCACTGCTATCTCCTTATCGGTTGGATTACGCGATGAGACGGCATCGACGACATAGTGCACTTTATATCCCTTCTCAAGAGCGTCGAGTGTCGTGTTTAGGAGGCACACGTGGGCTTCAACTCCGCAAAGCACAAGGGTTTTCCTCCCAAAGCCCTCTAGCTTCCGCTTGAACCCTTCCTCTCCAAAGCAGCTGAAGGACATCTTCTCCACAGGGTTAAAATCCAGGGCATCCCTTATTTCCTGCACAGTCCTTCCGAGGCCTTTTGGGTATTGTTCGGTGACTATCACGGGTATGTCCAGTATCTGGCAACCTCTCACCAATTTGACTATGTTGACCAATGTCCCGTCCCAGCCGTGAATAACTAGCTTAAACTTCTCCTGAACATCGATGACGATTAGGACCGAATCCTCCTCCTTTAGCTTGCCCACATCAGCCATGTATAATACTCACACAGGCTGTTAATTTATATATGATGGATGAGAATTACTAAAATCTTAAGATATTTTTGTATGGTGATTTGAGAATGACTTCAGCAATCGAGTCCATTAGTCAGGAAGGCGTCAAGATTCCCACAAGAAAGGGATTCTCTGAGAAGGCTTATATCAAGAGCATGAATGAGTACGAGGCGATGTACAAGAAGTCCATAGGAGACCCTGAGGGTTTCTGGACTGAAGTTGCCAACCAGATGCACTGGTACAAGAAATGGGACGAATTCCACTTCTGGGATGACAAGAAGATAATCTGCAGGTGGTTCAAGGGCGGCCTCACTAACATGTCCTACAACTGCCTTGACAGGAACCTGAAGAACAGGAAGGACAAGGTTGCGATACTCTGGCAAGGCGAGCCGGAGGAGGACGTCAGGAAGATAACCTATGCTCAACTGCACAAGGAAGTGTGCAAGTTCGCAAACGTGCTGAAGAAGCAGGGAGTGAAAAAGGGTGACCGGGTCTGCATATACCTGCCGATGATACCTGAGCTCCCGGTTGCCATGCTCGCATGCACGAGAATCGGGGCAATCCACAACGTAATCTTCGGCGGATTCAGCTCGGCATCAATAGTTGACAGGCTGAATGACTCTACGTCATCGGTCGTAGTAACGTCGAACGTCAGCCTCAGGTCAGGCAAACAGATACCCCTGAAGACGAACATAGACGAGGCATTGAAAACGTCCCCGACTGTGAAGAAGGTCATCGTGTTCAAGAGGGCAGAATTCGACTGCCCGATGCAGGCTGGCCGTGACGTCTGGTGGCATGAGGAGATGGGGAACGTTTCAGACCAGTGCGAGGCTGAAAAGCTTGACGCGGAGGATCCGATGTTCATACTGTACACGAGCGGTACGACAGGGAAGCCGAAGGGCGTATTGCACACGACCGGCGGGTACATGACCTACGTTTACCTGACGTTCAAGTACATTTTCGACTACCATGAAAAAGACATATTCTGGTGCACAGCCGACATCGGCTGGATTACAGGCCACAGCTACATCGTTTACGGTCCTCTCTTGAACGGGGCAACTTCACTCATGTTCGAGGGTGTTCCTACCTACCCTGACAAGGACAGGTTCTGGCATGTTGTGGAGAAGTTCAAGGTGAACATATTCTACACCGCTCCAACTGCGATACGTTCGATAGCTAGCTTCGGAGACGACTACGTCAACAAACACGACCTAAGCAGCTTAAGACTGCTTGGATCCGTTGGCGAGCCAATAAACCCGGAAGCGTGGCTTTGGTACTACAGGGTCGTCGGCAAGGAACGTTGCCCGATAGTGGACACATGGTGGCAGACCGAGACAGGTGGTATACTCATAACGCCGCTTCCTGGCGCGCACACCCTGAAGCCAGGCTCAGCCAGTAGGCCGTTCTTCGGCATAATAGCAGACGTTTTCAACGAAAAAGGCGAGAAAGTCAAACCTGAAGAAGGAGGCCTTTTAGTCATAAAGAAGCCGTGGCCTGGGATGATGAGGACCGTATGGGGCCACCATGAGAGGTTCGTGGAAACCTACTGGCAGATGTTCCCCGGAGTCTACTTCACAGGCGACGGAGCCCGCATAGATTCGGAAGGAGACTACTGGTTGATGGGCCGCGTCGACGACGTTATAAAGGTTTCAGGACACAGAATGGGTACTGCGGAGGTGGAAAGCGCTCTTGTAAGCCATCCCGCCGTTGCAGAAGCAGCTGTCGTGCCGTTCCCACATGAGATTAAGGGTCAGGCGCTTTACGCTTACGTGACGTTGAAGGCTGGCGTTGAGAAGAAAGAGGAGCTCAAAGAGGAACTCCGAAAGCACGTCGGCAAGGTCGCAGGTCCAATAGCGAAGCCAGACAAGATACAGTTCGCTGACGCCCTCCCGAAGACGAGGAGCGGGAAGATTATGAGGCGCATCCTCAGGAAGATAGCTGAAGGCGTCGGGGAAGTCGGCGACACGACGACATTGGCTGACCCCACAGTCGTTGAGACGCTTAAGACGCAGAGGATTAACTGATAATCCAACCTATGGCTAAAGAGAACAGATGGACTATCGTAATCGGAGCACTGGTAGTTCAGCTTTGCCTCGGCGCGATATACGCTTGGAGCGTGTTCGTGAAGCCGCTCATTGACGGATTCGGATACACGACAACGCAGACGCAGATAATATTCTCGGTCGGCTTAGCCTCGTTCGCGTTCTCTATGATATTCGCTGGACGACAGCAGGATAAGAGGGGGCCGAAGGTTGTGGCGACAGCAGGGGGGGTTCTCCTTGGGCTCGGCTACATCCTCGCATCCTACACCGGTGGCAATTTCCTGCTCCTGACGTTGACTGTCGGCCTCATAGGCGGAGCAGGAATTGGATTAGGGTACGTCTGTCCCATAGCCGCGTGCGTGAAATGGTTCCCAGATAAAAGAGGCCTCGTGAGCGGCCTGGCAGTCGCAGGATTCGGAGCCGGCGCATGGCTCTTCAGCCAACTGGCGACGTCATTCATAGAGAAGTACGGCCTCATGAGCGCGTTCCAATACCTTGGAATCATCTTCATGATCTCCGTGGTAATCGGGGCGCAGCTTCTCAAGAACCCACCCGCAGGATACTGCCCGGATGGATGGAAACAGAAAGAGCAGGCGAAGAAGGCATCCACTGTTGACTATGATTGGAAGAACATGGTGAAGACCAGGCAATTCTGGATGCTCTGGACGATGTTCGTATTCGGAGCAGGAGAAGGACTCATGGTCATAGGAATCCTGAAGCCATTCGGAATATACAGCGGACTCACCCCTGTCGCGGCCGGAACAGCAGTCGGCATACTCGCCCTGTTCAACGGAGCAGGGAGGATAACGTGGGGCTGGCTTTCGGACAGGATGGGCAGAAGCAAAGCCATGACGGTAATGTTCCTCTTACAGGGGATAATGATGCTCTACCTCATTAACATGGGCGCCTCGGAGATGCTCTTGACTGTGGCCGCAGCCTGGGTGGGGTTCAACTTCGGAGGAAACTTCGCCCTATTCCCAAGCGCCACAGCAGACTACTTCGGCACAAAGAACATGGGAGCCAACTACGGCTTCGTGTTCACCAGCTACGGCATAGCAGGAATACTCGGCCCCATACTCGGCGGCATGGTGTTCGACACAACCGGCAGCTACCTCTGGGCCTTCATACCCTCAGGAATACTCTGCATAATAGCCGCAGCAATGGCCCTAGTCGTCAAACCACCGCAGGACTAAAGAACCCTCTCGAAAGGGGG